>CAMJRX010000001.1 GCA_946408355.1 uncultured Selenomonadales bacterium
TCGTCTCTTTTTCCTCGCGCGAATTGGGTTCGTAGCCAAGATAACTTTCCATTTCGCCATTAAGCATAGCCTCAAACATCGGTCCGAAGACTTCTTTTAGAGCCGCTTGCATTTCGGCGACACTTTGGGGCTTGTACTGGGCGATAATGGCTTGAGCAATTCTCCGACTGTGTCAGCGATTTTGTGTAAATAGCAAACCGCCTAGAAACACCAACTTTTTCTAAGATTATGAAAGATGAAATTCGTCGTCGGAGAAACGCTCTGTTACGCGTTGTCTCTTCTTTCAAGTCACTCGAAAGATTGTTCTTTGAAAGAATGGCGTCAAATCAACGATTCTAATTACACAAAACTCCTGACACTGCCGATAAAACAGTATTTTTTCTCGCTCGTTTATGCTAAGATGTTTGTAATTCATTGTTCATCCTGCCTTTTTTGGTATGGTTACAAACATTTTAGCAGGAAACTATGAGTTTTTTATTTGTTGCACTTGGATTGTATATTCACGAAAATAAAAAGCCGAGAGCGATTAAGCCCTCGACTTTTTTTGTTGCTAAGAAAATATTTTCAGATTGCGCCACCTGCAGACGCGACAATATAAGCTACCGCTGCACCGACAAACGGACCAGCAATCGGAACCCAAGCATAGCCCCAATCGGAACCGCCTTTACCGGCAATCGGTAGAATAGCATGAGCAATACGCGGACCTAAATCACGAGCAGGATTCATTGCATAGCCCGTAGGACCACCGAGCGACAAGCCCAAAGCAACAATCAAAATGCCAACCATATAAGGACCGTAGCCAGGAACGAGTTGACCAACAGGTTTGCCGAAAATCATCCAGATAACAAACATAAGGAAGAAAGTCGCAATAGCTTCGCACAAGAAGTTAGCAATAGGGCTACGAATAGCAGGACCCGTTGCAAAGACGCCGAGTTTAGCGGCAGGGTCTTCCGTCTTTTCCCAGTGCGGAAGGTATGCTAACCAAACGATAGCTGCTCCGAGAATTGCCCCGACGAGTTGCGCGGCAGAAGTCGCTAAAAATTGTGTAGGAGTATAAATGCCGACCATAGTTTTGGCGAGCGTGACGGCAGGATTTAAATCGCCTTGAGGAGCACCGAGCGTAATCGCAGTGAAAACGCCCAACGTAACTGCAAATCCCCAGCCTAAAGCTATGCAAACCCAGCCGGCACCTTGTCCTTTGGAGTTCGTCAACGTCATATTCGCGCAGACGCCGCAACCAAAGACGATAAGCACCATTGTTCCCATAAATTCGCCGAATAAATTATCCATGAATAATACCTCCTTAAGGGACGGGAGGCGAAAATTTCCCGTCCCAAAATGTTTCAGGCAAATAAATTTTAGTCGTCGTTAAGCCAATTCATAGCGTGTTTAACAGCTTTGCGCCAGCCCTTATAAAGCGCGTCAGCTTCGTAGCGTTTCATTTCGGGTTCAAAGCGCGTTTCGAGTTGCCAAGCAGATTTCAATTCTTCTTTATTCTTCCAGACACCGACAGCTAAACCGGCAAGATACGCCGCGCCGAGTGCAGTCGTTTCTACAATCTGCGGACGGTCAACAGGGACGCCCAGCAAGTCAGCTTGGAATTGCATCATGAGATTGTTAGCAGAGGCTCCGCCGTCAACTTTAAGTGCAGAAAGTTTTTCGCCGCTGTCAGCTTCCATAGCCTCCAAAACGTCGCGAGTTTGATAGGCAAGTGAATCAAGCGTTGCGCGTACAATGTGAGCTTTCGTCGTGCCGCGTGTTAAGCCGATAATCATTCCGCGAGCATTCATATCCCAATAGGGCGCACCCAATCCGACGAACGCGGGAACGAAATATACGCCGCCCGTGTCCTTAACTTTTTTAGCAACCCATTCAGAGTCGGGCGCACTGTCAACCATGCGAACGCCGTCGCGGAGCCATTGAATCGCCGAGCCTGCAACGAAGATTGAACCTTCCAGCGCGTATTCAACTTTGCCGTCGAGTCCCCAAGCAATCGTCGTTACTAATCCGTTTTTGGACTTGTGAATTTCCGTGCCGGTGTTCATCAGCATAAAGCAACCTGTGCCGTAAGTGTTTTTTGCAGTGCCAGGTTCAAAACAGTTTTGTCCGAAGAGCGCAGACTGTTGGTCGCCAGCCGCGCCGCTAACGGGAATTGCCGCACCGAGAATCAACGGACTGCTTTCGCCGTAAACGTAAGAGGACGGCTTGACTTCGGGCAAAATCGCCTTCGGAATGTCGAGATATTTTAAAAGTTGATCGTCCCATTCAAGCGTGTTGATGTTGTAAATCATCGTGCGCGAGGCGTTGGAATAATCGGTGACGTGAACTTTACCGCCGGTGAGTTTCCAAATCAGCCACGTGTCGATTGTGCCGAAAAGTAATTCGCCAGTTTCGGCGCGTTCGCGAGCACCTTCCACGTTGTCGAGGAGCCATTTAATTTTCGTGCCGGAGAAGTAAGCGTCAATCTCAAGGCCGGTTTTGTCTTTGAAT
Source organism: uncultured Selenomonadales bacterium (assembly GCA_946408355.1). Lineage (GTDB taxonomy): Bacteria > Bacillota > Negativicutes > Selenomonadales > Selenomonadaceae > Quinella. Next base: position 2,491 of record CAMJRX010000001.1, read on the forward strand.
TCTTCGGCGTGTTCCGCCTTGAGAGCTTCGGCAATGGGCGCAGTTTGACGGGATTGCCAAACGATAGCGTTATAAATCGGGCGACCGGTTTTTTTATCCCAGATAACAGTTGTCTCGCGCTGATTGGTTATGCCGATAGCCGCAATGTCATTAGCGACAAGCCCCGAATGTTCGAGAGCCTCTTTCATGACGGCAACCATCGTGCTCCAAATCTCGTCGGCGTCGTGTTCGACCCAACCGGGTTTCGGGAAATGTTGCGTGAATTCGCGTTGCGCCACGCCAACAATCTTAGAATTTTTGTCGAAGATGATAGCGCGGTTGCTAGTCGTACCTGCGTCGAGTGCCATTACATAATTTTTTGCCATATAAAAATTCCTCCTCAATATTTAAAACAAATTAACCGGAAAAATTTTCACCTCCTTAAGCATACGCCTTAGCAAGAATTTCAATCGGGTGGACAGGCTTAATATCGGTGCCGTGATGAATTTGCATTCGACAAGTACCGCAATCGCTGATAACTTTGTCGAAGTCTTTTTTCTTAATGCGCTCAAAAAGTTTTGCGCCAATCTTCATAGAAATTTCGTATTTATCTTTGCGGAAACCGTAATTGCCGGAAATGCCACAACAGCCTGCGTCAGCGAGATTAACTTTTGCTCCGGCTTCCTCTAAAATGTCCTGCGCGGGAAGTCCGATTGCTTGCGACTTTAAGTGGCAAGGTACGTGATACAAAAGTTTTTGACTAAGCGGCTTAAAGTTGTCGTTGAATTCGCCGCGCTCCTGCAAAATCTCCAAAAACTCAAAAGCGTCGTAAACATTCGTAGCCGCCTCGTGGAATTGTTCTTCGCCAAAAAGTTCGTGATATTCTTCTTTAAGCATAAGCGAACAGCTCGTACACGGCGTAACGACGGGAATACCTTTTTTCTTCCAGTCAAGAATTCGGGCAACGTTATTATCTGCGTGCTGTCTAGCCTCGTCAAGAAAGCCCATGACGACCAACGGCGAACCACAACAGTTAAAGCCCTTGTCGATTAAAACTTCGTAGCCGTTAGCGTTCATGACTTTAACAAAAGCCTCGCCGACTTGCGGTTCGTTGTCGTTAATAAAACAGCCCGTGAACATGACAATTTTTTTGCCGCTTGCAGTTTGTTTGATTCGCGGAAAATAATCTTTAAACGAAGTCGACGCATAAGCGGGCATATTGCGTTCACCGGCAATCCCCAACGCGCTAAATACACCTAAAGTTTTACCAAGCCCCATGCCAATATTAGAGAACGTCGCACCAAAAGGAATTTTGCGAATCAATTTAGCCATGCGCTCGCCGTGCGCTAACATATCTTCTGAGCGCAGGTGTCCATGCTTTTTGTAATATTCGGCGCGTTGCAACATGTTAAGCGTAGAAACTGCCACGCCCGAAGGACAAGCACGGTCGCAACTTTTGCAGTTGGAGCAGTAATTCAAACTTTCCTCAATGTCCTCTTGCGAAAAATGCATGCGTCCATGCGCCGGACCGACGAGCTTAGGACCGCGATATTCTTTGACAGCCGCCATGACGGGACAATTCGCCATGCAGGACGTACACGAAAGACAGCGGTCACCCGTGAAAATTGCTTGAGTTTTGTCGCTCATTTCGTAAACCTCCCTTTAAATCGTCGCGGCTTTATACGCCGAAGAAATTGCAATGCCGCCCGCTGAACGTTCAAAAATTTTATCGCAACCGCCTAGATTCGCGCCGACCACATGCAGATTGTCATAAAGGATTTTGCCGTTCTCGTCAGCGGGGTTTAAATTATCGTTCGTAAGAATTCCCGTCATCGAAAAGCCCTGCGGTTTATCGCTGAAAAGATTTTTATTGCTCCAATTTTCCGCGCCCGTCGGGAAGAAAACCGGAATGTCAAAAATCGGTTCGACGGGATTATCAAAGTCGCGCATAGTTATTCCGCCGCTGTAAAAACCTCCCGTCGCCAGAATAACTTTTTTAGCACGGAAAATTTTTTCGCGGACAACATTTGCTACAACGACGCCCGTAACTTTTTTCCCTTCGACGACGCCACGCACAACTTTTGAGTTCTCGAAAACACGGACGCCGGATTTTTGTAGATATTTTATAAAAGCGCGTTGCAAACGAATTCCAGGTGGCGAGGGCGGTAAACAAGTCGTCTCGATAACTTCTGCGCGGATTTGAGTTGTAATAACGGAGCGCGAAAAATTCCCCATAACGCCCAAAATCGGCGGAATTATAATCGCGTCGTCGTCAGCGGCTTTTAATGATTTTAATTCATTAGCAAGCTGTTGCTCGTTGTCAGTCAGAAGTTGCGCGGCATCCATACAAGTAATATCGCGCCCGCCCAAAAGTTTCAGGTCAATTTTGGCAACGTCGAAAGTTTTATCGGGGAAATATTTCTTAAGATTATTGGCAATCATCGCCGCGTAAAAATCTTTCAAGCCCTTAATCTCGACGACGAAAATTTTTTTCTTATTAACAAGATTGCTGGCGTCCATAGATTCGGGAACGAGGCAAGAATATTTCAGCGTGCCAACAGCCGTAACGACGGGAATTTGAGCACTTAATCTGCCAACGTAGGGAAGATTGGCCTGCGCGGCAACGTCGCAGAAAAATTTCGCCGCTGAATCAATAGCTTTAAGCCCGATTTTTTTATAGGGGTGATGAGCGGGCAAATTTTTAATCGCGGCATCGGGAGCTTTAGCGTTTATAATATCAATCGTGCCACTCATCAACGGCAGAGAACCAGAGCCATAAGTCAGCAACATAACTTTTTGTTGGTGATTAGCCGCAACAGCCGCCGCCATAAATCCTGCAAGCCCGCCGCCAATTACAATAACATCAGAAATTTTCATTGCGGCGCACCTCCTCCAACGTTCATTGAAAGTTCGTAGATTGAGCGCGTCATTTCCGTTTCGCGTAATGTCCTGCCCAAAAGCACGGGGCGAATTCCTTTCCAACGTCCTTGCAAAAATTCTTTCATGCGAGTTAAGGAATCTTTAGCAGTTGATTCGACGCCCATATCAGCGAAGACAGCCGCCGCCCTCAATGCGCAGAAATTACCTTGACAAGTGCCCATACCAATTCGCGTCCGGCGTCTAACGTCGTTGACAATAAAGCTGGTGTCGTCTTTGCAAATTTCCTCGACTTCAGCGCGTGTAACGTTTTCGCATTCGCAAACTAATTCGCGGCTTTCGGGGTCACCTTCCAGACGCTCAACGACTTTTTTAAATCTGTCGACGCCTAAACGAGTTGCCGCAAGGTTGACGCCGTAAGACGGGAAAAACTTTTTAGCGCGGTCTTTATCGTTTTGTGAAACTTCCTCGACAAGCGGTTCTTCAGCCGTACGACAAGCAGTTTTATTGTTAAGCTTAGCGCAGATTTGGTCGCACATTTTTTCCGCCATAAGCCGATAAGTAGTGAACTTGCCGCCGACGATTGTAAAGAAACCTTTTAAGCCGTCATTAGCATGGTCAACGATTGCAAAGCCACGCGAGGCACTACGTCCAACTGCGCCGCCCGGCGGAATGTAAAGCGGTCTGGAGCCTGCAAACGTCCTTAAAATTCTAAAGTCGCGCAAGTCCTCAAAAGTTTCCTCGCCGATTTTTAAAAGGCTCTCAACTTCCTCGCGTGAAGTGCTCGTATCTTCAGGGTCGGGCACGCTCATTGACGACGTACCTAAAATTGTTATCGAACCGTGCGGAACAAAAATATCGCCGTCGGAAGATTTATGCAAACGATTGACGACATGATTAACTATTCGCTGATTGAAGGCAATCAAAGTTCCCTTGTCCGGTTGAACGCCGATTTCGACGCCCGCCAATTTGCCGACAAAGCCAGCCCAGCCGCCCGCCGCATTAACCGCAATATCACAGCCAATTTCGTATTCTTCGCCGGTAAATTGGTCGCGAACTTTAACGCCGCGCAGTTCTCCGTTCACCGTATCAAAGCCGATAACTTCCGTGTAAGTTTTGAGTTGCCCGCCGTAACGTTTCGACGAATCAATAAGTTGCCACGCCATACGAAAACCATCGACTGCCGCGTCGGGAACAAGATACGCGCTTTTAACGTGTTTGCGCGAAAGTCTCGGCTCCAATTTAAAAGCTTCTTCCAAAGTTATGGGCGTCGCCTCAATTCCACTGTCAGCGCAACCTTTAACCCAAAGTTCCTCGTAAGCCTCATCGTCAATATCAAGGCGTGTGAACATACCGCCGCAAGGCTCGACGCACGACTTACCGATTTTGCGCATGATTTGGTTTTCGATAATGCACTCTTTAGCCGCTTCCTGGTCTTTAACGGCATAACGTCCGCCGCTGTGTAAAAGTCCATGATAGCGCGAGCTTGCACCGTTAACCAAATCATTTTTCTCGACGAGCAGAGCTTTGACGCCGCGCATAGATAAATCGCGCAAAATTCCCAGCCCCGTTGCTCCGCCGCCGATTACAACGACCGTAGTTTTTTCCATACTGCTCACCTGCTTTGCTGTAACTCTCCTGAAAATTTTATGTAAAATTTTATACCACATTTGAATTTAGGTCAACCATTTGCGGAAAATTTTTCTGAAAATTTTTCGGCGCATAAAAAATCCCCGCTGATTGCAGGGAAAAATTTTTCAGTCTTTAAATATCTTGCTTGAAATGAGTTGCCCTACCACGACGCCAGCCAACGCCGCCACTAATGAACTCCAACCGCCGCGATAAAAACACCAAATTACAATCGGCAAACAGATTATCGTAGAAAATATAATTCGGAACTTTCGCCTGCCAACTCTGTCGCGAATTCGCCTTAAAAACTTCTTCATGCTAAACTCCTTTATACGTCGCAAAAACTTTATCGTCGAACAAAGTATAACAAATTATGCGTTAAACGTCGATAAAAATTTTTGACAATTAGGCGTAGGGAAAATATAATGCGATTGGTTAGACGGCTACTTTTTAATAAGAGAGGTTTTGCGTATGAAAAAAGTTTTATTGCCGTTTCTGCTGATGATTTTTTTTATTAGTTGTTGTGGTTGCGGGCAAAATTCACATGACATTAACAATCCCAAATATGCAGGTAAACTTATAATCGGAATAGATGACGAATACGCGCCCTTTGGTTTCAGAGATAAAAACGGCGAACTCGTCGGCTTTGATATTGATTTGGCTAAAGAGGCGGCAAAACGTATGGGCGTTAAACTGGAATTCAAACCTATTGGCTGGAATAACAAGGAAAATGAATTGGATTCCGGCAATGTCGATATGATTTGGAACGGAATGGATATTACGCCCGAACGTCAAGCGCGTATCCTCTACACCAAGCCTTACATGAGCAACCGCCAAATTCTTCTGGCTAAAAAAAGTGCTGGTTTTAAACTTAACTCCGAAAACGACTTGGCGAATAAAATCGTCGGGACGCAAGCCGGCTCCACCGCCGAAACTTACATTGACGGAAATAAAACTCTCCTAAATAGTTTCAAGGACTTTAAAACTTATCCTACGTTTAAGCAGGCATTTACCGCTTTGACGGACGAAAAAGTTGACGTGCTGATTATTGACGAATTGGTTGGACGTTACGAGCTTAGCATAATTCCGCGCAAGTTTGAAGTAATTGATATTACAATCGGTCCTGTTACGCAACTGGGAATTGGTTTTCGCAAAAGCGATGTTGAGTTGCGCGATAGAGTTCAAAAAGTTTTCGACGAAATGATTGCTGACGGCACGACCAAAAAAATTTCCGAGCATTGGTTCCAAGCCGACTTGATTACTCATAAAAAATAATTTTTAATAGGAGGATTTGGGGCATGAAAAAATTTTTTCTGCTATTGCTGGTGATTTTTTTGATTAGCGGCTGTGGACAGGATTCAAACAATGTCAACAATCCGAAATATAAAGGCACACTTGTAATTGGGCTTGATGACGAATACGCGCCCTTTGGTTTCAGGGATAAAAACGGCGAACTCGTCGGCTTTGACATTGACCTTGCTAAAGAAGCGGCAAAACGTATGGGCGTTAAATTTGACTTCAAACCCATTGACTGGAATAATAAAGAAAATGAATTGGATTCCGGCAAAATCGATATTATCTGGAATGGGCTAGACATTACGCCCGAACGTCAAGAACGTATTCTCTACAGCAAGCCTTACATGGACAATCGCCAAATTCTTCTCGCCAAAAAGAGCGCGGACTTTAATTTTACTTCCGAAAACGATTTGGCGGGAAAAATCGTCGGGACGCAAGCCGGCTCAAATTCCGAAACTTACGTTGACGAAAATAAAACTCTCCTGAACAGCTTTAAGGATTTTAAAACTTATGCCACGTTTAAGCAGGCATTTGCTGACTTGTCGGACGGGAAAGTTGACGTGCTGATTGTCGACGAGTTGGCGGCGCATTACGAGCTTAGCAAAATCCCGCGCAAGTTCGAGATAAGCGAGGTGACAATCGGACCCGTTACGCAACTGGGAATTGGTTTTCGCAAGAGTGATGTTGAGTTGCGCGACAGAGTTCAAAAAGTTTTCGACGAAATGATTGCTGACGGTACGACTAAAAAAATTTCCGAGCAATGGTTTCAAGCTGATTTGATTACGCATAAGAAGTAAATTTTTATTAAGAGGATTTTAGTTATGAAAAAGATTTTTTTTCTACTTATAATAATTTTTCTGATGACCGGTTGCGGCGGTGAAAAGAATTCTAACGACGCCAAAAGCCCTAAGCATAGCCGCATAATTACAGTTGGTTTCGACGAATTCGCGCCAATGGGATTCACAGAAAACGGCGAAGTTGTTGGTTTTGACATTGACCTCGCTAAAGAGGCGGCAAAACGTATGGGGGTGACGTTTGAATTCAAGCCTATTGATTGGGGCAACAAAGAAAGCGAATTAGATTCTGGTAATGTCGATATGATTTGGAACGGGCTTAGCATGCTTGAAGATCGCAAAGAGCACATGACTTTCAGCAAGCCTTACATGGACAACCGCCAAATTATTTTAGTTGCAAAAGACAATCCGCAAGAAATTCATTCTGTGGGCGACTTAACAGGAAAAATCGTAGCCGCGCAGGCCGGTTCCACTTCCGAAAATTATATCAACGAAGACGAATACTTAAGAAATAGTTTTGCTAAGTTCAAGACTTATCGCAGTATCAACGAGGGATTCAAGAGTTTAAGCAAAGGAGAAATTGACGCGCTGATTACCGACGAGATTGCGGCGCGCTACGAAATAAATAAAAATCCCGACGCATTTAAAATTGTAGAGGATACGATAGGTCCCGTTGCTCAATTTGGTATTGGTTTTCGCAAAGGCAATACCGAGTTGCGCGATAAAGTTCAACAAGTTTTCGACAGTATGGTTAAAGACGGTACCGCCAAAAAAATTTCCGAGCAATGGTTCGGTGCCGACTTAATTAAATCAAGCAGGTAAATCTTATAGAAAGGAAATTAATTGTGAGGAACATTTTAATTGCAACTCTGCTTTTGTTGACGATGATATTCACGAGTTGCGGCGGCGACCCCAATAAAATAACAAAAATTACAATCGGTGTTGACGACGAATTCGCGCCAATATGTTTCTACAATGAGCGGAATAAACTTGTAGGTTTTGATGTCGACCTCGCCAAAGAGGCGGCGAATCGCATGGGCGTTGATGTAGAATTCAAGTCCATTGATTGGGATAACAAAAAAACGGAAATTATATCTGGCAACATTGATATGATTTGGAACGGGCTAGACATAACCGAAGAGCGCAAAGAGTATATGATTTTTACTAAGCCTTACATGATTGACCGTCAAGTTCTTTTGGTTAGGCGGGGCGAGGGTCTTGATATTCATTCTGAAGTTGACCTCGCGGGAAAAATTGTTGGCGTACAAGCCGGCTCCACTTCGGACGATTATCTTAGTCAAGATGAAAAACTTATCAACAGCTTTAAAGAGTACAAGACTTACGGAAATTTTATAGAGGTTACTTCAGCTTTACGAAACAAGGAAATTGATGTGCTTGTCTGCGACGAACTTATCGCCCGCTATGAGGCAAATAAAACTCCCAAACAACTTGAATTGCTCAACGTAAAAATCGGTTCTGTTGCTGAAATGGCAGTTGGTTTCCGCAAAGATAATGTTGAGTTGCGCGATAAAGTTCAAGCGACCTTCGACGAAATGGTTAAGGATGGCACCGCAAGAAAAATTTCCGAGAAATGGTTTCAAGCCGACGTTATCGAAAAGAGATGACGCTTCGGCTTTTCATTTAGTTTTCAAAAAAATTTAATGCCGCGCTTGCAATGCAATTATTAGTAAAGTATAATGCAACGCGGCTATTAATTTTTTAGCGAAAGGAAGTTTTGGAAGTATGAAAAAAATTTTTATGGCGGCATTGCTCCTAGTGACGATGGTATTTGCTGGTTGCGGCGGCGGTGGAAATGAGCCTGCTAAGTCGGACGGCGACGCTAAGAAAATGGAAAAAATCGTAATCGGGCTTGACGACGAATACGCGCCGATGGGATTCAAGGACGAGCAAAATAAAATTATCGGTTTCGACGTTGACTTGGCAAAAGAGGCGGCAAAACGTCTTGGCTCTGAGGTTGAGTTCAAAGCAATCGACTGGAACAGCAAAGAAGCGGAGCTTAAATCGGGACGAATTGACATTATCTGGAATGGACTCGACATTACGCCCGAACGCCAACAAAATATGCTTTTCAGCGATCCTTACATGGACAATCGCCAAATCGTTTTCGTGAAGAAGAGCAACGATCAGGGCATTAAGGCAGAGACTGACCTCGCGGGTAAAGTTGTTGGTACGCAAGCCGGCTCCACTGCCGAAACTTACATTGACGGCAACGTGGCACTCAAAGATAGCTTTAAAGAGTTTAAAACTTACGGCGACTATGTTAGCGCGTTTATGGACTTAGAGAACGGCAGAATTGACGCGCTTGTCTGCGACGAAATTGTCGGGCGTTATGCTATGAGTAAACAAGACGGCAAATTCGACGCGCTTGACGTGGCTGTTGGTCCTATTACTCAATTTGGCATTGCCTTCCGCAAAGAAGATAACGAACTGCGCGATAAAGTGCAGAAAGTTTTCGATGAAATGGTTAAGGACGGCGCGGCTAAGAAAATTTCCGAGCAATGGTTCCAAGCTGATTTGGTTAAGAAAAAATAATCGGCAGTTGCTGCTGAATTAAAAACAGTGACCGCCGTCGCGAGACGGGAGTTAGGGAATATCTGTTATGGAAAAATTTTTGGATATGACAGTCCTCATATTGGAGGGCGCACAAGTCACGCTGGAAATTTTCTTCGTGACTTTAATTTTAAGCTTGCCGATAGGGGCATTGGCGGCGTTAGGGAGGATTTCGAGTTTCGCGCCGCTAAGGTATTTAATGGAATTCTACGTCTGGATAATGCGCGGTACGCCGTTGATGTTGCAACTTTTGTTCGTGTACTTCGCGTTGCCAATGGTCGGAATAATGTTGCCTGACGTAGCGGCGGCTCTGCTGGCGTTCACGCTCAACTACGCGGCGTATTTTGCAGAAATTTTTCGCGCAGGCATTCAAGCGATACCAAAGGGACAATACGAGGCGGCAAAAGCATTGGGACTTAAGCATTGGCAAATGATGCGCTATATAATTTTCCCACAAGTTTTGCGTGTAGTGTTGCCGCCAATCTCCAACGAAACGATAAACCTCGTCAAGGACACGTCGCTGATTTATATATTAGCAATGAACGACTTGTTAAGGGTGGCGCGGACAATCGTACAACGCGAATTCGACATGACGCCGTTTGTTATCGCCGGCGCATTTTATCTGGTAATGACGGCGGTGTTGACGTGGATTTTTAAGAAACTCGAACAACGTTACGGCTCATACGAAACTTAAGTGGTTAGTGGCTAGTGGCTAGTAATTAGAGAAAGAGGAGGCTTTGAATTGTTGATTAGGAAAATATTGCTGAGTCTCCTCATTTTAATTGCGGCGACTTCAGCGGCTCAAGCGGCAGAGCAAAAAGCCGAACCGAGTTTTTCCGAGCGAAAAGCTAATCTTGCCGAAGTTAGCGCGATTCGTGTTGGTTACGGCGCGGGCACTATTCGGATTGTCGTCGACATGACAAAAAAAGTTGACTTCACCGAATCTTACGTAGAAAATCCCTCGCGAATTATTATCGACCTTAAAAACTCGTGGCTAAGTCCGACCACCCAGCGCGAAATTGAATTGAAATCTTTAGCGGCTAAAAAAATTCGCGTCGCGCAATTCGACCCGTCGACTGTCCGATTAGTTATCGAGAGCATGGCGGAGATTAAAACGTTTCATCTTGACGGCGGTCCTAAAGGACATCGATTTATCATTGACGTAGGCAACGCCGACTTCAAACCAAATCAAGAAGTCAATTCGTCTAAGCCTACCGACAACGCAGAACTCAAAGCTCAACAAGAGGCAGAACTCAAAGCTCAACAAGAGGCAGAACTTAAAGCTAGACAAGACGCCGAACTTAGAACTCAACAAGAGGCAGAACTTAGAGCTAGACAAGAGGCCGAACTTAAAGCTAGACAAGAGGTCGAACTTAAAGCTAGACAAGACGCTGAACTCAAAGCTAGACAAGACGCCGAACTTAAAGCTAGACAGGACGCTGAACTTAAAGCTCAACGAGACGCCGAACTTAAAGCTAGACAGGACGCCGAACTCAAAGCTAGACAGGACGCCGAACTCAAAGCTCAACAGGAACGAGAACGCGAATTAGAACGGCGCGAACGTGAACTTGAGCAACGTGAATGCGAACTTAAAGAACAACAAGAACGCGAACTTAAGGAACAACAAGAACGCGAGCTTAAAGAAAAACGCGAACGCGAACTCAAAGCACGACAGGAACGCGAACGCGAGCTTGAAAAACGCGAAAAGGAACTTGAAAAGCGCGAAAAGGAACTTAAGGAAAAACAAGAGCGCGAACTCAAAAAGCAACAGGAACGCGAGAAAAAAGAAAAACTCGAACGCGAAATTAAAGAACAGCGCGAACGCGAAAAGGCACTCAAGGAAAAAGAAAAGCAAGAACGTCGCGACAAAAAGAATAAGGATAAACAAGAAAAACAAGACGATAGCGACGATAAATCCAAAGAGACTAACGAGCAGTTCAAAGAGCTGGATGAGGAACTGGATACAATCACCGCGCTCGAAGGCAAAAAAATTGTAATTGATCCCGGTCACGGCGGCAACGACGCGGGCGCAATCGGTCCTACTGGCGTTATGGAGAAAAATGTTACCCTCAACGTTGCTTTGGAGCTTAAAAGAATGCTTGAGGCGGAGGGCGCAGAAGTTATCTTGACTCGTGAAACTGATAGAACCGTTTCTCCCAAAGGCGCGGCTGCTTCCGATATAGAAGAACTCGGCGCAAGATGTGATGTTGCAAATCAAAACAGAGCAGACATTTTCATTTCGATTCATGCAGACGCTTTCACACGCCCAGAGGCACGCGGCACGACCGGTTATTACTACAGCAAAAGCACGAGCGGCAGAGGTCAAAAACTTGCCGATAGCATTCGTCGCAACTTAGTCGAACAACTCGGAACGCCCAGTCGCGGAACTCAACCTTGCAATTTCTACGTTGTTAAACATACCGATATGCCAGCTACGCTAATTGAATTAGGTTTTATCTCGAATAAGGAAGAGGAAAAACTTTTGGATTCTAAAGAAGGTGTCAAAAAGGCGGCACAAGGTATTCTCGACGGCATTGAAGATTATTTCGGATAAAATTTTCTACATAAAAAAACACCTTCCAAAATCTGGAGGGTGTTTTAAATTTTTATAACTTACCTTTGAACCTCAACGCGAACATTGTAATATCGTCGGATTGTTCAGCCTCTCCAACGTGGTCCGCTAAATCGCCACGAACATTTTTTAACAGCGTCTTCAAGTCGGCTCGGCAATCAGTCGAATTCATGAACGCTATCAATCTGTCGGGTAAATATTCTTCCTCTGCTACGTTTAAAGCCTCTGTTACGCCGTCAGTGTAGAGGAACAGTAAATCGCCGCGCTTTAGGAAAATTTTCTGCTCAATAAATGGTATGCCGTCCATAGGTCCGAGAACAAAATTTTTCTTGACGTCTAGGAAGTCGCAATGATTTTCTTCCGCATGATAAATTACCGGCGGATTATGCCCCGCGTTGACAAAAGTAAATTCGCCCGTTTCCAAGTCAAGCACGCCGATAAAAGCCGTCACGAACATCATCGCCTCGTTATTGGCGCAAAGTTGCTCATTGGCGGCGGCAACCACAGGAGCCAATCCATTTTGCTTGTAAAAACTCGTAGCAAAGTTGTCTAAAATATTTTTGCTGATAACCATAAACAGCGCGGCGGGAATGCCCTTGCCTGAAACGTCAGCAACAGTTATCGCCAAATGCGTATCGTCTAAGAAATAAAAATCGTAAAAGTCGCCGCCAACTTCTTTAGCGGGCGTCATTGTCGCATAAAGTTCAAAATCTGCGCGGTCTGGAAAATTTTTAGGCAACATGCCGCGTTGAATCTCTGTAGCAACGTCGAGTTCTGTGGCAAGGCGTTCTTTGTCGGCAGTTTCTTTAGCCAAATTCGACATGTAATTTTTAAGTGCGCCCGTCATTTCATTAAAGCAAATTGCAAGGTGTTCAATCTCGTCGCCGGTGTGTATGTTAAGCTTTTTATCCAAGTTACCGCTTGCAATTTCGCGCACGCCGTTTGAAAGCTCATGAATCGGCTTGACGAAACGCCGCGAAAGATTTGTTCCCATTAAAAACAAAATTATCAGCAACGCAACGGGAATTATTATAACGAGATTATTGACGTAAGAATATTGTTGGAGCATTTGATTTTGGAGCTTGCTGACTTGCATTAAAAAATATTCTTGAGTGCCCTCCGTCGCTTGCAGAATTTCCGTTTCGGAAATAAGCATTCCAAAACTCCAGCCCGTCTCCGGCATCGGCGCAAAAGCAAGGAAAAAAGTTTCTTCGTCTAATTTAATCGGAATAACATCTTGCTCGCCGTTAATCATTCTTTTTGCTACCGTCGCTAAATCTTCTTCGGGATTGTTCCTTAAATCACTCCCGCCCGATCGCGAAACGAGATCATCGCCATAATCATTCACGGCAAGGATACCCTTTTTTTGCGTCGAGAAAATAATTTTGCCTTGATTATTCAACACGAAATTGATAACGCCCTGGCTCTCGGTGAATTCGTTAATCCAGCCGTAAAGGTCGGTGTTTGAAGAGTCCAAACCCGCAACGCCAAGCAGATTGCCTTCCGCGTCGTAGAAAGGAGCAGACGCACCGATTTGTTGATAGCCGCCAATTTCAATCGTGGAATAAAGGTCAGAAACAATCGGCTTGTTGGCATTTTTAGCGGCGATATACCAGGGACGTTTGCGCGGGTCGAATTCGTAAATTCTTTCGTAGGAAAAATGAACGGTATCTTCAAGATTTGTATTGCCATTTTTATCGACGACAAGGCGGGCGCAAATGTACCAACCTTTTTCGCCGCCAACAAAAGCTGTAGCGTTAAAGCCCATATAACTTTTCAAAAGTTCGGGCAAAATATCTTTAACGTTGGCTGCCAAATCCTGTTCCAGCTGAATTTCGGGAGTAATGTGGTCGCGTATATCGGGCGCGTAAATCCGGTAAAGTTCGGCATTGTGAATTTGGTCGGTGCGCGGGTCGGGTAAAGTTTTCGGCGAATAATCTTCGGGGTGCGACATTATTTCTGTAACCGCATTTGCCAAAATCGTGGCGTCTTCGCGTGTGACGGTCATTTTTCTATCAATGAATTCTGCTTTAGCCTCCGCCAATTCGCCAAGTGTATGCTTGAGCTGGTCAATTAAAAGTTCGTCGGTATAATTCGCGCTCTTTTCGCCAAGCTCGACGCTCATCGCCGCCATATCACGTTGCACGGCGTTTTTGCCAAAGTAGGAAAAAATACTTAGCACAATTAATGTCGCAAGCCCCGTACCCAAGACGAGTATTAAAACTTTTTTGTGTATGTTAAGCCTCATTTTTTGAACCTCAACGCGAACATTGTAATATCGTCGGATTGTTCAGCCTCTCCAACATGTTTAGATAAATCGCCGCGAATATTTTTAAGCAAAGTTTGCAAGTCAACTTTACAGTCCGTCGAATTCATGAACGCTATCAATCGGTCGGGCAAATATTCTTCCTCTGCCACGTTCAAAGCCTCCGTTACGCCGTCTGTGTACAAGAACAGTAAATCGCCGTGCTTGAGGAAAATTTTTTGCTCAACAAACGGTATGCCGTCCATAGGTCCCATAACAAAATTTTTCTTAACGTCGAGGAAGTCGCAATGATTTTCTTCTGCGTGATAAATTACCGGCGGATTATGCCCCGCGTTGACGAAAGTAAATTCGCCTGTTTCCAAGTCAAGCACGCCGATAAAAGCCGTCACGAACATCATCGCCTCGTTGTTAGCGCAAAGTTTATCATTGGCTTTGGCGACGACTTCAGCAAGTCCCTCGCGATTGAGCGTCGACACGGCAAAATTTTTCAAAACATTTTTGCTGATAACCATAAACAACGCGGCGGGTATTCCTTTACCGGAAACGTCTGCAACAGTTATAACTAAATGCGTTTCGTCAAGCATATAAAAATCGTAAAAGTCGCCGCCAACTTCTTTAGCAGGCGTCATCGTTGCAAAGAGTTCAAAATCTGCGCGGGTCGGGAAATCTTTAGGCAACATGCCGCGCTGAATTTCTGTAGCAACGTCAAGTTCAGTGGCAAGGCGTTCTCTTTCGGCAGTTACTTTCGTCAAGTTTGCCATTTGAGTTTTAAGCTCGTCAGTCATTGCGTTAAAACAAGCCGCAAGGTGTTCAATCTCGTCGCCGGTGTGTATATCAAGTTTTTTGTCGAGATTGCCGCTAGAAATTTCGCGCACGCCGTCTGAAAGTTCATAAATCGGCTTTACTAATTTAGCAGAAAGTTTTTTGCTTGCCGTAAACTGAATGTAAAGCAAACCCATAACCAACTGCGCGGCAAAAAACGCCATAAAAATATATTCGTCTTGCAAACGTCTGCTGAAACCTTCGACTTGCGAAAAAAAATAATCTTTGCTTGATACGGCAACGGCGGCAATATCTTTGCGCAAAGTCAACGTGGCAAAACTCCAGCCGACAGTTTCCATAGGTGCGAACGCCAAAAAATATTCCTCGCCGCCAATCGTAACTGGAAGAATTCCGCTGTCGCCTTTAACCATTTGCTCTGCCGCATGAGATAAACTTGCGCCGGCATTTTTCCTTAAATCGCCTCCGCCCGACTTCGCAAGCAAAATGCCATTGTCACGCGAGGAAAAAATTACTTCGCCTCTATTGTTTAAAACAAAGCTGAAACCGTTTTCGCCGATAATTGTTTCATCAATCGTCCGGTAAATGTCATGAGTTGAAACGTCAATTCCGACAACGCCCGCCACATTGCCCGCCGCGTCATAATAGGGCGCAGAGCAAGCAATAAGCTGATAATTATTCATGTTGAAATGCGAATATACGTCAGAGAACACGGGCATTCTTGCCGCAATCGCTGCTTTATACCAAGGACGCTCACGAGGATCATAGTCAAAAAACTCACTTTCCTCGAACGGCAAAGCCCCTTCAACATCGGGAAAAACGCTACTGCAAATAAACCAGCCGTCTTTGGAGGCGACATAACAAGAAGATTTATAGCTTTCAAAAGATTTTGCGAGCGGTTCAAGGAGCGTGCGAATATTGCTGGCAAGTTCAATCTCACGTTGCATTTCGGGCGATAAACCGTTGCGCTTAACGTCGGGTCCATAAGTCAGATAAGCTTGCGTATTCAAAACCGGTTCAAATTGCGGATTGAGGAGCTTGACGGGCTTATAATTGTTGGGATTGGAAACAATTTTTGTCATAGTATTCGCCAAAATGTGTACGTCCGAACTAATCAGCGCGGTTTCGTGGTCAATGTATTCTGCGCGCGCCTTAGCCAATTCGCCGAGCGTATGTTTCATATGATACATCACTAAATCTTGAGTGAAGGTCGCGCCCGCCCTGCCGAGATCGTAGCCCATTTCCCCCATTTCGTCGCGCACTGTTGATAAGCCGTAAAAAGAAAGACCGCTCATAGCCAGGAATGACAATATCCCCGCTGCCAAGACGAGGACGAGCAGTCTTTTTTGTATGTTCCACTTCATCGAACAACCTCAGAAAAACTTTTTCATGTGCAGAATATTTTTTCCGTCCGCATATTCGTAGGAAATTTCATCGACATTTTTTTTAACGAGGAAAATTCCAAGTCCGCCAACGTTGCGTTCCTCAAGGGCAAGCGTCGTGTCGGGTGCTTCCTGTTCGAGCGGATTGTAAGGTTTACCTTCGTCAATAAAAGTCATTAACAAGGCGTGGGGATTTTCCTCAAACTCCATGCAAAAAGTTGCGGGACCAATTTCGGGGTGATAAGCGTAGCTGGCAATGTTGACAAAAATCTCCTCGATAACAAGTTCCGTTTGCATAACAACTTTCATTGAGCAATCGCGCTCTTCGAGTTTTTCCGTTGCGAAGTCGATAACCGTTTGAAGATTTTCGAGCACAGCATCAACTGTAATCTTTTCCATAAAACATTCCTCATTAAGCAATCGTCATCAAGCTGGCAAAGCCGGTCATGTCCAAAACTTCCAAGACTGCCTCGCTAACGTTGATGAGTTTCATTGAGCCTTGCTTATTCATGCGCTTTTGAGCGACGAGCAAAACCCTAAGCCCCGCCGACGCGATATACTTCAGCTCTGCGAAATCGAACGTCAAATCCGTCACGCCGTCGAGCGCGGTCGTCAATTCTTTGGACAGTTCCGGCGCACTTCCCGCGTCCAGACGTCCGATAACCTTGATTGTCAATGCACTACCGTTTTGTTCCTTTTTGATTTCCATTTTTAAATCTCCTTTTCTTATAGTCGCAAGTTTAAATTTCTTTTCTTGCGGCGATATATTTGTTGACGGCTGCAATAAGTTGCACCACGTCAAACGGTTTAGCAATATGATAATTCATGCCGCTTTCCATGCTCATGCGTTTATCCTCGTCGCGAGAATTGGCACTGAGCGCGATAATCGGCAAAACTTTTGCGTCGGGGCGGTCGAGCGCACGTATTGCCCTCGTCGCCTCGTAGCCGTTCATTATCGGCATTTGTATATCCATTAAAACTAAATCGTAATAGCCTGGCGGGTGCTTAACAAAAACTTCAACCGCCTCTACGCCGTCGGCAACAGTTTCCACTGAAAAACCCGACTCCTCTAAAATTGTTTCGGCAAGCATTCGATTTAGTTCAATATCGTCAACCAAAAGAATTCTATGTCCGTAATTATCTTCGGCGTTAATTTTCTCAATGGGCGCGTCCTTAGTTTCTTCGTTTTCTTCGCGATAAATTTTAAATGGCAAGCCGACGGTAAAAGTTGTGCCCTTGCCCTTTTCGCTGATGGCTTCGATTGAACCGCCCATTGCGTCGAGAAGTTTTTTAGTTATAGCAAGTCCAAGCCCCGCGCTGATATGTCCGGTTTTTGTCGAAGTTTCTTCGCGCTCAAAAGTTTCATACATGCGACGCATAAATTCCGGAGTCATGCCCGATCCGTCATCAGAAACAATGAACTCGCAACGCAGGTAGCCCGCGTCGGAAACTTTTTTCTTTTTAGCAGTAAGTTTCACGTGCCCGCCCGGCGGCGTAAATTTTATCGCATTATCAACCAAACTGGAAAGAATTTTGCGGAAGTTCACGTCGTCGGTATAAACCATTTCGCGCGGCAAATTTATTACGCTTTCAAACGAAATATTTTTTTCCGCCGCCCGTTGTTTAAACGCATGAACGACAACCAAAACTTGCTCTTCCAAGTCGCAAATTTCGTTGCGCAGTTGTGTTCTGCCGTAAGTTATCTTGCTCATGTCAAGTAAGTCGTTAACGAGATTTAGCATTTGTCTGCTACTTTCGTCGACTTTGGCAAGATAATTTCTTAAAAGTTCCGGCTCGTTGAGGTGCCGCCGTGCTAAGTCTGTAAAGCCCATAATCGCATTGAGCGGCGTTAAAATGTCGTGCGATATGTTAAACAGAAATGCCGCTTTGATTTCGTTTGCTTGTCGTTCTTTTTCTAGTTCCATTTCCATTCGCAGCTTCTCCTCCTGAATCTGCCGCCTTTCTGTGATGTCGCTGATAAAAACATAAAATGCGTCGCCGTGTTCGGGGAAGGTCGCGAAGTGCCCGTAATCGTCAATCCAACGAATTTCGCCGTCTTTGCGCGTGATTCGATATTCCACGTGGTCGAGGTGATTATTTTCGGGGTCGGCGATTTGTTCCTCGATTGACTCTTGAATTGCGGCGAAGTCGTCGGGGTGCACCATGCCTTTGAAAGTGTAGCCTGTCAGCTCTTTGAATTCGTCAAGATTTTCGCAAGCGTAAATGTCTAGGACTTCGCTGTTGGCGTAGAAAAGTTCATACGGCTCTTTAGCGGAATAAACAAAGAATCCGCCTGGAACCTGCTCGGCAACCCATTTCAACATTGGCAAAACCTCATACAAATATTTCTTGCCTAGAAAATTATTTCTCCCCATTTTCCCTCCGATTAAACTTACAAAAAGTTTTCTGCAATAATAACACAGCTTGCCGATTTTGTACAAAGAAATTTTTGCCAACGCAAAAAATTTTTTTGGCCTATGGAAAAAAATAATCCCCGACAAGTCATCGAGGTTTTAACTGTGTGTAGGATTTCATTGGCGAAGACTCGCGGGTTCATTTCGAGCCTCCGTTTGACCTGCTTAAAATTTGGGGAAAATCTTAAGCAAAATTTTTCTCTAAACTGTGTGTAGGTTTTTGCAATGAGCCTCGCGGGTTCGTTTCAAGCCCCATTGCTGACGTACCGCAGGATAAGGGCACCGCTAAAATTTGGGGATAATCTTAAGCGGAATTCTTATCCTGTAAAAGTTACATAATCGGGAAAACATTCCCAACCGCCGAGCTTTTTGACGACAATTCGCGTCATTTGCCCGAAACCCGCCTGTGCGGTTATTGTCGTCGGAAATAACATTTACGTTTTTACTTGCCGACGCGCCTGCCGTGCCACATTTGCCGACAGAGTCCGCGAATTTGTCGCCACCTTTCTAAGTTCCAAAAATAATTTTCAACATTTGTTGCAGTCCAGTTGACCGCCGTGTTTAACGACGCCGCTTTAAAACTTCGAAAAAAAGAAACGAAACCGGCTGATCAAGCCTTAACGGATTCACTTAATTTTTCCGAATGGTTCAAAATTCTGGGCGTCGAAATATTTTAACTCCACATTAGCAGAGATTATATATAGTCAGCGAACTCAAACTTTGAGTTCTTTAACGAACGAGTGATCAATTCGTCGTTTTTCAAAGAGCAAAGGCGATACTGCCATAAGCTATGATGATTTTATAACTAAATTCCCTTTTGTGTCAATAGTTTTAAAAAGGAGTCAAGGGTCAATGGTAAATTCTTTTGCTGCCCTTATGTTTAAGCGAAATTTTGACTTTTTGTGTAATATTTTTTGTAATGCTACAGTTTTTATTGTAAAGCCTTAGCAAGTGTCAAAGTATTTGCTAACATTCTGTCGACGTAATCAAGTAAATTTTCCGGCTTAGCCTCGCCCGTGACAATCGGGTCTAAGGTAAAAATTTGTGCGCCGGTTTCGCGTACTATTGTCTCTGCCGCTTTCGGCGAATATTGCGGCTCCGTGAAAATTATTTTGACAGGCAGAGAATTTATTTTTTCTATCGTCTCTGCAAGCTCCTGCGGCGTCGGATCGGTACCTGGTTCGCGTTCAATGACTGCCGCTATTTTTAAACCGAATTCCGCTGCAAAATACGGGAACGCTTCGTGGAACGTCACAATTTCTTTATTCGGCAACATAGTCAGCGAAATGTGTATTTCATCGCGCAAAGTTGTCAGCTCGTCGACATAGTCTAGCGTGTATCGTTTATACTTATCAGCGCGTTCAGGGTCAAGTTCGCAAAGCTTAGACGAAATATTTTTCACCTGCTGAATCGCGTATGTTATGCTCAACCATACATGCGGATTTGGTACGCCGTCCTCTATAATCGGGATAATTTCCGGCGAATCGCTCGCGTTTATAATTTTTAAATTGGGTTGCGTCTCAATTACTTTATCTAAAAAACTTTCCATGCCCAGCCCGTTCACGACAAAAATATCTGCCGTCTCCAAAGTTTTCATGTCTTCGGGCGTAAGTTGGTAATCGTGTAGGCAACCAGTTTGCGGCGGCGTTAAGTTCACGACTTCGACGCCTTCAACGCCACGTGTAATATTTATAGTTTCAAGATATATCGGATAAAACGACGTGACAATTTTTAATTTGCCGTCGTCTTTTTTCTCGGAAGCGCAACCGCCTGTAAGCACCGTAAGCATTATAAAAATAAATATCACAAAGCCGCTGACACCCATAAACGCGACAAGGAGTTGAAAATGTTCTTTGAACGTTTGAAAATATTTTTTTGACATGGCTTAACCTCGATATTCTGCCGCCAATTTTTTAAACAACGACAGGGAACGTTCAATCGTCTCCGTTTTTATACAGTAAGCGGCGCGGAAATATCCTGGTGCTCCGAAATCTGCGCCAGGCACGAGGAGCAAATCGTATTTTTTAGCTCGTTCGCAAAATGCATAGTCGTCCGTTTCCAACGCCTTAGGAAACAGATAAAACGCGCCTTGAGGCTTGACGCACTCGAAACCCGCCGCTATCAGTCCGTCATATAAAAGTTTGCCGTTGCGTTCATAGGGCATAATTTCGACAGCTTTACCCGCGCACTTTGCAACGACTAACTGCCACAAACTCGGCGCGTTTACGTGAGTTAAAACTCTTGCCGCACCTGCGACCGCTCCGAAAATTTTATCAAAGTCGGCAACTTCATCAGGCACGACGATATAACCAATGCGCTCACCGGGCAGGGAAAAACTTTTGCTGTAGGAGTAGCAAACCAGCGTATTTTTATAATAATCAGTGACCCATGGGACCTCGACGCCATAAGCCAATTCGCGATAGGGTTCGTCGCAAATCAAGAAAATTTCCTGCCCATAATCTTTAAGAATATCAGTCAGTTGCTTTATCGTTTCAGCAGAATAAACTGCACCGCTCGGATTGTTCGGAGAATTTATTATAACTGCCTTCGTTTTGGGCGATAAAAGTTTTTTGAAGTCGTCGAAATCAATCTGCCAATCTCCAGGACGTGGCTTGACAACTTTAAGTTTCGCGCCGACTGATTCGACGAAAACTTTATATTCGGGGAAGTAAGGCGCAAAAGTTATGAACTCGTCGCCAGGTTCGGCAAGGGCTTTGAAACAAATTGTAATTGCCGCCGCCGCGCCGCTAGTAATAAAAATATTTTTCCCCGAAAAATTCGTGCCGAATCGCTCGTTGATACTTTTTGCTAGCGTATCGCGAACATTCGGGTTGCCGGGCGCGACCGTGTAACCGTGAACAGCAGAAGGCTCATAGGTTTTTAAAATCTCAATTGCCGCATCGCGCACAAAATCCGGCGTCGGCACATTCGGATTGCCTAAGCTGAAGTCGAAAATATTTTCATCTCCGACCTCAGCCGCCCGCTTGCGCCCGAATTCAAATATAGTGCGGATTGTCGATTTCTTCGTTCCCAATTCATACATTTTTGCTGATACCATTAAAACCACTCCTTATTTATGCCTGTAAAAAACTTTTATAGAACTTTTCCTTGTATAAGGCGGCTAATAATTAACCCGTTGCGAGGGTAAAAATAAAAGAAACAATCGGCAATTAATGTCGAAGTTTCAATAAGAATACATCATAGCTCATTTATCCTTTGACGATTTCAATTAACTTTTTATACACACAGATTCTTAGAGACCCTCGAACGTATCCGAGAGTCTCTAAGAATTTATCTAAGTCTTAATACTCAATCACACGTTGACGCCATAATTCCTGCCGAGAGCCGCCAAACCGCCGCTCCAGCCTGCGCCGATTGCATTAAATTTCCATTCTCCCTTGTTGCGATAAATTTCACCGACAACAACAGCAGTTTCGACGGAAAAATCTTCGCCCAAATCGTAACGAATAATTTCTTTGCCGTTGGTATCGTCGACGACGCGAATATAAGCGTTGGAAACCTGCCCGAAAGTTTGCCGGCGGGATTCGGCGTCGTAAATCGTTACGGTGAAGTCAATTTTCTCGACATTAGCAGGAACTTTGGTGAGGTCGACTTTAATTTCCTCGTCATCGCCCTCGCCCTCGCCGGTGAGATTGTCGCCCATGTGCTCAACCGAGCCGCTTTTATGCTTGAGGTTGTTGTAGAAAACAAAATCTTCGTCGGAATTAACTTTACCGTTAGCACCGAGCAAAAAAGCCGCCGCGTCAAGGTCGAAATCGTGCCCACCGTCATATTTGTTGACGTCCCAGCCGAGACCGATTAAAAGTTTCTTCAAACTCGGATTGCCTTTCGTCAAATCAACTTTTTGACCCTTTTGCAAACTAATAGCCATAGATGATCCTCTCCTCTTTTTATTCTTGGTATTTGGCGGAAGTTTTTCCTGCGAACTGGCGGTGGAAAAATTTCCGTTTCTTTTTATGTTTACAAGACTTGAGCCTCCGACATTGCTTTGAACTCTTTCACTCAATATATCTCGCAACTTGTTGACTTTTTCGTCGTCAAGCTTTTCGCAAAGAAGCAACATTGTATCGAGTGCTCGCGTCGTATAACGTTCGTCAAAATTTTTCCAATGAGTGTGCGCCCATTCGTTGCGAACATTCTTCAATTCCCTGACCCAATCCAAATATTTTCTCGGTTGTTTCTTGCCGAAAATTTTTCGCCAATGAATTTCTATCAAAAGCAAACAACGATGTATGTCAAGCGATTCGACAAGCTCCGCGTAGTCTCCGCCCGGTGGCAAATCTGTCTTCTGATACTCGCGCAGAACATTCAAAACGCCTTCAGTCCACCAACTGTCTTTGCCGTAATTGTCGAAAAGCTCTTTGGCAACATAGGGTGCCAATATTTCCCGCAAAGTCACATTCATTGCCCTGCCGACAAGTTCATGATTCGACCAATAATCAACGTCCATGATTTAATCCTTTCTGCCGACAGTCCAACGCAGACCCCAATCGAAAGCCCTATCCATTTGTTCGGAGTCATCAAAAAATTCGACAATTTTTTCAACGCTGAAAGTTCCTCCGACATTTTCAAGCAACGCAATGGCGCAAGTATGTTTTTTTGAGCCGTATTCGTCCATTTTTACGATTAATTCGGGGCTTCCGGGACAATTTACGGTAACAATGCCTTTAGCCTCTTCCCAGTTTGCCGCTCCCTCGTAAATAAAAGTATAAATTAAAATTCTGCGGATCTTATCGGTGAATTTTCCATTAACGCGAATAGTTTCGCCCGAGGCAATGGCTCCGGTGCGGTCGTCGCCGTCGAGCGCGATATAAGGCGGATAATCGAGTCTTCCGAAATGATTTCCGAGAGCTTGAATAGCACCTATATTGCCATCTTTAAGTTCAAAGAGGCACGCGAGATCTAAATCAATACCTTTGCTGGTAAATCTGCTAAAAAATCCGGAACTTTTTTGTTGAGGTTGGCTCCAGTTGAGATTAATGACGATTTCGCCGAGTTGGGAGCCTTTTTTTACGAGATTAACCTTTTGCCCCTTGCGAAGTTCGACTTTTTTAGGTTGAGGAGGTTCTTCGCGTCTTGGCGGCGGCGGAATTTTAATTTTTTCGCGTCGAGTATTAATTTTGGTACGTTCTGTATTAATTTTAGGCTTTTCTGGTTCGATTTGTGGCGGCGGAGGCGAATCTTTGACTTCGATACCGAAATTATTACAAAGAGCGGCTAAACCTCCGCTAAAACCTGCGCCGGTTGCGTTAAATTTCCACGAGCCTTTATAACGATAGATTTCACCGAGAACAATAGCGGTCTCAACGGTAAAATTTTCGAGTGGAAAGGTTGCAATTTCGCCGCGAGTACCGAAAATTTTTAAAATCGCGCCGCGAATCATGCTAAAATTTTGTTTACGATTATCAGCGTCGTAAATTGTGGCAGTCAGAGCAATTCTTTCGACGTGACGGGGAATTCTAGACAAATCAACGTCAATAGAGTCGTCATCGTTATGATTTACGGCTCCGGAAACGTGTTTAGGGTTGCCATAGAAGACAAAATCGTCGTCATCAGCAACTTTTCCGTTCGATTGCGTTAAAAATGCCGCCATATCAATGTCGAGAGCTGAATCGGGGCGTTGAAACTTGATTGTCAAGAAATTTTCGTTGAGTGGGACCTTTTGCCCCTTGCCAAGTTGCATTTTCTTACCTCCCAAAAGTTATCAAACATATTTTATCAAAAAAGTTGCTTATGTCAAAGGGCGCAATTCATTTCTGTAAAGATTATTCATTAGTAGCAGGTAAGATAGCAATGCAGGTTGGGAATTTTTTATTTTAGAGACTTCGCGCAGAAAAATTTCGTAAATTTGGGTTGAATCTAAAGAGTTAAGAGCTTCCGACATGTTATCTAGTTGCATTAGGGCGAAAAAATTTAATATTTGCAAGCGAACGACGGGATTTTTTTTAAAAAAGTCTAATGTGCTCATGAAATTATCTAAAAAATCGATTCCGGTTAAGAGCGGATTAATTCTGAACTGTATAATTTGTTCTGGAGAGCGTTTTTTTCTGTAATGGGAAGAATAATTGGTTCGCCAAACGTAAAGTGGGGTAGGAATACGCAAAATTTTTTTAGCGAGGCAAATAATTTCAAAAGTGTGGATAACATCATCGGCGATTGACATTTGCGGCAGAAAAATTTTGTTATCGACGAGAAAATTTCTTTTTAAAAGTTTAGCCCACGGTGCCCAATAAAATTTATGGTTTAAAAATCGTTCAATGCGCACATTCAAGGCGTCGGATTCAAAAATTGGCGCGTCAACTAAGTCGACATCATGCCAAACAGAAGTTGTAAGCGATTTAGGGACAATTTCCTCATCGCAAGTAAAAAATTTTTCCATATATACGACATCAGCTTGATATTCTTCCGCGAAATTGTAAAGAGTTTCGAGCGCAGTATCAATAATCAAATCGTCGTTATCCACGAAGAAAATATATTTACCGACGGCGTATTTCAAACCGACATTGCGAGGAACGGCACCAGAGCCGGTATTCCCCGGAAGAGAAATAATTTTCAGACGTCCGCCGAATTTTTCGAGATAATTTTCTGCAATGGCGGCGGAATTATCGGTTGAGCAGTCATCAACAACGATAACTTCAAAATCCCGCAAAGTTTGAATTAAAATACTTTCTAAGCACACGCTCAAATATTTTTCGGCATTAAAAACGGGTACAATCACAGAAATTTTAACGTTTTCCATAAATCCTCCTTAAAATTTAGCTACACACTGTGAAATTTAATTTTGTTGATTAAAATTAGCCCTCTCCATAACGGAGGGGGCTTTTTTATCCGTGTAGCGTTAAATTTGGTAGCCGCGTGGCGTTATCATAAAATTTTCCTTGATAAAAGTTTGAGAGTTGCCGATTATCACCAACGAGAACATGTTAACTTCCTCTTGAATAAAATTTTCCAGCGTCGAGATAATTTTAGATTGTCCGTTGCGTCCCGCGTTCGTCACAATGCCGACGGGCGTATTTTTTTCGCGGAACTCAAGCAAAATCTGTTGAACTTCGGCGAGTTGACTGACGCGGCGTTTACTTTTTGGATTATATAGAGCGATGACAAAATCGCCCTCCGCCGCAGAGCTCACGCGCCTCTTGATAAGCTCCCACGGCGTCATTAAATCACTTAAACTTATAATTGCAAAATCATTCATGAGAGGCGCACCTAAAATCGCCGCCGCCGCATTGACAGCCGAAACGCCCGCGATAATTTCAAACTGCGGACGATTTTTTTCGGGCAAGTCCAAAATCATTTCTAAGACAAGCCCCGCCATACCGTAAACACCCGCGTCGCCACTCGATACAACTGCCACGTTGCGCCCCGCTAAAGTTTCATCAATGGCAAGTTTGCAACGTTCGACTTCCTGCATCATAGCGCGACCAATAATTTTTTTCTCGCCGATAATTTTTTCAATGAGTTTTATGTAAGTGTTATAACCTGCGACGACTTGAGAAGATTCAATCGCCTGACGAGCTTTTGGCGTCATTTCATTCAAGCCGCCCGGACCTATCCCGACGACAGAAATTTTACTCATTTAATCGCTAACCACCTTCCTAGCCCCGACAAATCGCGCCTTCCAATATTCATTGTCGAGACTGTCGATATTGACGCCCTTGCTTGACGACGCATGAAGAAATTTTCCGTCGCCAATGTAAATACCGCAATGTGAAACGCCTGCCGTATAAGTCGTAAAGAAAACCAAATCGCCAACCGTCAACTGATTGCGCTTTGCTGATTTGCCTAAGTTATATTGCTCGTCGGCTAAACGCGGAATTGTAACTCCGTGCATTTTGAAGACGTATTGCACTAAACCCGAACAATCAAAGCCAGAAGTCGTCGTGCCGCCGAATACGTAGGGAATTCCCATAAGCGTTTGCGCCGTTGCAACAATCTGCTTGCCTTGTGTACTCGTAATAAAACTTCGTCCGTAAGGTGCAAGTGTCGTCGATTTAGTAGTATCAACGTCTGCGGCAGTAACTTTGATTTCTGGAAGGCGGCGTCCCTTTTTTTCTTTAGCCTTCCGAAGAGCGCGCCACGTGACATTTGTTACTATGCCCGTAACGCTGATTTTGTGGTCGTGTTGAAAGGCGGCAACTGCCCGCTCAGTTTCCTTACCGTAAACCCCGTCAAGCTCGGTTATGTCGTAGCCTATCAGATAAAGTTTTTTCTGCAAGGTCAAAACGTCGTCACCACGAGAATTACGCGATAAAGTTGGCGAGGCAAAAGCCGTATTGCTCAACAAAGTTATTATTGCGGCGGCGGTTATTGCAACTTTAAAATTCATCGCATCAACCTCCAAAAGTTATTCAACCAGTTTAAACAAACTTAAATGAAAACTTTCGGCGTGGCTTTAAGTAGCCCATTAAAAAAATTTCCTCGTTCAAAATGTGCGCCGCGATATTAACTCGCCCGTCGGCAGGCAACACATCTTGAATTATTTGCACTTCGCCCGCGTACCGACCGAAGTTTTCATTGTCAATCGTCACGTCACCAAAACCGCGCTCAATGGCAGGTTCTTCCGCAGGAATTGTGCCGCCAAGTTCTTTAAGATATTGTCGACCCTCAATCGCCCGAATCACGGACTTTGCAACGTCTGCGCGGCGAGTGAATTTTCTGCTTAAAATTTCTGCCGTGTTTAAATCATTGCTTAAAAGTTGAGCGCGAAAAATAATTTCGTCGTCGACAATCGCCGACACAGCTTGGAGTTCCTCTTGAGTTGGTGCGCCGTCGCCAATTATTATAAAGTCCACTCCTAAAGTTGCCAAAAATCTCGCTGATAAATCCGTCGTGAAATTCCTGCAGTCTTCAAGAGTGGGCAATCCTTCGCGCAATGGGAGCCGTCGTTTACCGTCCTTACTTGGCACGAACGCCCCAACTTCAATTCCGAAATCGTGGAGAATTTGATTTTGATTGTCGAAAAAATAAGTATCAAGTCCCGTCCACGGGTGCGGATAAAAATTATGGAGCGCGGCGATATTATCAAAATTGGCTTTGAGTTCGAGCAGGTCATCTAAAAATTTTTCTGTAACAGTTGACGCATTGAGCTGAATTTTTCTGCTGTGACTAATTTCAGCAATTTGTTCAGCCGTAAAGCCGTCGTCAAGCCTTAAAGTTATACCTTCAATGTCGTATTGCGAAAAATTTTCTGCGTTCACGTCGAGGATAATTTCAAAGCCATAAGTTACAGCGGTCGTCATAATGTCCGTTAACTCGTCGAAAAAAGTTTCGGCGTTTGCGGCTTCGGGAATCTGCGCGGAAGTAAACAGGCGTTTAAATCCCAAATCTGCCGCCGACTTAATAAGCGAAAGATTTTCCGCGTTATCGTAGTCAAGCCCCGCATAAATCGATATTCCGTTTTGCATAGCAAAATCTCCTTTGGCAATTATCAGCTGTCAGTTATCAGTTTATTGATTCGTTTAATTCTGTCACGAAGTTTATCGTTGGTTGCCTGAACGCAAACCATTAAATTGCCGCGCACTTTACCGATTTTAATCATGGCGGCAGTCGTCAACATGTTAAGTACCATTTTAGTAGCAGTGCCGGCTTTCATGCGCGTTGAGCCGGTCAAAGCCTCTGCGCCCGTCACGGGAGTTATAGCAATGTCGACGACTTTAGCAAGCGCGGAATTTTCAACGCACGAAATGCCAACGGTTATCGCACCGATTTTTTTTGCGAAGTCAACGCCGCCTAAAACGTAAGGTGTACGCCCCGACGCTGTGATACCAACTAAAATATCCGCCGCGCAGAAATTTTTATCCGTCAAGTCTTTAGCGGCTAAGTTTAAATTATCTTCCGCGCCCTCGACAGCTTTAATCAACGCGCCCGCGCCGCCAGCAATTAATCCTTGAACCATTTCCGGATTAACGCCAAAAGTTGGCGGACATTCCGAAGCGTCCAAAACTCCAAGCCGCCCCGACGTTCCTGCGCCGATATAAAACAATCTTCCGCCGCGTGAAAAACTTTCTGCAATCGCGTCGACAGCTTTAGCAACTTCAGGTAAAACTTTCTCAACAGCTGTCGCAACTTTTTTATCTTCGTCGTTAATTAACTTAACCATTTCAAGCGTCGTGCACTCGTCAATATGCGCCGTCGCAGGATTTATTTTCTCCGTAGTCAGTTCAGAAAAATTTTCCATAGTGTTTACCTCAAGGAATAAAAATTAAGTCGGCAACTTCAGGATTACCTTCGGCAATATCCATTTTAAATCGGTGGAGCGGCGCGAAAATCGGCGAACCCTTTAACCTAAGCTGAAATCTTAACAACGTATGCGAATTGCTCCCCAGCACGGGAATTCTAGTTAAAACGTAATTGTCGGAATCATTAACAGCAAGCCCATAATCCTCGATAAAACCTGCGCGGAATCCGCATTCCTTAGAAGTTTCCTCAGCGTCGACAGTATATTTTCCGTCGGGATAAGCGATAAACTTCGCGGGCTTTTGTAGAGACCACTCAATCGCCTGTTTGGAGCCGTAAATTTCATTCCAAAGCTTGTCGCCCTTTAGCATCGTTAAATCCTTATAACTCATCGTGTGGCTTTCAAAGTCCATAAAGCCGCCCGCTTGCAACGCACGCACTAAATCCCACGTCAGATAATCTTTCATGCCGATATGGTCAGTCACGATAAAAACCGTCGCCCGCATGTTGTACTTTTGCAAAATCGGAAAAACATTTTTGTAAATGTCCTCGTGCCCGTCATCGAAAGTCAGCACAATCGGTTTGCTCGGCAAAGTTTTTCCACTGGCCCAAGCGTCAAGTAAATCATCGGGCGCAATGACATGATAGCCGTTGTCGACTAAAAATTTTAACTGCGCGTCGAAGTCTGCAACCGTCAACGTCGTAGGATTTTTATCCGTGTCGCTCACTCGGTGATAAACCAAAATCGGCACGCCGTCCGCCGCCCGCTCAAATAACCAGAAAATAAATCCCGCCGCCGCAATCAGGAGCACAACTATCACCAGCAAAAATTTCTTCATAAGCTCGCGCTCCTTTCAGTGAAATTTCATTTTGGTAAATATATATCAAGCGGCGGGCAGTGTCAAGATAATAAAAGTAAAAAGGCTTGCTTTTAGCAAACTTCTCCGTTAAACTTTTTTGTAAATTAAAATTGAAAGGCTGTGAATTTTTATGAACGAAGAAATTTATTCCGAACGAATAGCGCAATGTTTTACGATTGAGGATTTGACGCGCATGTTTAGCTTGGCTGAACTGTTGGACATTGTGCGGGCGGGACTTTTGCAAGATTGGCTTGCCGATAATTTTTCCGAAGAGGCAGCAGAAATTTTGTCGCTTGAGGAAATTGCTAATTGGAATGATGACGAATTGCGGCTTGCCCTCTGCGAGCTGTTAAGAATTGATTCCGCTGATTTGTCGGATTATGACGCGCAGTCGATTGAGCGTGCACTTAATAAACGCCGCTTGAAAGAAATTTTTACTACAGAAGACAAAGGCGGCACCGTCGTAACTAATCAGCGCGAACTTATCGACGCACTCGACAACGGCGATTTAATTATTTACTTAGTCGGCGGCGTCTTCCAAATTCCGCGTAGATACGGCGGTGTCACTTACTACGGTCGCGAAAATTCTATCGTCGAAATTCCCAACCGTCGCAACGTGGACTTTGACAGCGCGGAAATTTCCTTGAACGACTTGCAAGTTTTTGTTCGCAATTCGATTACCGTTAAATATGCCAACTCGACGAATCTGATTTTCCTGCGCGGCGATAAAATTGCCCTCGATGACGCCGTTAAAAAAATTGATGTCTATAAACTTCTGCGCGGGCGGCGTGCCTTTGAAACGCCCGAAAACTTTTCACAACGTGCAGAAAATATGCGCGGAATTGTCGTTGGCAAAACTTTCCTCGACGAAAAAAATTACAATATTAATCTGCAAACTTTTGACTTGAAAATTGATTGGTACATAGATTTTTTGTCCGTCGCGAGGAGTTTTACCGAAAAATTTTTCCATTGCAATATTCCCGCCGAATTCGCCCAAAAAATTTACGAAACTGAACGCGCTCAACTCGTCTACGCTGATTTTTGCGCTAATGGCGACCGTCCCGCTATCAAGCAACTTTATCTGATTACCGCCGACGGAACGCGCATTGATATTGTTGTCACCGATAAGCCCACGCTCGAATATTTTGCCGAACAAAATCAAAGCGGCGGTTCGGGCGGCAGAGGTTACGGCTTGAATATTATTATGGACTTCAATTTAGATGGCTAATATGAAAGCATTTCACACACTGCGGACGCGGGAAAATTTTTCGGCGGCGGACTTTGAAATTTTTACGATGATATTATCCGCGTTGAAGTGGCGCGAGAAAAACGGCGAAATAAAACTCGTGACGGATTCACGCGGCGCGGAATATTTTGAGCGGCTCGGCTTGTCGGCGGCGTGGAATAAAATTGACACGTCGCTTGACCAAATGGATTCGTTCGGCTGGAATGAAAAAATTTTTTGGGCGGGTGCGAAACTTTTTGCCCTATCGAAACAAGCCGCGCCCGTCGTCATGATTGATTTGGATTTTATCGCGTGGCAACGGCTCGACTTCGCGCCCTTCGCAACAAATATCGCCGTAATTCACCGCGAGCAAGTCAACAACAGAATTTATCCCGATAAAAATTTTTTCCGGCTCAAGAACGGGCAAAATTTACCGGCGGCTCTCGATTGGTCGGTTGAGGCTTGCAATACGGCTTTTGCTTACTTCGGCGCGAACGATTTTATCAAACGCTACACCGATTTTGCCTTTGAGCTGATGACTTCGCTGGACACAACCGACGACGTTTTATCGTACATGGTTTTTGTCGAACAGCGTTGGGCGGCAATGTGCGCCGCGCTTATGCATAGAGAAATTTTTTCGCTGTCGTCGCTGGAAAATTTATTCGGGCGGCAAAAATATTTCACGCACCTTTGGGGCAGTAAGCAAAAATTTCGTGACAATTTAAAGGCTTCCGAAAACTTTTGTCGAAATTGTGCAAGAAGAATTCAAAACGACTTCCCGCGCTGGGCTGAAAAGTTGCGGGCAAGTCAATGGGCTGGAAAATATTTTTAAGGGGGCGCGTCAATGTTCGGAAGATATGACGACAAATCTTTTAGAGAACAGTTGGAAAAAAATTTGACGTGGTTGCGGCAGGCGATTTTAAATCTTGATGATTATGTTCCGCGTGAAGATTATGATTCTTTGCGGGAGCGGGAAAGAACTTTATCGCGCAATGTCGATTCACTTCAAATAGAACTTGTGACTTCGACGCGGCGATTGGAGGCGGCGGAAAAAAATTGTCGCGACTTGGAGCGGAGCTTAGAAAAAATTTCTGCCGAGTATGATTATTATCGTGAGGCTTATGCGAAATTGGACGCGGCGTATAAAAATTATCTTTCGCTCAACGAGAAAATTCGCTATCAACTGGCGGGGATTTTCGGCGACGCGCAGACCGTGCAAGGATTTTTAATCGGCGCGGCGAACGAAAAGCATATCAATGACTTTTGGGATTATCTGCGCTACTCTCTGAACGACAACCGACTTTCCGCCGATGATGCCAAAATTTTGACGGGGCTGTTTGATTTTTGTTTCGACGCGCTCAATCGCAGTTCTCGCGAGCCAATTTTTTCGCGGCTCCACACCGAACGCGGCAGTCGTTTTAATAGCTTGACTATGACTCGCACTTCTAACAGCCGCCAACTCGGACGTGTTCAATCGGTTTTGCTTGAGGGCTACGCCGACCGCGTCGGAAATATTATCCGCACGAGTTTGGTTTTTATCGCAGATTGAGGAGGAAATTTTCATGGCAACAAAACCGCTTAAAGTCTTGCCAATTTCAACGGAGCAATTCAAAAAATTTCGCGAGCAAAAATTATTGCGGCTGATTGACGAATCGGCGACCGAGCTTGAGAAAAAATTTTCCGCGCTGTGCGAAGAGTTCGGACAAAAATTTAATGCCGACCAATGGATTTTAATGAAACGCAAAAATCAAGAACCCGAAGTTTATTACATTCACGCGATAGCCGGCGTCATGCCCGATTTAAATAAATTTTCCTGCGCAGTGCAAAATGAATATGAAAACTATAAATTCTCATCTGATAATTGGAAGTTTGCAAATTTTCAAGGCGATTTACCGTCCGAAACTGAAATGAATCGTTGTTTCAACGACAAGTTAAATTATTTTAGACGTGGTGACGGTAGCATTGGGACTGAAGTCAAATACTACGCTGGCGGATTTAGTTTCAAGAAGAATAACCAGTTCTGGTACAAATATTTTGCCAACGACTACAAGGGCACTACCAACCTGCATGGCAACAAAACCTCTGGCGGTAGAAATATGTTAAGCGTTCCGATTTACCGATTTAACGGGATTAACAGCGACAAACTTCCGGCGGCGTCGGCTCTTTTATTTTGGTTGGAATATGACCTTGAGCCGCTTGAAGAACAATTCAACAACAAAGCCGGGCGCGAGGCTTTTAAGGCACTGCAGAAACTTTACAGCGAGCACGGCGAATTTTTGCTTGGCACGGAGGCGGGCATTTCCCTCGACAGGCAAAAAGTTTTGAAGGCGGCACTTGCCGGAACGAAGATTGATTTTGTCCCGAAAATAAAAGCCGTCCTCGACAGCAAAAAAATTGAGGGCGACGAAGATTTTATCAAACAGCTCGAAAAGGATTTATTGGAGTGCGACACGCGCCGCGCAGACCTCAGCCCTTACGGGAAAAATTTGCTTTACGGTCCTAACGAGGGGCATTGGGAGCTTTGGGATTATGGCGACGAATTCGACAGCGAAAACGAAGTTATTTTAAAGGAAAGTTTCACGGCGCGAGACCCTGCCGGCGATATTAGTCGCGGGATTGTCGGGATTGACTTCGGCACAAAATCAACCGTCGTCGTCTGCGAAAACGCCAATCATCAGCAGTTGCCCGTTCAAGTTGGCAGCGGCGACTACACAAAGGGCATTAACGCCGCCAATTACGAAAATCCGACCGTCATGCAGTTCATTGACTTTGAAAAATTTTTGACCGACTACAACGCCCGCGCAGGTCGACCATACACCAGTTGGAATGATTTAACGGTTTCGCACACGGCTTTTGACAACTTGAAAGCAACCGACAGCAAAAATTATTACTCGTTTTTCGACGGGCTTAAACATTGGTGCGGCACGCCCGAAGAGGAAATTAAAATTCGCGACGCCAAAGGCAAGGAATGGAATTTGCCCGCGTTCCTAAAGCTCGGCGACGACATGCCCAATCCGATTGAGCTTTACGCTTATTTTCTCGGACTTTATATCAACAACATGATTCGCGGCGAAATTATTCTTAGTTATTTGATGTCGTTCCCCGTGACTTATGATTTTGACGTTCGCGAAAAAATTCGTGCGAGTTTTGAGCGCGGGATTAAAAAATCGTTGCCAACGGCTTTGCTAAATAACGAAGCGGCAATGAAAAATTTTTACGTAGTGCACGGCGCGAGCGAGCCGGCGGCTTATGCGATTAGCGCGTTGCTTGGTTACAACTTCGACCCGGAAGGTGCCAACGAAAATTATTATGGCGTGTTTGACTTTGGCGGCGGCACGACGGATTTTGATTTTGGCGTCTTGAAAGAATCAGAGCGGCAACGCTACGATTACGAGCTTAAACATTTCGGCGCGAACGGTGATAAAACTTTGGGCGGCGAAAATCTTTTGCGGCTTTTGGCGTTTGAAGTTTTCAAGGCTAATGTTAACAAACTTTTGCGTCCCGACCCGAATAATCCCGACGCGGCGTTGATACCGTTCACATATGCCGCCGAGCGCGAAAAATTTTTGAACAGCGAGAGCGTCATCAATGAGACTTCGCAGGAAGCGCGCAAGAATATGCATGATTTAATGGAGGCGTTGCGCGTTGTCTGGGAAAATCCGACTTCGGACGCCGCTAAGAAAATTTGCGATACGGGTATCACGCTCAATCTTTTCGACGAAAGCGGCAATCCCGTCACGAATTTTACTTTGGACATTGGCGGCAATAAATCTGACGTTAAACCGCCCGCGTCCGTTCAAACTTCAAACGACGAGTTAATTACTTTGGAAAAATTGACAACGAGCGACCCCAGATTAGCGGAGTTTTTGTCATCCCTTTACCAACTCGGATTTGGAAATAAAGCTCTTACTTTCAAACAATGGAAAAAAACTTTTGAGAATGTATTAAAAGATTATAAAGAAGTTTTAACGTGGCAACCGATTATCGCTCATATCTGCGAAGTTGGCAATTTTGATGAATTTATTCCGCGCGAATACAACCAGCCGACGCAAGAGCCGACAAAAAATTTGGTTGACTTGAAAAAAATTCTTCGCAATCGTATAGAAAAGGGCGTGCGGAATTTTTTCTATTCGCTAAAGCAGGCGTTTGACAGCGACGCGGCGAAAAGAAATTTCATCAAGGAGTTCGACGAGGTTGGGGAGTTCGCGATATTTTTGGCGGGCAATTCGTCTAAGTCGGAGCTTGTTAAGGAAATTTTCGAGGATTACATAGGCGAAAACTTCAAGGCGGGCGAAATATTGGGCGTCGAGAAAGATTCTGTGACGTTTAAGTTATTCCCGCCATTGGGCACGCCGGAGGCAATCGAAATTCAAAAGTCACGCGGCGTAGAAATTAGCGATGACCCGTTCGAGGCGATGAAACAACCGACGGGCAAAACGGGCGTGGCGTTCGGATTGTTGCGTTGTAGGGAGAGCGGGCGAATCGAAGTTAGCGACATTCAACCCGACGAAGTGACCGGCGAGGCATTCCAACTTTATATCGGGCGGCAGAAGAAAGGCAAGTTTAAAACGCTGATTGACCGCACGACGAAAATGAACGTTTGGTACGAATTTTTAGACGATGCGGGCGCATCATTCGACATTTTATATACCGACGTGCCGGAGGCGGCGACAAATAACGCGCCGATAACAATTTCCAAGCAATATCCCGTTCGATTGGAGCAAACCGACGCCGAAGCGCAAATTTATATCCGTCCGGTGGCGTCGCACGCGATAGAATATGCCGTAGCTTATAGCCGCGAGGATTTGGCGGAAAATAATTTCTTAGTCGAGCCGACGCGGATAGATTTAAAATAGAGGTGATAACTTATGAGCAGAGAGGAAATTAAGCGAATTTTTTTCGAGCTTTTGACTGAAGACGAAGAATTTAAGCAAAGATTGACGGAATTTATTGTAAGCGCGGTTGCAGAAAAATTTGACGAGCGCGTTGTACAAGAGACGGAGCCGCCTAAATCGGAAGAGGTCGCGCAAGAAAAATATTCCTCCGAATTTATACAAAAAGTTGCTGAACATTCCGGTTTTGATAAACTGCGCGGCGAGAAAATTGCCGTCGAAAATCAATGCAAAGAATTGCAAGCCAAATGCGATAAACTTGCCGACGATAAAAAGTTTGTCGAAAGTCAGCGCGACGAATTGCAAGACAAATTCGATAAACTTGCCGACGATAAAAAGTTTGTCGAAAGTCAACGTGACGACTTGCAAGCCAAATGCGATAAACTTAGCAACGATAAAAAGTTTGTCGAAAGTCAACGCGACGACTTGCAAACCAAATTCGATAAACTTAGCAACGATAAAAAGTTTGTCGAAAGTCAGCGCGACGAGTTGCAAACCAAATTCGATAAACTTGCCGACGATAAAATAATTGTCGAAAATCAGCGTGACGAGTTGCAAACCAAATTCGATAAACTTAGCGACGATAAAAAAGTTGTCGAAAGTCAACTTGCCGACTTGCAAGACAAATTTGATAAGCTTGCCGCCGATAAAAAAATTGTCGAAAATCAGCGCGACGAATTGCAAGACAAATTCGATAAACTTAGCAACGATAAAAAGTTTGTCGAAAGTCAGCGCGACGAATTGCAAACCAAATTCGATAAACTTCTCGGCGATAAAAGAATTGTCGAAGGCAAGCGCGACGAATTAAACCGCCAATTAGAAATCTTATTAAAAGAAAAGGAATCCGCCGAAAAACAACTTGCCGAGCGATTCGCTAAGGGTTGGGAAGTGTACCAAACTTTTTTGAAACTCAATGCGGAAGTCCGCGAAAATTCTGGGTTTTATGCTGAAAGATTTGAGACGTTCATTTGCAAAGGCGCACAATATAAAAGTCTTGACGGGATATGGGAAGCCGCGCTGGGTTGTAAACGCGACGGAAAAATAGATGACGCAGAAATTTTTTGGAATGTTTTTGAATATTTTGTTCAGCTGGTGAACTTTGCATTTGGCGATAACTTTATCGAAATTCTTAATACGCAAACCGGCGAACGCTACAACACCGATATACATTCCACGAGCGGAACAAATAGCTCAACTCAAGGCGTCGTCCGCGAAGTAATTCTTGCCGGCTATAAAAATAACAACAATCGCAAAATCGTCAAAAAAAGCAACGTTCGAGTGGGGTAAATCAATGGCATTTTCAAAAACAAAATTAATCCGCGAGGTCAATCTTTCGCGAAGTCGGCTAGTCAAGGGCAATGCACAAGAAATAATCAGCGCGGCAGAAGAATCAATGACCGAATTCAAAAATTGCATACAACAACTTTGCAAACTGCTTGACGAGAGATTTTTAATTTTCCGGCAAGATGTCTGGTACGATTCACTGACGAATTTATTGTTGCCTAAGTTCGATAAAAATTTTTGTCGGCTGTTGACGTTGGAAGAGTTCGCCGCGCAGATTGACGGCACGCACAACGAGGATTTATTTTTGACGTTCGCGGGTTTCAAAGGTCGTTGCATTTCGGCTGAAGAGTGCAGAGAAATTTTTTCGGGCAATGCCAATCATTATCCACACGCGCCGGGCAATCGTCGCCCGCGTTTTTTTATTGACGGCAGGGAAATTACCGCGAGTTGTCTTTATACGCAACTTTCGTGGACGGAGAAAACTTTTAACTCAAGCGCGGCGCGAAGTGTTTTTGCCGTTGCCGCCCATAAAAATTATTTTTGCCTTGAAACTACCGGACAGCTTGTTGACAATATCGGCGCGGCGATTCGAGTTTGCGGTTCCAATCCGTCGAAAAGCGCGGTGCTGATTCCCGTTTGCAATTTGCCGCTTGAAGATAAATTTGGCGATAAAAAAATTGCGGCGGCTTGTGCAATTCTTGAGGCGGGACTGGTGCCGATTAATTTTGAACTTGGCGACGTGGAAAATCTTCGCAAGCGTTATTTGCAGATGAAAAAATATCTTTCGTTCGATGAAGATTTCCGGCTTGATGTGGAGGCGTGGCAAGCGGTTGCGGAGCATGATGAACACATTCAAGAAAATATCGCGACGAGTGCGCTGAAGAAAATTTTTTTGGAATGCGACATGCGCCGCGCCAATCTTACGCCTTATCCTGAAAGATTTTTGACTGATTCGGAGGCTGGGCATTGGGAGCTTTATGAGGAAAATTTTTCGCCGGCAGAGGACAGCATAACCATTGCCATTGACGAAGATTGGTATATGAAAAATCCAAAATTCGACGTGAAGGCAAGCGGCGTTTGTGCGATTGATTTTGGCACGAAAAGTACGGTTGCAGTTTGTCTCGACGACGGGAAAAAACTTTTGCGAATTGGGCGCGGCGAACTTGAAAGGGCACCTTCGCCAAATGATTACGAAAATCCGACAGTTATAGAGTTGCGCGATTACGTTGCATTTTTAGAGGCGTATCAGACAAAAGACGGACGACCGTTCACGGAGTGGGAGCAGTTAACGGTTTCGCACGAGGCGTTGAATCGGCTTTTGGAGAGCGAGGACAGGCAAGTTGCGCAAAGTATTTTCGGCGAGTTAAAGCAATGGGCTAATCGTCGGCAAGGCTTGATTCGGTTGCGCGACCGTTGCGGCAAAGATATTTTGTTGTATCCTTACGACGAGTTGAGCAAGGGCGATTTTGACCCTGTGGAGCTTTACGCTTATTATGTCGGGCTTTATATCAACAGCATGTACAACGGGATTTATCTTGAGTATATTTTTTCGTTCCCCGTCAACTACAAGAAAAATATTCGCGAGCATTTGTTAGAAAGTTTTCGGCGCGGGATTAAACATTCGTTGCCCGAATCGATTTTGAATGACGAAGCGTTGATGAAAAATTTTTCAGTCTACGCTGGAGCAAGCGAGCCGGCGGCTTATGCGGTGTGTGCACTTCGCGAATTGGAGCGAGAAAAAAATATTCCGCGTCCGACGGAAAGGGAGCCGATTTATTTTGGCGTATTCGACTTTGGCGGCGGTACGACGGATTTTGACTTTGGAATTTGGCGTTTACCGACGGCGGAAGATAAGCGCGGTTTTAATGACGTAATCGAACATTTTGCCGCCGAAAGTGACAGCGGGCTTGGCGGAGAAAAATTGTTGAATCTCATTGCCTACGAAGTTTATAAAAATAATTTGGAGTTAATGCGCGAAAACTCGATACCGTTTGCATTGCCAGAAGGTTGCAAGCCATTTGACGGCGCGGAATTTTTGTTAAGTGATTCGTTGAGTGCAAATCTTAATCGACGCCGCTTGAGTGATAAACTTCGCCCGATTTGGGAGGAGTGGGACGACTTTGAATCGTTGGACGACGAGCCGTTGACGGTTACACTTTTCACGGAGCGCGGTAAAAAAACTCTTAACCTGATAATTTTAGTTGAGGATTTGCGAAATTTTTTAGGCAAGAGGATTCTGCGCGGCGTGGAAAATTTTTTTTGCGCACTTCGCGAGGCATTTATTAATCGACCGCTTAGGAGCTATCACATTTTATTGGCGGGCAATTCTTGTAAATCTAATTTATTGCAAGAAATTTTTCGCGCGGAAATGGAGTGTCAACGGCAAATTTTTTCCGACGAAATTTTAAGAAAGACTGGTCACGCGCCCGATGCGGTAGAATTTATTTTGCACATGCCGCTTGGACAGGAAAATATTTCGATGAATTACGAGCGCATGCCGACCGGTAAAAGCGGAGTGGCTTTTGGCTTGTTGGATTGTCGACGCGGCGGAAATGACGTTTTGATTATCGACAAGAATTTTTCCGACGAAACGAAATTTTATTTCCACTTGGGCACCAGCGATGGGCAAGGCAATTTTAAAACGTTAATTCCTCGCGAGGACAACGACGGAACTTGGAAAAAATTTTTATACGTGACTGAAGATAAATTTGACATTTTCTTTACAGACGAGCCGCGAGCAATCGGTGGAAAAATTCCAGTCGACGAAACCGAGCGAATTTCTTGCCGTATTAATTTTTTGCGGAACGCTAGCGAGGGACAAATTTATATTCGTAGCACTTCACCTAACGAAATTGAATATGTCGTTGCTGACGGCACGGACACGCCGAAAATATTTTTGTCCAAAGTCGCGAAGATTGAATTTAGCAATTAAAATTCTAATGATTGCAACGTTGCCTGCTGAAATTGACAACCTCCGAGCGCAACGCTAAAATATTTTCGTCAACAGACAAAAACTTTTAAAGGAGATATTTAAATGAAAGACACAGTAAAAAAAGTTGCACTTGCTTACAGCGGCGGGCTTGATACTTCGGTTATCATTCCGTGGCTTAAGGAAAATTATGGTTGCGAAGTCATTGCCGTTTGCGCAGACGTGGGACAAGGCGACGAACTTAACGTTGTTCACGATAAGGCGTTGAAGTCCGGCGCGTCGAAAGTTTTTATCGCCGACCTCACGAAAGATTTTATTGAGAATTACATTTTCCCGACGCTCAAAGCTGGAGCGACTTACGAGGAAAAATATTTGCTCGGTACAAGTTTTGCCCGCCCGATTATCGCTAAAAAGCTCGTGGAAGTTGCGCTTGCTGAAGGTTGCGACGCAGTTGCTCATGGCGCGACGGGTAAAGGCAACGACCAAGTTCGCTTTGAGTTGACGGTTAAGGCTTTGGCTCCCGAACTCAAAATTATTGCTCCGTGGCGCGAATGGGAACTTGACAGCCGCGAAGCCGAAATCGAATACGCTAAAGCACACGACATACCGATTGCCACCGCGAATAAAACTTACAGCATGGACAGAAATATTTGGCACTTGTCGCACGAAGGTTCTGACCTCGAAGACCCTTGGAACGCGCCGCAAAATAAAATGTTCTTAATCAGCGTCGCTCCCGAAGATGCGCCCGATAAGCCCGAAGAAATTACCGTTGACTTTGAAGCGGGAATTCCCGTTGCCGTCAATGGCGAAAAACTCGGTGCAGTTGAACTTGTCACGAAACTCAACGAAATTGGCGCGCGTAATGGCGTTGGTATCGTCGACATTTGCGAAAATCGTTTAGTCGGCATGAAAAGTCGCGGCGTTTACGAAAATCCTGCCGGCTCAATTCTCTACTACGCGCACCGCGAACTTGAATATCTTTGCCTCGACCGCGCAACTTTCCACTTTAAACAGCACGTTGCTATTAAATATGGCGAATTAGTTTATGACGGCATGTGGTTCTGCGCGTTGCGTGAGGCTCTTGCCGCGTTCGTCGACGAAACTCAAAAGACAGTTACCGGTACCGTTAAGTTGAAACTTTACAAGGGCAATATAATTTCGGCAGGCAGTAAATCTCCGTATTCGCTGTACAGTCAAGAGTTTGTGACATTTGAACACGACGACGTTTATAATCAAGCCGACGCGACGGGTTTTATAAATTTGTTCGGCTTGCCGCTTAAAGTTCGCGCTCTTGTCAATAAAAAGTAATAAAGTATGGATTTAGGAGAGCTTTACAATGATTAAGAGCATCACAGTAGACAAGAGCAAATGTATTCATTGCGGCATGTGTATTCGCGATTGCATATTACAATGCATTAATTTTGACTCTGAAAAAATTCCCTGTTATATCGAAAACGGCGATAAAATTTGCGTCGGTTGTCAACATTGCATGGCAATTTGTCCTAAAGGTGCGCTGTCATTCGGCGGAAAAAATCCTGATGAATCTGACGCTACAGGTTATGGTGATAGCGAAGATTTATTGCGCTTGATAAAATCGCGGCGCAGTGTTCGATTTTTCCAAAAACAAGATATTCCACGCGAAAAACTTTCCGAAATTATAGACATGCTGGCGTTTCCTCCTAAGGGCGGTAATGTTGATTCTCTGCATTTCAGTATCGTTGGCACGGTAGAAAAAATGCGTGCTATCGAAAAATTTACTTACGAGACGATACAAGCCATAAGCGCGGCTTCTCCGGTAATTGAATTCTGTCGTGATAATTACAACAAAGGCGTGGACTTTATCTATCGCGGTGCGCCGTCAATGGTTGCCGTGTCTGTTAATAAGGAAAAAGCTATCGCTGGTTGTGAAAATGTCGACCCGATTATCGCGCTGTCTTATTTGGAACTTTACGCGCAAAGCTTAGGTTTGGGAACGCTTTGGAGCGACGTTGCATTGTCGGTGGCTAACGAGCTTCCCGAAGTCAAAGCCTTACTGAAAATTCCCGAAGGCTACGAACTGAATTTTATTATGCTACTTGGCGTGCCCGCGATAAAATACAAACGAACAGTTCAGCGCGAACCTGCCAACGTAAGAATAGTTTAGGTGTATAATTATGAGTGAAAAACTTTGGGGCGGACGCTTTGAAAAATCAACCGACGAAATGATTAATGAGTTCCAAGCGTCGATTAATTTTGATAAGCGCATGTACCGCGAGGATATAGCAGGTTCGATTGCTCATGCGAAAATGTTGGCGGCGCAAAAAATTATTTCCGACGACGACGCTAAAAAAATCTGCGCGGGGCTTGAAAAAATTTTGGCGCAGATTGACGCGGGCGAATTTGAATTTAGCGTTGCGCTGGAAGATATTCACATGAACATTGAGGCGGCATTGACGGAGGAAATCGGCTCGGCGGGCGGTAGACTTCACACGGCACGCAGTCGCAATGATCAAGTCGCGCTTGATACTCATCTTTATATTCGCCGTCAAGTTCGCGAGATTCAAAAGTTAATTCTCGAATTGCAAACTGAACTCGTTAAAGCTGCTGAAAAAAATCGTGACGTAATTTTTCCCGGCTATACACATTTGCAACGCGCTCAACCGATTTTATTTGCTCATCACTTGCTGGCGTATTTTTCCATGTTGCAAAGGGATTTTGCCCGCTTTGAAGGAGTTCACGCCCGCGCAGATATTATGCCGCTCGGAGCCGGTGCATTAGCCGGTACAACTTTTAATATCGATAGAAATTTTGTCGCTAAGGAATTAGATTTCGGCGCGATTTATTCAAATAG
This sequence comes from uncultured Selenomonadales bacterium, assembly GCA_946408355.1. GTDB lineage: Bacteria > Bacillota > Negativicutes > Selenomonadales > Selenomonadaceae > Quinella. The sequence continues at coordinate 45,268 of CAMJRX010000001.1, forward strand.
TTTGGACGCAGTAAGCGACAGGGATTATCTATTAGAATTTTTATCAGCGGCGTCAATTTTAATGGTGCACTTGTCGCGATTCAGCGAGGAAATAATTTTGTGGTGCAGTCGCGAATTTTCATTTATCGAATTAGACGACGCGCATTGTACAGGCTCCTCGATGATGCCGCAGAAAAAAAATCCCGACGTACCGGAATTAGTGCGCGGGAAGGCTGGACGAGTTTTTGGACATTTAATGGCATTGTTGACGACGGTTAAGGCATTGCCGCTCGCTTACAACAAAGACTTGCAGGAAGATAAGGAAGGCGTATTCGACGCGCTCGACACAGTAAAATTTTCGCTGGCAGTTTTCGCGCAAATTGTCGCGGGAATGAAAGTTCGCAAAGAAAATATGCGCCGCGCAGTCGAAGAGGATTTTTCTAACGCAACCGACGCTGCAGATTATTTGGTTAAGAAAAATTTGCCGTTCCGTCAAGCGCACGAAGTCGCCGGTAAACTTGTTCACTATTGCATTGAGAAAAATATTTATCTTAAAGATTTGACGCTCGACGAATTTAAAAATTTCTCGCCGCTGTTCGACGCCGATATTCACGACGCGATTAAGCCTGAAACTTGCGTTGCCGCTCGGAATTCTCAAGGCGGAACGTCGCCTAAACAAGTTGAAATTCAAATTGAACTTGCGCGTAAATGGCTTGAAAAACATTCGTGACATAAAAAATTTTCCTCCGTTTATAGCGGGGGATTTTTTTGTACAAAATTTTATAATTCGCCGCTGAAAAATTCTGATAATCAACTTAAAATTTATCAAGATTATAATAACGCCTTCCACGTCGACAAGTTAAAATGTAGGTGGGAGGGGAGGCTCATGGATAATCAAATTCAGTTGACGGATGTAATTTTTGTCGATAATGAGTGCAGCTTAAAGCATCCGCACATGATTCACCGGCACGAAAATTTTTTGGAGCTTTTGTACATTGCCGAAGAGAGCGGGCGTTATATCGTCGGCAATTACGAATACGCGGTAACGGCGGGCGATTTTGTCGTTTGCAATGCTAACGTACCGCACGGCGAGGATCCTTTTCAGCAACACTGCATACAAACTTATTGCCTGGTGCTTTCGGGTGTGAAGTTAAAAAATTTGCCCGCTGGACATATGGTTGCAGAAAATCAGCGTCCGGTTTTGTCGCTCGGCAAAGATAATTTTGTTGCAAATTTGTTGCCAAATATTTATAAAATGTTTCATGGGACGAAAAATTATTACAAAGTCTGTCGTCATTTGGCGATGGGAATTTTTTTTATGCTTCAAGAGAAAATTTCAGAGCGCGACGAAAATCTTACGCCGACGAAACAAAAACGCGAGCGATTGACTTATCGGATTATGGATTATATTAACGAACACTACGCCGAGCCGCTCACGTTGAAGAAAATCAGCGAGGCGGTTTATATCAGCGAGGTGCATTTGTCGCATTGCTTTAAAAAGGACGCGGGCTTATCACCAATGCAATACATGATGCAACGGCGAATCGGCGAGTCTCAAAGCAAACTTATAGAAACTTCGCAACCAATTCAGGACATTGGCGAGGAATTGGGTTTTGCAAGAAGTGCACATTTCTCCAAAATGTTTAAAAAATACGTGGGCATTACTCCAAAAGAATACCGCAATCATTTTTCCGAACGTCGCGAGAAAACCTAATCTCGTTCAAGATTGTATAAAAAATTTTCTCAAGTCAATGCTTTAAGCCCGAATCATTATCAAGATTGCGATAACGCCTACGCGGAAAATTCTATACAATTCAGTCACGGTAAAAAATTTTTCGGTACTTGAAAGGAGCAAAAGGTTATGTCGGAACTCAAAATCGGATTGGTCGGAACTGGTATGATTGGGCGCACGCATATTGAGCGCATTAATCAGAAATTGCAGGGCGGCAAGGTTGTCGCATGCGCGGATTACAATCTGGACTTCGCAAAATCGGTTGCGGATAAGTTCGGAATTCAAGCTTGCGCTTCGGGCGAAGAAATGATTCAGTCGGACGCGATTGAGGCAGTTATCGTGACGACGGCGGATCCTTTCCATGAACAATACGTTATGGCGGCGATTAAGGCGGGTAAATACGTTTTCTGCGAAAAACCGCTTGCTCCCGATGCTGACGCTTGCAAGAGAATCGTTGAGGCTGAAATTGCCGGCGGTAAACAACTCGTTCAAGTCGGATTTATGCGCCGCTATGATCCTGGCTATCGTCAACTTAAAGCACATATTGATTCGGGTAAATTTGGCTTGCCGCTCGCTTTGCACTGCGTCCACAGAAATTACGACGCGCCAGGCTGGAAAACTTCTATGTCCGTTGAAAATTCTTTAATACACGAGATCGACGTTCTGCGCTGGCTTTTGGGCGAAAATTATGCGACTGTCGAAGTTAAATTCCCCAAAACTACCCGCAATGCTGAATACGGCGTTCTGGATCCCCAGATTATTTACTTAACTACAGTTTCGGGCGTGCTCATTGACGTTGAATCTTTTGTTAATTGCCGCTATGGTTATGATGTTCGTTGCGAAGTCGTTTGCGAGGAAGGTTGCTTGAATTTGCCCGAATCCGCCAACGCAATGATTCGCACGAATGATTCCCGCGTTTATCCGATTTGCCACGACTGGAGCGAACGTTTCCCAATCGCCTATGATATAGAATTTCAATCTTGGATTAACGCTATTAAAGAAGGTCGCGTCGACGGTCCGAACGCTTGGGACGGCTATCTCGGTCAAGTTACGGCAAGTGCGGCGTCCAAAGCTCGCGATACTCAAACGGTCGTTGAAATTAAATATGATGACATGCCCGATTTCTACAAATGAATTTCAGCCGATGTTTTTATAAGTTACATAATGAATTATATCGCTAATAGTTGTCTTGTGTACTTTAAATGTCTTAGCCATTGCCTTTATTCCAAATTTTGGATGACGTGGAATATAATTTTTACGAATATACATAACTTCTTTGGGCGTAAATTTTCTATTATAATTTACACATTTTATTTTACCTGCTCTATGAGCTAATTTAGTATTTTCGCTGTAAGTCACCCATGCAAGATTCCAAATACAGCTGTTGCTTTTTGTATCGTCGATGTGATGAACGACAGGAAGATTTTTAGGATTAGGAATAAAAGCTTCGGCGACAATAATATGAACACTACGAGATTTCATTTCACCATTTTTGGACAGAGCAACTGTAGCATAGCCGCTTTTGTTTGGATTAATTCGGAGAAGCTGTGGTAAATCATTATTATGAAAACTTTTGACGCGGCCGTAGTTGCTTACTTGATAAAGCCCTTCGTAGCCGATAACGTCGCGCCACTGTTCGTGCGGCAAATTTTCAAGGCTCAACCAAACGGCGGGGGAATCGCGCAGAATTTTAGCCATCTCGTTAAGTTTAGTGGCAAAAATTAAATCGATTTCATTTGTCGGCAGTGCGGGCAGGCTCGCGAAAAAATTTATCGCAACGTCGGAGGGGCGGGATTCGCGATTGATTTTGTGCCAATTCGCAAGCGTGAATTCAACTGCCGATTTAAGAGGCTCGGACAATTCAGGTAGAGCTTGCAAGAATATTTTCTTCGCGTTGTCTTGATTCATAAAAATCGCTCCTTTGTGCTTGACGTAGCACACCGAAACGCTTAGAATCAGAAAAACAATTTGACTTGGCGTTTCGTGTGCTGGTTAATTTCTTAAGCGAAACTAATTTAGCACAAAGCGGGCGTTGGGTCAATTTTTTCTCGACAAAAATAGCGAATGAATTCTTGACTTTCCGCTCTAACTTAAGAAAGATTATGATAATCTCGACATTCGGCGGACTTTTATTCGGTTACGATACCGGTGTTGTCAACGGCGCGTTGCCCTTTATGGCGGCTCCCGACCAACTTAACCTTAATCCTCTGGAAGAAGGCATGGTTGTCAGTGCGTTGCTCGTCGGTGCGACAATCGGTTCAATCGGCGGCGGCAAGCTCGCTGATATTAAAGGGCGCAGAACAAATATCTCAATGCTCTCGGTAATTTTCTTTGTCGCGACGCTTGGTTGCGCACTGGCTCCCACTTTTGAAATAATGCTTGTATCTCGTTTTGCGCTTGGTTTGGCTGTTGGCGGTGCGTCCGTTACAGTTCCTGCTTATCTTGCAGAAATTTCTCCCGCTGAAACTCGTGGACGCATGGTTACACAAAACGAATTAATGATTGTCAGCGGTCAATTTCTCGCGTTCGTCGTCAATGCGATAATCGCCGTTGCTATGGACGGTAGCAATCATGTTTGGCGGTACATGTTAGTTGTTGCCGCGTTGCCCGCCGTAATTTTATTCTTTGGAATTCGTCTTTGTCCGGAAAGTCCGCGCTGGCTCGTATCTAAAGGTCGTCCCGATGATTCACTCGGCATTTTAAAGACAATTCGCGAAACCGAAGAAAAAGCTATCAAGGAATTGAAAGAAATTCAACATACATTTGAGACTGCCGCTAAAGAAAATGCCGCGGCGCTTAGCGAAATTAATGTTCCTTGGGTTCGCAGGATAATTTATATCGGTATCGGAATTGCCTGCTTTACACAATTAACCGGTGTCAACTCGATTATGTATTATGGCTCGCAAGTTTTGACGGAGGCGGGTTTCAGTCGTCAAGCGGCGATTATCGCCAATACGCTCAATGGTTTTGCCTCAGTCGTCGGTACATTAATCGGTATTCATTTAATGAAAACTATGCCGCGCAGAAAAATGTTGACGGTTGGTTTCTGCGGAACAACTGCATCGCTGTTGCTTATCGCAGTCACGGCTACGCTTTTTGAAGGGCTTGCATTCTTCCCGTATCTTGTCCTGTGCTTAACTGTCAGTTTCCTGTTCTCCATGCAAACTTTCTTGAGACCGATTCTCTGGCTCAGCATTTCAGAAATTATCCCGCTTAGATTTAGAGGATTCGGCATGGGTTGTTGCGTTATCTTCTTGTGGATTACCAACTTTGTTATCGGGTTAGTCTTCCCGTCGTTGCTCGCTAATCTCGGTTTGCAAATGACATTCATAATCTTTGCGGCAATCGGATTCATTTCAATTACGTTTACCCGCTTGTGCGTTCCTGAAACTATGGGCAAGACACTTGAGCAAATCGAACACCAATTCCGCAACTACAATCGCAAAGAAATTCAATCCGTTGGACACAGCCTATAACCTCTTACATAAAATTTTATCCCCGTGAGAAATTTCGCGGGGATTTTTTATAGCTAAATATCGGCAGGAAAATCGCGGCGGCAATAGAATAATTCTTGCGAAAAAATTTTACGGAGGTTTAAACATGAAAGATTATAAAAGCGAAAGTATCAGAAATGTAGCGTTCTGCGGTCATGGCCGCTCAGGCAAAACCAGTTTGCTTGAAGCGGCACTTTTCGACAGCGGTGCGACCACTCGTCTCGGCAACGTCGATCAAGGTACCGGCGTCCTCGATTTTGAACCGGAAGAAACTAAGCGTAAGATGTCAATCAGTGCGTCGCTTGCGGCTCTTGAGTGGAAGAATTTTAAAATCAACGCTATTGACGTTCCCGGTTTCCCCGATTTTGTCGCGGAAATGCACGGAGCTTTGGCGGCGGCAGATTCGGCGGTTATCGTCGTTAGTGCCAGCGCGGGTGTCGAAGTTGAGACCGAAAAGGCTTGGAGCCTCGCCGAAAAGCTCAACTTGCCGCGTGCGTTCTTCGTTACCAAAATGGATCGTGAACACGCCGATTTTGAGAAAGTTCTTGCTGACCTTAAAAATAAATTCGGCAATAGTGTCGTGCCCGTTCAAGTTCCCGTCGGCAAAGAGGATAGCTTTAAGGGAGTCGTCGATTTGATTAAGGCGTTCAGCAAAGTTAACAATAACGACGAGGCGATTGACGCGGCGGCAGTTGCTGACGAAGTGGAAGATAAACGCTTGGAAATGCTCGACATTGTCGCCGAATTCAACGATGACTTAATGGAAAAATATCTTGAGGGCGACGTTGAGGACTTGGACGAAAAAGAAATTTCCGAAGCTTTAGCGCAAGGCATTCGCGAGGCTAAAGTTTTCCCCGTGTTTGTTGGCTCTGCGCTTAAAAATATCGGCGTAAAAAAATTCCTCAACAGCATTGTCGAATTCTTCCCTGCGCCTGATTCCAAAGACTACAGCGGCATTAATCCTAAAACTGATGAACTTGTCGAGCGCAAAGTTTCCGAGCCGTTCAGCGGACAAATTTTTAAAACTATGGTTGACCCGTTCGTCGGGCGTATGTCTTATGTGCGCGTGATTAGTGGCGACATGAAGGGCGACGCGACTTATCAACTTATCGGCGCGGAAAATGAAGGTCAAGAACGTTTGAGCGGATTGTTCACCATGCAAGGCAAGAAACAAATTCCCGTTGACGTGGCGCACGCGGGCGATATTGTCGTAACTAGCAAACTTGCCAACGCGAAAACCGGCGACACTCTCTGCGATAAAGCCGCCCCGATTAAATACGAACGCATTCAATATCCCGAACCGATGCTTGCTATGGCTGTTACCTCCGAGAAAAAAGGCGAGGAAGATAAAGTTTTCGGCGCGATTACCCGTCAACAAGACGAAGACCCGACAATTTGGCTCGAAAAGAAAGCTGAAACTAAACAAACTATTCTGCGCGGTATCGGTGAAGTTCACCTCGATATTTTAAGCGATAAAATCCAGCGCAAGTTCGGCGTCAAAATGGTTTTGGGCGAACCGCGTGTTGCTTACCGTGAAACTATTCGCAAACAAGTTGAAGTTCAAGGCAAGCATAAGAAACAATCCGGCGGGCACGGGCAATACGGCGATGTTTGGCTTAGAATTGGTCCGAACAAAGAAGCCAATACCGAAGTTAACAACGGAAATGTCTGGTCTGAAAGCATTTTCGGCGGCAGTGTTCCGCGTCAATATTTCCCAGCCGTAGAGAAGGGCACGCAAGAAACTTTAGCTGACGGCGTTATTGCGGGCTATCCCGTCGTTAATGTTAGTGTCAACCTTTTTGACGGTTCTTATCACGCTGTCGACTCCAGCGAGGCGGCGTTCAAAATGGCAACGTCGATTGCGATTAAGAAAGGTATTCTCTCTGCTGATCCGATTTTACTTGAGCCGTTTGACGAGATAACCGTTCTTACGCCCGAAAATTACATGGGCGATATTATCGGCAAGCTCAATTCAAAGCGCGGCAGTATTTTGGGCATGAATCCTGTTGGCAATGGCATGACTGAAGTTAAAGCGTTTATTCCGGAAAGTGAACTTTATAAGTATGCAACCGACCTCCGCTCACAAACTCAAGGGCGCGCTTCTTATTCGTTAAAGTTTGCGGATTATAGACCTATGCCCGATAAACTCGCCGAAAAGATTATCGAAGAGCACAAAGCCGCTCAAGAGAAGTGATTAGAAAAAAATTTTTTACGGGCTTTGCGCAAATCATTGCTGAAACGTTCTTCTTCGCTGAAAATGCAACCGCAATAATTTTGCCGATAAAGTCCCAACTCTAAACTTAAATCTATGCCTTCCTGCCAACCTGCGCGGAAGTCTTCATAAAAAAATTTAACGCCGAACTTTTTAGCAAAGTGCTCGGCGATTTTTTTTATCAACTCGTGATTTTGATGACGACTGTATAAAAGCGTCGACGTAAAGATTTCAAAATTATTTTCTGCCGCAAATCGCGCCGTCTCACTCAATCGCCACGAATAACAAATTCCGCAACGCTTATGAAAGCCGTCGCCAAATTGAATTGTATCCTGCTCATCAACGACGCCCAAAACTTTTGACAGATACTCGCGCAAGCCATAATGATTGTAAGCGAAAAATTTTATTCCGACCTTTTCGGCAAATTCCCGCGCAGTTCTAAGACGTTGCCTCCATTCTTGATACGGGTGAATATTCGGATTAAAAAAATAGCCGACCGGCTCAAAATTTTCCTCGCGTAATTTTTTAGTCGGATAACATGAACACGGTCCGCAACACATGTGCAACAAAATTTTTTCCATAAACAACCTCCAACTAATTTTTAAACTAAATCATAAGCAAGTGATTCGTTGTGCTTTGTATCATAATAATTTCCTGCGTTGCTCAACGTAGAGGGCACGAACGCTTATATCGACTGCGTGAACAATCATTCCCGTTGTAAATTCGACCGCGTCGCGAACATGACTTTGCGTCTGGCGAATCAGCGTAGGAATATGGTTACCGTAGCTCAAGACGACTTCGCAGGAAATTGTTAAGCCTCTGTCTTCGTTATCCTTAAAGACGTGCTTGACGGTGACATTTTTCAAGCTCTTAACGAATTCGCGAGCCTTGATAATTTTCTCGGCGATAACTTGAATAACTTTGTCGTCGATGATTAATTTTCCGTAGTAGCTGAAAACGGGACGCACGATTGATTTTTCGCCAAGCTTGCGACGACGGACGGAAGATTGTTTAAAAATAGATTGCAACGGATTGACTAAAAAGCCCGAAAAGTGCGGCTTGAGTTCAATCGTCGGAACGGGGATAATGTGCTTGCCTTCCTTTAATCTGTGGAATTGCGCCGTTTCAATTTCCGAACGCGACGCAATGTCTTCAATCCTAACGATTAGTTGAATCGACGGGAGGTTGAGAGTTTTGGCGATTTTTTGCACCATATTTTCCGACGTGCCAATAACTAAAATTCTATGCGGCTGAATCTCTTGGATTGCCTCGCGAACGTCGTCAGCATGTCCAGGTAAAACGAAAATCGCCCGCCTTACCGCCATAATTTTACTTTTCTCCGTTTTAGCCGATTCGCCCGCGACAATGTGCCCGTCCTTAATTAAAATTCCGTCGTCAATAATTGCGTCGGCATTGTGTTCGCGGGCAACTTGTAAAGCGCGATGACTTTTGCCCGTACCGCTCGGTCCAACAAGTGCAATCACGTCCATTTTAAATCCTCCCCTCGCGAAATATTTTGCCATAAAATTATGATAAAATCAATGCAAAGTTGCGCCCTTGACGGGTTGATTGACGGCAAATATAATTTGATAAAGTTTACTTAGCAAGGATGAGGTATTGACATGGAAGAAAGAACCGCTCCGACAAACGTAGCTCCTCAACGAAAAGCAGTTGCGCTTAAATACGAGGCAGAACGCGACCTTGCGCCGAAAGTCATTGCAAAGGGGCGCGGGCATGTCGCCGAACACATCTTGGAGACCGCGCAGAAAAACGCCGTGCCCGTCTATCAAGATAAAACGCTCGTCAATATGCTTATGGCTTTGGAGATTGACCGCGAAATTCCGCCCGAACTTTATAAGGCTATCGCTGAGGTTATGGCTTACGTTTATAAAATGGACAAATCGCACGGACAAGCCGCTGAAGCTCGTCGCCTCGCTGCTCAACGCCGCCGCAATAGTTTGTTCTAAAAAAATTTAAGTCAACGCCGTTAACTGCCGATATAGTTAGCGAAGTTAGGCAAAAGCTTAACAGAAACTTGAAAATATCGGGTCAGACAGTTAGGAAATTTTGTAGACAAGGAACAGTCGAAGTAATCTGACCGCCAATTAAAAAGGAGAAGTGATTAAAATGATGCGTTCCCTGTTCTCCGGAGTTTCCGGTTTAAAAGTTCATCAGACGCGCATGGACGTTATCGGCAACAACATAGCCAACATTAATACAATCGGCTTTAAATCCAGCCGTACAACTTTTTCCGATATGCTCTCACAAATCCAGAGTAGTGCTGCTGCTCCGACGGACAATCTCGGCGGTGTCAACGCAAAACAAATCGGTCTCGGCGTTAATGTTGAGAGTATTGATATTATCTTTACTGATTCTTCGCCGCAACAGACCGGTAAAAATACAGACCTCGCGCTTTCAGGCAACGGACTTTTCGTTCTGCGCGACGGTGCTCAATCTTTTTACACCCGTAACGGCGCATTTGCATTCGATGAGGCAGGTTATTATGTTCTGCCTGGTAGTGGTCTTCGCGTGCAAGGTTGGAATGCAGGTGATGACGGCGCAATAAACACTAACGGCACAGCAACTGATATTATTGTTCCCGTCGGCAAAACTATGGAAGCAACTGCCACAACTGCGATTGACTACAGCGGCAACCTCAACAAAGAGGAACTTGCGATTGAGAGTATTAGTTATGTTACTGCATCAGGCATTGCGGCTGCAGACGTAGTTGAAGGTTCTGCTGGCACCACTGCCAAAGTTGTAACGGGAACTGCAAACGACCCCACAAGTGTTAACGTCGACGGTGTAAATGTCATTGCCGCAACCCTTACCTTGAGAGACGGCACAACAAGACACGTCACCAGCGGCTATTACGAAGTCGGCAATACCATTCCGATTACGACGCTCGCTACAGTTTATGATTCGCTCGGCGGCAGACATGAAGTCACCGTTCTCATTGATAAAGATTCCACAACCGCAGACCCCGACGCCAATGAAGAGGCACTAGAAACAGGCAAAATTTGTGATGCCAATGGAGATCCAGTTGACGGTGCAACTTTTGTAAGCATTGATACAACAACTGGAGCTGTTACTTATACCGACGCAAACGGAACACAACATACTGATGGTACAATGGTTTATGATAATCGTTGGAGAGCATATCTCGCACCTGGAGTCGGAGAGCTCGGTCCTAAAAGTGACAATTTCAGCAATGTGATTAACTCTACTGAATCCGACGGCTCCACAATGACGGCTACTATGAACAGCGGCACAGAATTTTCTTACCTCTACTTTGACACCAACGGGAAATTCGTCACTAACGGCAGAGCTCAAGACGCGGAAATTACTTTCACCTATGGTAACGGCAACGGCGCGGGCGATAACACGGGCATTGTCAGTTTTGTCGGCTTGACGCAATACGCTAACTCGACAACTTCTTTCCCGATAACCAACGGCAACACGGCGGGCATTCTCCAAAGTCTCGCCATTGACGGAAACGGCGTTATCAGCGGCACTTACACCAACGGCTTAGTTCGTTCCGAAGCTCAAATTGCTGTTGCGCAATTCAACAACTCCAGCGGCTTAACTAAAGTCGGCACAACGATTTATACGGAATCTAACAACTCCGGCGCGGCTAACATTAAGACTATTGCGGACTTCGGCTTGAATGTCGTTTCTTCCGCCCTCGAAATGTCTAACGTCGACCTCGCAACCGAATTTTCCGATATGATTATTACGCAACGCGGTTTCCAAGCCAATTCAAAGATGACGACCGTCTCCGATGAAATGCTTGAAACTCTCGTTAACATGAAGAGATAATTTAACAACTTGAAATAAAAAAGGCGCGGCTCGCAAATGGGTCGCGTCTTTTGTTTTGCGTATAGTTTTAACGTTGCTTGTGCTCTTCAATCGCACGTTCAAGCAAAACTTTTAATTCGTCGGTGTCAATTTCGGCTGTGACAAAAGCTTTAACAGTAATTCCGGCGTCGTCAGGTTTCATAGAAAATTTAGTATCAGTTACGTGCAAAATTCCCGCGCCTATAGCTATAATTTCGTCTTTTTCAAGGACATTAGTATTTACTTCTGTTTGCGAATCTATATACACGCAAACTTTTTCGATAATGTTGCGTTGCGCGTCGAGTTCCGCCTTACTTTTAGCAAAATCAATAGTTTCGTCAGTCATGAAGTATTGACCAGAGCCGGAATAAGTTTGAATTTCGGCGTGCGCGGTTGCAGTAATTAACATTGCGCCGATAATCAACGACAGAAAGATTTTCCTAACAAACATAGTAAATCCCTCCAAAACTTTTAAAGCAGAATATTTACTATCCCTTGAAAAATCCCAAATATAAATCTCTGAAGCGGCACGAAAACATAATCCAAAATAGGCGTTGCGATAATTAAAATCAGAAAAACAAAACTGTAGCGTTCTAATTGCTCATAAGCCCGCGCCATTTCGTAGGGTAAAATATTTCGTAAAATGTGCGAACCGTCGAGCGGCGGAATCGGCAACATGTTAAATATCGCAAAGTTAATGTTGTAAATAATTATCAGCTTGAAAACGACGAGTAGCCCTTCTGAAAACGGAATATGGAATTTTACCATTAAGACGAGCATAATCGTAAAAACAAACGCCGTAACTAAATTCGACGCGGGACCGGCAAGCGAAACTAAAATATCATCGCGGCGCGGATTAGAAAAATTCATCGGGTTAATTTGGACGGGCTTAGCCCAACCGAAATGGACGATAAAAAGCATTAAAAGACCAATCGGGTCGACGTGAGCAACGGGATTGAGCGTTAAACGCCCTTGAAGTTGCGGAGTATAATCGCCGAGCGCGTAGGCAACGCGAGCGTGTGAATATTCGTGAACAACCATTGCAATGATAATAGCGGGAATTCCGGCAATCAGAATGCCAATATCATCAAACATCAAAGCACCTCCAATTATTTCTTGAGAAAAACTTGCTTAGCCAAAAGTAAAATCGAAACGGCTGATTTTGCGTCGTAAATTTTTCCCGACTCAACCATTTGCAAGGCGGCAGTCAGCGGAACTTTTACAACGTTAATAAATTCGTCGGAATCGGGGTGAATTTTGCCGGGCGTCAAGTCGCTTGCCGCGTAAAGATGAATATATTCGTTCGTAAAGCCAACAGTCGTGGCAATCGTCGTGAGTTTCCAAATTTTGCCCGCCGTATAGCCCGTTTCCTCTGAAAGTTCACGTTTAGCACATTCAATCGGATCCTCGCCAGTTTTATCGAGTTTGCCGGCTGGAACTTCCAACGTAACTTTGCCGACGGGATAGCGAAATTGTCGCACAAGGATAATTTGATTGTCGGGCAGAAGAGGAATAATCGACGACGCGCCTGGGTGTTCAATCCACTCGCGAATTGCTTTATGACCGTTGGGAAGTTCGACTTCGTCTTTGTTTACGTGGAGGAGAACGCCGTCAAAAACTCGTTCGCCGGAAATTTTTTTCTCGACTAAATTTTTATCTTCGTTATCAATCAACATTTTAATCACTCCATGAAATTATTTGCTTGATTTTATGCGGGAATTCGGCGCAAGTCAACATTAGCGGACATAAATTGTTAGTGTGTTATAAGCAAGTGATTGCAAAGTTAAATTAGCATTCGTGACGGCGCATAACTCGTTGAAAAGCGTTTGCGGGGAGCCGCCGTACATGACGGTAAAAACTGCGCGCCCGCCGTCGTAGCTGGAAAGATTGACGTTTTTGACGCGATTGACTTTGCCGAGCGCGTTTTGAACGATATTAATCTTAGAAAAATCCGCGCCGTAAACAATGACTTCGACGCCTTGACGGCTGGTGTACATGCCGGTTATCTGCTCGACGAAATAATTGCCCATTTGTTCGCCCGCTGAGGCAAGAGCTTTTTTAGCGGCAATCGCCTCCGAATTGTCATAAGCCGAGCCGTATTTGCCGTCAGCCGCGATAACTTGTCCCGTCCGCACGATAAACATTTTAGCCTCGACGCGGGCGCGACAAGCTTGCATATTTGTACGCTGATTGCCAGGCAGATAATTTCCCATATCGCCGACGCCCTCCGAAAAACTTTCTCCGACAATCATAATGTCCACGCCGAATTTTTCAGCCGCCGCTTTCATCTGCGCAACGTTCATTGACATTGGACTTTGATAATTTAAACCAGTGCCAACTTCGGTTACGAAATTAAAACCCGCATTGAGCAAAGTTTTAACAATGGCAGTTTCACCACCCGCGCCGCCGACGTTGTAATTTAAATGCTGTTCGGGGACGTAAACGGCGATTTTCGGATTGCGCAGTTGCACGTTGATAATCCCAAGCCGCGTCAATTCGTTCATGAGCTTGGAATTGGGCTGATCGTCGACAGTTGCATTAATCGTTACGCGCCAACCGTTTGCAATTTGTTCGCGACTTACTACGGAATATTCATTAACGAAGCCGCGAGATTGCGTATAAATTTGGTCGTTAATCAACATGCTGTTCTGTACGAGCGTTTCCGAATCAACGAGAATTCCAACAGTATTTTCAACCGCCGCACGCAATGCATCATTTTCCGCCTCCGAAGGCGTCGTGCCCGTGCCCGTGACTGTTACATTTTTAGCAAACGCCGTCGCACTCAAAATTATCAGCAACGACAAAACTATAATCGCAAATCTTTTCATGACGTTCAACCTCTCTTAACAATGTCGCCTCTGTGAATCGTACCTGACATGCCCTCTGCGCGGCAAATGGCGTAATCCGAATTGACTTCAACGACTTTAACCCTGCAAACTTCATTTTGTTTCATGCCGACTGTCCTACCGTTAACTATAATCGGCGTACTTTCACGGGCAACAATCAAAGTTTCTCCCAGTCTAAGCCCAGCCTCCGAGCCTTGATCAATGTAAATATCTGCGCCGTTAATTTCGGCAATGCGGGCGCGGAATGGATTTAAGTTGTCCAGTTGCTTAAGAAAATTTTCCGCCGCGTTTTTGCAAGCATTGTTGAAGGCGTCGCTTATACTTGAGCCGCTCTTGTTGCCCTCAACAGTGCCTGCAATAATAATTTCGCCCGTTGTGTTGTCGACGAATCGGAACTCCAACGCGATTTTCCCTTTGAATTTGTGAACGTATTGCCCAGCCATTGCTCCAATATCTTCAAGCCCAAAAAGACTACTAAGTTGCGCCACTGCACTGGCAGTAGGATTATTTTCGATAACTGCCATTGTGACTTTGCCGACCAAAGAATAATTTGCGCCGCTCAACTTGCCCAATTCAACGGCTTGGCTTGGGTCAACGGCGATATTTTGAAAACCTTGCTCGCGAAGAATCGCGCCCATTTGCAACCGCTCAACTACTGTATAATTTCCGCTCGAATGAATTGCTACGATTAATTGCTCCGTCATTATTTCGGCAATTTTTTCTTCTTCGTAGCCTGAAACATTTTCTAGCGGCATAACGGCAACAACTTTTTTTGCCGCCTCACAAAAATTTAGCGAACAAATAATTATCACTGCGCTCATCACGGCAAAAAGTTTTTTTATGAGATTTATATACACGATAGCTCGCCTCCTGATATTTTTTTTTACTATATCAGATAGATATTAAAATCTCAATAAAAAGTCGCTTAAAGTGCATTTAACAATTCGTCGCGATTTAAGGCATAAGTTCCGACTTTAGCCACAACGACGCCCGCAGCAACATTCGCAAGATAAGCCGCCGCCGCTGAATCCAATTTACCCGCCAAAGCAAGCGCAAAAACCGCAATCACAGTATCGCCCGCGCCTGATACGTCGAAAACTTCCTGCGCCCGCGCCTTTATGTGTGAAAATTTTTCGCCGTCAATCAAACTCAAGCCCTCTGCCGAACGTGTAACGACTAAGCCGCGCAAATTAAATTCGTCGATAACTTTTTGAGCTGCCTCCTCAATCTGCGCGTCGACGTTTGCAATTTTTTTCGGAAGAATAGCGTTGAGTTCTTTTAAGTTCGGCGTGATAAAAGTCGCGTCAAAATATTTTTGCCAATTATCGCCTTTCGGGTCGACGACGACAAATTTTTTCTGTGCACGACACGCGCCGATAATTTCGCGGCAAATTTTTTTCGTACAAACGCCCTTTCCATAATCCGAAATAATTACGCCGTCGACGTTCGTTAACTGCGCGGAAAAATTTTTCAAAAGTTTATCAGTCGCCGCACTGTTAAGTTCGCTAGCGTCTTCAAAGTCAAGGCGAATCATTTGCTGATGACCGCTTATCACGCGAATTTTCGTCGTAGTTGGCTTTGAAGTTTCAATCACACCCGAATAGTCGACGCCCAAAGATTTTAATTTATCAAGAAAAATTTCGCCGTGATTATCCGCGCCGATTTGCCCGATTATCGACGTTTGACAGCCCAGCAACGCCAAATTATGTAAGACATTAGCCGCACCGCCTAAAGTTTCTTTAACTTCCATGACGCGAGCAATCGGAACGGGGGCTTCGGGCGAAATACGCGTGACTTCACCGAAATAATATTTATCCAACATAACGTCGCCGATTACCAGAACTTTACACGCGCCGATTCCGTTTTCTACAAAATTTTTAAGTTCGTCAATCATTTTAATGCTCCAAATGCAACTTCTGCCGCGTTAATAGTTTTTGCAATATCCTCGTCGCTGTGAACTGCTGACATAAACAACGTCTCGAATTGCGACGGCGCAAGATAAATTCCCTGCTCCAACATCGCGCCGAAAAATTTCTTAAACATTTCTTGATTGGCGGCGGCTGATTCGTCATAGTTTGTAACGGGTTTATCGCTGAAAAATATTCCGAACATGGAGCCGGCTTGCGGTGTTTGAATTTTTATATTGGACATCTGCGCGGCATTTTTTATTCCTGCAACGAGCTTTGAAGTTTTCGCGGAAATTTTATCCGTCAAATTATCCTCAAGTAAAATCGTAAGCGTTTCAATGCCAGCCGTCATAGCTAAGGGATTGCCGCTCAAGGTTCCCGCTTGATAAATTCTGCCGTCGGGTGAAACGTTGCGCATAATTTTTTCCGCTCCGCCATAAGCCGCGCAGGGCAAGCCGCCGCCGATAATTTTTCCTAAGCAAGTTAAATCGGGCGTAATTTTATATTTTTCCTGCGCCCCGCCAATCGAAACTCTAAAACCGCACATGACTTCATCGAAAATCAGCAACGCGCCGTATTTTTTCGTAATATCTCTCAAACCGCGCAGATAATTTTCTTTAGGCAAAACCAAGCCCATATTCCCCGCGATAGGCTCAACGATTATCGCCGCAATTTGTTCGCCGCATTGAGCGAAAATATTTTCGACGGCTTCAAGGTCATTGTAAGGCAAAGTAATCGTATCTTGCGCGGTGCCACGAGTAACACCAGGACTTGACGGTTCACCGAAAGTTGCCGCGCCGCTCCCCGCCTTAACGAGCAATGAATCGCTGTGCCCGTGATAGCAGCCGATAAATTTAACAATTTTTTCGCGCCCCGTGTAGCCGCGAGCAACTCTTAACGCACTCATCGTCGATTCGGTGCCGGAATTGACCATGCGCATAACTTCCATTGACGGATAAATTTTATTTACGAGCTTAGCAAGTTTAGTTTCAAGTTCGGTTGGTGCGCCGTAGCTGGTGCCACGTTCGACTGCATTTTTCAGCGCGGTAACAATTTTGGGGTGCGCATGACCTAAAATCAACGGTCCCCAAGAATTTACGTAATCGATATAAGAATTGCCGTCAATGTCGAAGATATACGAGCCTGCGCCGTGCGAAATAAACGGCGGATTGGAATTGACGCTACTGAACGAACGCACAGGGCTGTTGACCCCACCCGGCATAAATTTTTTAGCCTCGTTGAAAGCGTTAAAAGATTTTGTTAAGTTCACAGTTAAGACCTCCAAAAAATTTTTGATTACTTGCAGTTTAAGCATTGAGTTTTTAATTGTCAATCGCGAAAATATCGGCTGTTGTTGTTAAATTTTTATGTTATAATGCCGTCGAGGTGATAATTATGCGGAAAAAATTTTTAAAAGCCTTTTTGGCTACGCTGACGGTTTCCGCTCTGCTTTTACCGGCAAATTTTTCTTCAGCGGAAATTATGAACTATGACGGTGTCGGCGAATACATTATGAGCGATTTTGAAACGCCCGATGTCGCTAAACAACGCGCTAAACTTTACGCTGAACGCAACGCGCAAGAACAAGCCGGTATCTACATTAAAAGTTATTCGCGAATGGAAAATTTCAAGTTGGTTGAGGACGAAATCATTGCCATGACGAGCGGCATTTTAAAAATTGTCAACGTCGATTATGAAATAGTTCCGATTGAACACGGCGGAATAATGTATCGCGCAAAAATTTTGGCGAGCATTGATACCGATAAAGTCAACGAATGGATTAATCAAGGCGTCGGCGAGCGTGAATCTTTGGTAGAAAAAAATCGTGAACTTCAACGCCAACTTGACGAGCAGGAGAAATTAATTGCTGAGCTGAAACTTAAGGCGGAGAATTCTAAAAATCCTTCCGCAGACGAAAAACTCAAGCAAGAATTCGCAGATGCCGATAAAGCTTTCCTATCGAATATCAAGCTTGAGGAGGGCAATCGTTTAGTTCTGCTGAATGTCGATTGGTCTTATGAACTTGCGTTGAAGGATTGGACGGAGGCTATTGAACTCAATCCGCAAAACGCTTTGGCTTATGAGGCTCGCGGCTATTATTATCTTTACTACACGAAAGATTATTCCGCCAGCTTGAACGATTTTAACCAGGCGATAAATCTTCGACCGTCGATAGCGGATAATTATTTTTATCGCGGAACATGTTACTTGAATTTGAGTGAGATTGAACTTGCTAAAAAAGATTTTGAGCAGGCGATAAATTTAAATCCGCAAATGTCTGGAGCTTATGGGGAGTTGGCGTATATCTACACAATGAGTGACCCGTTAAAAGCGATTGAATATGCAGACCGTGCGCTTGAGTTTAACGAGCGAAATTGGCGGGCGTATTACAGTCGCGGGCTTGCGCTGTACACCATGCACAATTACGAGGCGGCTCTTGAAGACGGACAACGGGCTTTAGAGTGGGGTTGCGGCGACGCTTATCAATTAATTGGCGATTGCTATGGAATGTTAGGACTTCGTGACGAGGCGGAAAAATATTGGGAGCTTGCAAAAGAGCGACCAGCTTTTGGTTAATGGAGGAAATTTTTTGATTAGCAAAATAGAAATTGGAAGTATTGCCGAAGAATTGGAGCTTAAAGTTGGCGACAAAATTTTAAAAGTCAACGGCAAAACGCCACTCGACATAATCGATTTAAGTTTTTTAATGGCGGAAGAGGAAATCGAACTTTTGATTGAGCACGCGGACGGCGAACGGGAAATTATCGCGTTTGAAAAGGACGTGGACGAGGAACTCGGCGCAGAATTTGAATCAGCGGTTTTCGACGGCGTGCGACGTTGCAAAAATCATTGCGTGTTCTGCTTTGTAGATATGATTGCGCTGAACATGCGAAAAACTCTTTCGATTAAGGACGACGATTATCGCCTGTCCTTTTTATTCGGGAATTTTATCACGCTGACAAATTTAACGGCTAAAGATTTCCGCCGCATAAAAAAATATCATTTGTCGCCGCTGTTCGTGTCGATTCACGCAATGAATCCCGAACTTCGCGCAAAAATTTTGAGGACGCCGCTCGGAGCAAAAATAAATTCGCAACTCGATGAATTGGAGCGGGCTGGCGTGGAATATCATACGCAAGTTGTTTTGTGCAAAGATTTAAACGACGGCGCGGAATTAGATTTTACGATAGCTGAAATTTTAAAGCGTCGACCGCACGCGCAGAGCTTAGCAATCGTTCCTGTCGGCGTGACGAAATATCGCCGCGATAAATTTTTACTTAATCAATTCGACAAAAATTCTGCCGCAAAAGTTATAGAGCAAGTCGAACTTTGGCAACAAAAAGCCCGCGCAGACTTCGGACGGACGTTTATATATTTGGGCGACGAATTTTATTTATTGGCTGAAAAAGAATTGCCGCCCGTAGAATTTTATGACGACTTCCCGCAGATTGAAAACGGTATCGGCATGACGCGCAACTTTATGAAAGAATTCGGCGTAGAAAAAATTTCTGTCAAAAAAATTTTAACAATAGACGTAGTGAGCGGAACTTCTTTTGCTAAAATTTTAAAAAATTTAGTAGCCGATAATCCGAACGTGCGAATCTTGCCGGTTGAAAATAAATTTTTCGGTTCCAAAGTAAATGTGTCGGGGCTGTTGACGGGCGGCGATATAATTGCGGCGTTAAAGGGCGGCGAGCGCGATTTAATTTTAATTCCGGCAACGGCACTCAAGGCGGGCGAAGAAATATTTTTAGACGACGTGACACTTGACGAACTGCGAAAAATTTTTGCACCCGCGCAGGTTTTGCCGGTTCATGACGGCGTGGAGTTTAGAAAAATTTTGGAGGGGAAATTTTAAATGAGTAAACCAATAGTGACGATAGTGGGGCGTCCGAACGTGGGCAAGTCGACGCTTTTCAATCAGATTGGCAAAAAAAGATTGTCAATCGTCGACGATATGGCGGGCGTGACGCGAGACCGAATTTATATGGACGCGACGTGGCTCAATCACGAATTCACGCTGATAGACACGGGCGGCATTGAAATAAAATCCGCCGATAAAATGCTGAACTCGATAAAAATTCAAGCGCAAATAGCAATGGACGAGGCAGACGCAATAATTTTTGTTGTCGACGGGCGAGCGGGATTAACTTCAGCCGACGAGGATATTGGAAAAATGTTGCGCGGCGCAGATAAACCGGTTGTCGTCGCCGCAAATAAAATCGATAATCTTAAACTCGAAACGGAGCTTTACGAATTTTATAATTTAGGATTAGGTGAACCGATTGGAATTTCCGCCAGCAACGCGCTAAATTTGGGCGATTTGCTTGACGCGGTAGTTAAAACTTTTCCCGAAAATAATTTTGAGGCGCATGACGACGACGAAATCCGAATTGCGGTAATCGGCCGTCCGAACGTCGGAAAATCTTCGTTAATAAATAAATTGCTCGGCGAAGAGCGCGTTATTGTCAGCGACGTACCAGGAACGACGCGCGACGCTATCGACACGCATTTTTTTATGGACGGAACGAAATTTACTTTGATTGATACGGCGGGCATGCGGAAGAAATCTAAAATTGATGAACCAGTCGAACGTTACAGCGTGATTCGTTCGTTGAGGGCGATTGACCGTGCAGACGTCGTGTTGATGTTGATTGAGGCTCCCGTAGGTGTTACGGAGCAGGATAAAAAAATTGCAGGCTATGCGCATGATTCGGGCAAAGGTTGCGTTATCGTCGTTAACAAGTGGGACATTTTCCCGAATAAACATGACCGCTCAACGAATAGATTCACCGATGAACTTAGACAACGGTTAGGATTTTTGCAATATGCGCCCGTCGTTTATACCAGTGCTTTAACGGGGCAACGTGTTGACAGAGTGACGGAGCTTGTTAAATTTGTCGCCGAGCAACAGTCGATGCGAATTCAAACAAGCGTACTAAACGAACTGATTCGCGACGCCGTTGCAGTAAATCCGCCGCCGAGTAAAAAAGGCAAGTCTGCTAAAATTTTCTTCGTGACACAAGCTGACATTTGCCCGCCGCGTTTTATAATCTTTGTGAACGAGCCGGAACTTTTGCATTTTTCTTATCTGCGCTTTATCGAAAACCGTTTGCGCGAAAGTTTTGGCTTTGAAGGGACGCCGTTAAAGTTTATCGTTCGTAAACACAATCAAAAAGATGACGAATAATAAAAACGCGGCGAACTATTTAAAAATTTTGCAACGTTGGAGCGCGTTAACTGTTCCGCCGCTTTTAAAGCGGGCGTAAACACAATCAAAAGGACGAAGAATAATAACAAACACGACATGAATCAATAACGATTGCGCATTGCCAAAAATTTTTCCTGTGGTATACTTCGCAACTGTTCAAGGGATTGAACGATGAACACAAAGACAGGAGGCAATAATCATGAAGAAACTTTTTAAAGAAAACGCGGCAATACTCGCATTCAGCACGGGGCTTTTCGGCGCGTCGCTGGTTGTCGGCTTGGTATTCTTCTACGGTCTCAATAAAATCTTTTGATAAATTTTGCACTAATTAGTAAAGGAGGCACACATCATGAAGAAAATCTTCAAAGACAGTGTCCTCGCGGCTAGCACAGGAATTTTTGCCTGCTCGCTGGCAGTTGGTCTGGCACTTGTCTACGCGATGGACAAATTCATCTAAAGACCGATTAACCTCCATTTATACGGCGGAGAATCTGCGCGGCGGACTAAATCAGTCGTCGGCGAAATAAAAGACTCTTACACGCCGTTGAAATAGAATAATCCTCAACCATTATAAATACCCTCCCCAAAAAAATTCCCCGCCGATTGTGACGGGGGGTTTTTTTATTTCCGTGTGCAGATTATCGCCGCAAAAATTTTTTCCATAAACGACGGAATAATTTTTTCCTGCAAGAAATATTCTGCGTCAGGCTGAAGTTGCGTTTTGATAAATTTATTTACGGCGTCGATAGAGCTAAGCGATAAGGGCGTCCCGCTCGTCAAGTGTACAAAAATTCCTTGCGCGTGTTTAAGTTCGTCCTCCTTCAGCGTCGGAAAATTTGCGGCAAGTTTAATCGCGTCAAGGGCAGTGGTCGCCTCGCCGTAACCAAATGCCGCATTGCCCCATTTAAAAAGTTCGTGACTTGTATCGAGCATGTCTAAGAAAATTTTGACGCCTTGACAGAAAATATCGTCGGCAACGTCGAAAAGTTCAGTAAGCGAAATTTGCGGGCGGTTTATGCAGAAGATAAAAAATTTTTCAGCGGGCATGATAAAGAGCGTATCGACATTGCCGCGCAGATTTTTAAGCGTGTATTCGGCGTTCATCTTCCGCAAAGAATTTTCTAAGATTGACGGCTTACAGACAAAAGCAACGGTCACGGCATTGGAACTTTTCGCGCAAGAAGTAATAATCGGAACTGCCGCCCGTGCCGCATTGGAGGCAAGCCCCGCTACGATAAAAATTAACTTCGCGTCTTGTAAAGCGTCTGCAATACTTTTATAAATCGTCGTCAAGTCGCGGTTGAGAAAAATATTTTTCCGCGCTGTACTATTAAGCATAATATTTTCGTCGTTGCCAATCGCTATAAACTCAACGGATTTATTTTTTCCGACGCCCGCCGCAATCATCTTGCTAATCGCTTTTGCGCCGCCCTCGCCCAATCCAACAATTTTTATATTAATCTCCATAAAATTTTCTCCCCGTCAATCGCTCTGCCAAATTTTATCGCTCAAAATGTCTATGCAGGAAATTTTCCCGTTCGCCATAAATGAGCCGGTGTCCATGAGCGTAATTTTGTTCGGCAAGCGAATCGGATAATACCAGTCGCGTTTGATAAAGGACGTGGGCGTATGTCCGCAAATTACATGCGCCGAACCGCGATAACCATTGTAAAATTGCTCGCGAATCCAAAGCAAATCTTCTTCTTCCTGCTGTTCAAGCGGTTTGCCTGGTTTAAGTCCCGCGTGTACAAAAATATATTCCTCGCCATTGATTTCCATTCGATAATAAAGCGGGCGGTCGTTTATGAACTCTAGCGCACGATTAAAAGCTGTCGAATCTTTCTGCCGCCAAATATCGAATTCCGCCTTAGTTTTGTCGCCGCCGTTCGGTAGCCAAATATAACTTTCCGTGCCGCCCAGCGCATAATAATACAACATCATTTGTTCGTGATTGCCGCGCAGAGCAATGACGTTAGGTTTTTCGCTCATTTCCATTGCCCAACGAAAACAGCGCATATTTTCTTCGCCGCGGTCAATGTAGTCACCCAAAAGTATTAAAAAATCTTGCCGCTCGTCGAATTTTATTTTATGGAAAAGCGATAAGAGCCGAGTAAATTTCCCGTGCATGTCGCCGATTACCAAAATCCGTCGATAATTCATTACTGCGCCCCCTACTTTTAAAAAGTAGCAAACAGCGGTCGCGATTTGCCGTGTCGACGATTTAAATTTTGTCGCCGCGTCCGTACGCAACGCTGCGCATTGCTAGCTTAGTAATTTCTGTTAGAGGTATGATTTTCCTGCTTTACTTCTAAGGTAAGATTGAATTGCGTCAAATCGCCTCCGTCAACATTTTCTCTGATTGTACCTAATCGGCGGCGGGCAATTTAATAGCCGATATTGTGTATACAAAAAATCCGTATATGCGGATTTTTCACTTTGCTCTTTCAAATAGCCAAAATTTTGCTCTTAACGCCTCTAAAAGCAGTTTCAACTCCCAAAATTTTATTCAAACTCACTCGCAACCACTTCAAAGCCGTTTTTCATCGCTCAAACTCAAAAAATTTTTCCTCGCAAACTAAAATTTGCCTCATAAGCTTTACAATCAGAGTTTAGAGGCAATTTTTATTTGAAAATTTTATTGCGCATGCTATAATTAATTTGAAAATGGTTTTTCGACTTACAGAGGAAGAATTTTTCGTTCGATTCAAGATTTTTTGGGAGGTTGATGCTATGGCTTATTTAACAAAGAGAGTTTATGAGATTGCACAGGAATTTAATTGCTCCGAAGATGACATTTTAGAATTTTTAAAAAGTTTAGGTTTCACTTATGCTTTTAGATTAACTGGTGTCGAGGAATATTATTATAATAAAGTTAAAGAAAAGTTTTCAAAGCCTAAACCTATTGAAAAACCTACTCCGGAACCAATAAAAGAGCCAACTCAAAAAAATTTGCCTGTGCCTTTCGATTACACGCCGATTCTCGCGGAATTTAATTTGCCGGAATTAGAAGATTCTCCTATAAAATATTTCAACGCGGTTTTGAGCGTATCAGATGAATTATTGGACGTTTTGCAAGAACTTGAGACCGCGCAGGCTGATACAATCGCAGAATCATTGCAAATCGCCATCAAACTAAATGCAAAGTACGTAGACAATCCGAATTTGACGGCAGAAGAAAATTCACTGCTTGCCGAGCGTCAAAAATTCTTGTCGAAACGTCTTGAACTCAATACCGACGAGCCAAAACTTAAAATTTTATTCGTAAAAGCGCAGGCGGAAAAATTTTTTGAGCGATTGGACAAGATAAACGAAGGCGATAATTCCATTTGCGAACTTGCCGAACTTAAAGCTGAATCCCGCGTCGATTTTAAATTTCTTGTCGAGAATTTGGAGCGAATCATCACGGCGGCTCAAAATAAAATCAAATTCTTCATCGAACATAAAGATTTAGTCGCTAACATAGTTGATTCGCAATATGAATGGACTGACAGCTACAAAGCTTTCAAAACGAGCTTGTACGAGGAATTGTTTGCAATTTGTTGCGATAATAATATTGACGAAGAAATTTTTTCTAAGTGGTATGACGATTGGAAAGAAAAACGTTTCGCGATTGAGCAAAGATTTATGCCGCTGGTCGAGTTCGCGTTTAAAGGTCATTTAAATGATTCGTTCGGGCGTGTTATTGACGTTCTGCAAAGTTATCGTAATTCGGTGGACAAATTTTATCTTCACGAGCGGAAAAATATTTATCAAAAGTTTGCATTTACGGCGGGCGGCGACTTGCAAGAGAAATTCGAGACTGAAAATGAACTTTATAAACTTGCCGAAAAACTTCAGCGCGATTTGCAGGAAATAATTTTCTCAACGGACAAGACGGAAACAAGAATTTTCATATTGCGTTGGTCGGAGCCGCTTTTGAATTTGCCGATTGACGCAATCAGCGATTTTATCCGAGAAAAAGAGCTTGACGCCATATCGAAGGAAATTTTAACGCAATTTGCCGAGCTTAGACAAAAAAATTTCGCGATGTACATTGCGGACAGTAAAGCTTACAGCAAAGCAATTCAACAGCGCGAAAAAGATTATAACGCATTGATTTTCAACATGAGAAAGGGTTTAGCTAAAAAATGAGCAGATGGGTTTCAAAAACTCCTAAGCGCGTCGACCATATTCGCGTTCTAAGCAATTCCGGAATTCTTGATTGTCACTGGAGGTAAAACTATGGGTTTACTTAGTAAGTTATTTTCATTTGCGTCGAATTATGTTGAACGCGACAAACAATTAAAACTTGCAGAGATTGAAAGCGACAAGCAGATAAAACTTGCCGAAAAGGAAACTGAACGCGCAAAAATCGAACGCGATACGCAAACAAATCTTGCAAAAATCGAAAGTGTTACGAAAACCAAGCTTGCAAAGCTGGAAATTGAACGCATGAAAGCAGAACAAGCCGCCCAAATCGAATTTCTTCAAGAGCAAACGCGCTCTCGAATGGCGGAATCGGCTCAAAAAGCAAAACTTGCGGAGATAGAAAACGAATTACAGTTGCGGCTTATCGATAAGGACAACGAGAGAATCAGTTTGATGCGCGAGGCTCAAATTGACATAATAAAAGCCCAGACAATGAGCCAAATCATGATTGAAAAAGCGCGTGTCGAAGGAATGACGGCATTTGCAGAGCATTTAGCCGCATTGCAAGAAAAAATGATAAATCTTTCAAACAGACGCCTTGCAATCATTGCTGAATGCTCCATGCCGATAATCCGCGAACTGGAAAGTTATTACGGCGAAATTGTTGCCTCAATCCTCGTACGTAGAGAAGAATATTCATATAAAAAGTTGCCGCCGCTTTTGGCAATGCTGGAGCAATATAAAGAAGGCACTCCGCAATACAATCTTTATTATCGGCAAATCACAAAAGACCAAGACATGGAAGAAGAATTCTTTACATTGCAAATTAATGCGGCATTGGACAGACAAAAGACAGCATTAGAGAGTTTCAATCGTTCGCGTGAGACAATCGAGCGTAATGTAAATGAACTTGCGCAAATTGTTGCAACTGGATACTTGAAAGCCGGAATTGCCGGAATTTTGCCTACCGAGCAAGAATCACCGCAAGCAATAGCTGCACCGGAAGAAAAAAAGTTGCTTGAAGGACAGAAATCATTGCCAACGCGGGAAATAAAATTACTTCCTTCCGCCGAATGAGATATTCTTTAAATTCAACAGTAATAATTTATCGCGAGACTGTCTTAAATCCGCAAAGCCTGGAGCTTGTGTGAGAAGACGAATAGTCCCGCGAATTTTTTTATTATCGGCGACCGAATTGGCGGCGGGCAATGTAATAACGCAAAAAAAAACCGCTCAACTTATCGAGCGGTAAAATTTTTATCCAGAGAATTTATTTCGTTAAAAGATTTGTAATTTTGTTGGCGAAGTCGGCGGGATTATTCGGAAGGACGCCCTCAATCATCAATGCCAGCGAGTAAAGCGTTGTACAAAGGTCTTTAAATTCGGGCGTGTCCTTGCCGCGTTCGTGCAAGCCTTCTAATTTTTTAAATACGGCGTGATTCGGGTTGAGTTCTAAAATTTGCGTTGCCTTGAACAGCGGATTATTCATCGACGCAAAAGTTTTTTCCATAGACAGCGAAGGACCGCCCTCGCCCGTAACTAAGCACACTGCACCCGATTTAAGCCTCGAAGTCAAACGTACTTCCTTAACGTTGTCGCCGATTGCCTCTTTAACGTCTTTAAGTAAATCTTCGTGCGTTTTGGCAATTTCTTCGACTTCCGCCTTAACTTTTTGCGATTCGGCGTCATCAAGCTCAAAGTTTTCGCGGGTTATGGACTGGAAATCTTTATCAGCATAGTTGCGCAAAGCCTCAATCGTGAACTCGTCGACGGGGTCGGTTAAATAAATTACCTCAAGCCCGCGTTCACGCAACAATTCCATTTGCGGGAGCTGTTCAATAGCCGCAGAATCGTTGCCAGCCGCCACGTAAATTTTTTTCTGGAAATCGGGCATTCTCTCGACATACTCGGCAAGTGTTGAAAATTTTCCTTCATGCGACGTTTGGAACAGGAGCAAATCTTTCAAGCTGTCCTTAAGTTTCGTATCGAACATGCTGTTGTACACACCAATTTTTAGCGACTTGCCGAATTGCGCCCAAAAATCCTCGTATTTAGCGCGGTCGTCTTTAAGCATTTTAGCAAGTTGCTTTTGAATATTTTTTTCCAACGCCTTGCCGATAACTTTAACTTCGCGGCTCTGCTGAAGAATTTCGCGGGAAATATTTAGCGGCAAATCAGGCGAATCAACCAAGCCTTTTACGAAACGCAAATAATCCGGCAGAAAATCTTTGCATTTGTCCATAATGAAAACGTGCCGCGAATAAAGTTGCAAGCCCGCTTCATAATCCGAATAATAAAGATTCTGCGCGGCGCGTTTGGGTATGCAAAGAAGCGCAGTATATTCTACGGTGCCTTCCGCTTTGACGTGGAAAATTTCAAGCGGAGCCTCCCATTCGTGCAGTTGCTGTTTAAAAAATTCGTCGTACTCTTCGCGAGTAATTTCAGACTTAGGGCGCGTCCAAAGCGGTTTCATGGAATTAACCGTGCGGATTTCAATCGTTGGTTCCTCTTCCGGCTTACCTTTAACTTCAAAGTTCATTTTAATTGGATAGCGCACGAAGTCCGAATACTTTTTAACGAGCCGTTCAATTTCGTACACGTCAGTAAAATTATATTCGTCTTCGCCGCAAAATTCTTTCTTGAGGTGCAAAATAATCGTCGTGCCGTGCGAATCTTTATCGCAGTCGTCAAGTTCGTATTCGCCCGCGCCGTCAGAAGTCCACTTAACAGCAGAATCAGTGCCGGCTTTGCGTGTAATGAGTTCGACCTTATCAGCGACAATGAAAGCGGAATAAAATCCTACGCCGAATTGCCCGATAAGTTCTTGAGCCGCCGCGCCGCTTGCCTCGCGCAATTTGTCGAGAAAATCTTTCGTGCCGCTCTTGGCGATTGTGCCAATGTTCGTGATAACTTCGTCGCGTGTCATGCCAATGCCGTTATCGGAAATTGTAATGGTTTTAGTCGCGGCGTCGGGAACGATAAAAATTTCGGGTTCAGCGTCGCCGGCAAGTTCAGAATTCGTAAGCGATTCGATACGCAATTTATCCAAAGCGTCGCTGGCATTCGAGATTAATTCGCGCAAGAAAATTTCTTTGTTCGTGTAAATCGAATTGACAACCAAATCGAGCAGACGTTTAGTTTCTGCTTGGAACTGCATTTTTTCAACTGCCATAATTATTACCTCCAAAAAAAATTTGGCGAGCAACTGCCCGCCCGCAAAAGTTTTTACGATAAATTATTTAAAAAGCAAACTAACCGAGCGGTGAGCTTGAATGTTCAAAATAACGTCGCCGATAGCCGAAGCCATACTTAGCACGGTAATTTTCGGCGAATTTTTTTCGGGCGGCAAGGCAATCGTATCTGTAATTACGAGTTGTTCCATAACGGAATTGTCGATTTTCTCAACGGCGTTTTTGCTAAGGACAGCATGAGTACACGCGGCAATAACTTTTTTCGCGCCGAGTTTCTTTAAAGCCTTCGCGCCCTCGCAAAGACTACCCGCCGTGTCGACAATATCATCAACCATAAGCGCAACTTTTCCGTTAACGTCGCCGATAATGCTCATAACTTCCGCCTCACCAGGACGCGGTCGCCGCTTTTCGATAATCGCAATCGGGGCTTTAAGATAATCCGCCAATTCCCTAGCACGAGTGACACCGCCTAAATCCGGCGAAACTACAACTAAATCGTCGCTAAAATCGCGTTTGCGGAAATAATCGGCTAAAACGGGAGCCGCTTTGAGGTGGTCAACGGGAATATCGAAGAACCCTTGAATTTGCCCAGCGTGCAAGTCGACAGTCAAAACACGCGACATACCCGCCGCAACCATTAAATTTGCAACGAGTTTTGCGGAAATTGGCTCGCGTCCACGAGTTTTTCTGTCTTGACGAGCATAAGCGTAGTAAGGAACAACCGCCGTGATCGAGTGCGCCGAAGCCCGCTTGCAGGCGTCCGTCATAATCAGCAAATCCATTAAGTTATCGTTGACGGGCTGGCTAGTCGGCTGAACGATAAAAATATCTTTACCGCGAATGCTGTCACTAATCATAACTTGCGTTTCGCCATTGTTAAAGCGTCCTACGAACGTATCGAAAATTTTTATGCCAATATGGTCGGCGATTTTCTGCGCCAATTCGGGATTGGCATTTCCCGTCATCAAACAGAGGTTACTAATCGTGTTGCCGTTAATGCTCACTTTGAACAGCTCCCCCAAAAAATTTTTTGTGCTTTATTCAATCGGCGTTTTTTTACCGTAAAGCAACAAGTCCCAAACATCATAAGCTTGAACTTCGCCCGTAATAATTCCTTCCGCCGCTTGCAGAAGATTTCCGCCGTAAGATGCAGTATTAACATAAAAGCCCGATTCCAGTTCAGTTTCAAAGGGAACGAAACAAGCTTTTTTTGCGTAAGGTAAGCAGTTAAATCGCTCCAAAACGGCGGGGCTTGACGTGTGCATAGTCACAAGAACATTCGACCAATTAATTTTTTCCTTGCGTGCGTTCCAAAGCTCTAAGGCGTCGGCGTCATTCGTGAAACCGTTCATAAACCACTGCGTGCCGTCAAGCCAGAAAATCGGATAATTTATGCCCAAGTCGTGATTATATTCCGTGCGCTCGAAATGCAAATCTTTTTTGAGATGCCAACGCGCCTCTGGCAGGAAGTTCATAAAACTTTCCTCGTTGGTATACATGCTGATTGTAGGAGAAAGTTCCGGCAAGCCAAGTTTATGATAAGCAATGCCAGCCCACCAACCCATTGATAAAATCGACAGATTAGAATGGCGCAGTTCTTTATACTTTTCAAGCGTAAAACCTGGAATTAAAACTGTGCGGTCAAGGACAAATTTATCTGCGTCCAATCCGAGCTCTTCAGCTTCTGCCAAAATCGGCGCGAGGTCAACATCATGCCCCGTTACTAAAACTAAATCATAATCAATATTAACGAGATCGTGCTTATCAATGGTGTTGAGTTTATTAATCGGCATGGAAACCGACTCGACAACGCCAACGATATTTACGCTACCTTTTGGCTTGTCCAGCGCGGTAAAGGCTTGTCTTAAAAAAGTTTTTTCCTTAGATTTGTCCTGCGTGGCGACTGTGTCGTATTGCACCCAGACTACTACGTTCATAAAAAGTTCCTCCTTGCAATTATTTCCGTTTATCGTTCCAGACTTCGATATTAGTTTGACGGGCGCGAGCAACAGCAAGATTACCCTTTGGCACGTCCTTAGTTATCGTTGAACCCGCCGCGATATATGCGCCATCTTCCACATTAACCGGCGCAACGAGATTTGTATTGCAACCAATAAAGGCATTGTCGCCAATTTTTGTTCGGAATTTCTTTTTGCCGTCGTAATTGCAAGTGACGGAACCACAACCAACATTGACGCCGCTACCCATATCCGTATCGCCGATATATTGCAAGTGCGGAAGTTTGGAACCTTCGCCAATATCGGAGTTTTTAATCTCGACGAAGTTACCGATTTTAACGTTCGCGCCGATTGTCGTACCAGGTCGAATGTGAACGTAGGGACCAAGCGTAACGCCGTCGCAAATTTCAGCCTCGTGGCAATAGCTGAATTGCGCCGTAACTTTATTGCCGATCTTCATATCTGTAAAACGAATGTTGGGACCAATCGTGCAGTCTTCGCCAATCGTCGTATTGCCTTCAATATAAGTGTTGGGGTGAATAACCGTATCTTGCCCGATTTCCACGTCCATATCAATAAAAGTCGTGTTCGGGTCTACAATCGTAACGCCAGAATTCATAAGCGAATGATTTTTCTTCATGCGGAATATTCTATCGACGGCGGCAAGCTGAATTCGCGAATTTATTCCTAAAGTCTCGTCAGCATATTCAGCAGAGAACGCCCCAACTTTTTCGCCTTCCGCCATGAGAATTGGCAACGCATCAGGCAGATAATATTCACCTTGCGCATTGTTGTTGCTGATTTTTTCCAACACACCGAAAAGCTTTTGCACTTCGAAGCAATAAACGCCGGCATTTACTTCGCGGATTTTTTTCTCAAGTTCAGTAGTGTCTTTTTCCTCGACAATTTTTCTAAAGGTTCCGTCCGTTTCACGAATCACGCGCCCATATCCCGTTGCATTTGGCATTTCAGCCGTTAATATCGTCGCCGCGCAATTTGAATTTTTATGAGCGGCTACCAATTTTTCTAAAAGATTGCCAGTCAAAAGCGGGGTATCACCGCACAGAATTAAAACGGTTCCTTTCGACTGCTCAAAACTTTTTTTTGCCGAAAGAACCGCATGCCCCGTGCCGAGTTGCTCCTCTTGCAGAACAAATTCAACGTTAGGTATTAATTCTCTTACTAATTCCGCTCCAGAACCTATTACGACGACTTCGCGCTCCGATCCAGCTTTTCTTGCCGCGTCTATGACGTGTTGAATCATGAATTTGCCGCCGACTTTGTGTAAAACTTTGGGCAATTTGCTTTTCATGCGCGTACCTTTGCCCGCCGCTAATATAATCGTTTCCAAATTCATAAGCTGACCTCCTTATATATTTTTCTTACGCATTGCTTTTAATAAAGTTTCTTCTGCTTGTTCCATGTGGCGTTCAGCGGCGTCGCGAGCCAAATCTACGTCGCCTGCCGCTATTGCCTCGACCATTGCTCTGTGTTCTTCCAAAGTTTCTTGCAAACGTCCCGGATATGACATCGACAGCGTACGGAATCTAGCTAATTGCTCTTTTAAATTGCTGATTATCGCGACGAGCCGTTCATTTCTGCTAACTTGATAAAGTAATCCGTGAAATTTAATGTCCGTCGCTACAATTTTTTCCATGTCGTTGTTTTCTATGTGCCCTTCAATTTCTGTGAGCATTGCACGGAGTTTTTCTAATTCTTCTGGCTCAATTCGCATTGTCGCAAGCACTATCGACAGCGTTTCCAATGCCGTGCGTATCTCAAAAATTTCTTTTACGTCGTGCACTGATACATTTGAAACGTAAGTTCCTCTGCGTGGCAACATTATTACATATCCTTCTTGTTCGAGTTTGCGAATTGCCTCGCGGACGGGTGTGCGACTGATCCCAAGCTCTTCTGCCAACTGAACTTCCATTAATCGTTCTCCAGGCTCCAAAATCCCGCGTCTTATCGCGTCGCGCAGTGCCTCGCAAACCGTTTCGCGTAGCGGCTGATAATTATCTATTTTTATCGGTTCAAGTCTGTTGCCCATCGTCAATCTTCCTTACTCAATGAAACTTCGTGATAAAAATCTGCGCGGATTCGACTTTCGCGGCGATTTTTTCTGCTGTCAAGGCGTCGTCTGTCAATGCAAAAACCGTTGGTCCACTTCCGCTCATCAAAGCGACTTTTGCACCTGCTGAAATCATTTTCCTCTTGCAATCGGCTATTTCAGGAATTTTCTTTAGCGCAACATCCTCTAAAACGTTGGAAAAATTTTTAAACGCCGCGTCGTAGTCTCCACGCTTAAATTGCTCGATAATTTTTTGATTAGGCGGGTGATTTTGGGCAGGATTCGCGTCGTAATTCTTATAAGCCCATGCTGTAGAAATTTCGCCGCTAGGTTTAGCCAAAACCACATTAAATTTTTTTACCGGAGCTAATTGCGTTAAAATTTCGCCGCGACCTTGAGCAAAACACATGCCGCCGATTATGCAGAACGGAACATCAGATCCAATGCGTTCACCGATTGCGCAAAGTTCTTTTTCCGTCAAATTAGTTTCGTAAAGACGATTCATGCCGCGAATTACTGCCGCCGCGTCTGCTGAACCGCCCGCTAAGCCTGCCGCCGCCGGAATTTTCTTTTTTAGCTCAATCGATACCCCTAAATCTTTTCCGCAAAACTTTTGGAACTCAATCGCTGCCCTCCATGCCAAATTTTTTTCATCAGTCGGAATGTTTTCGCCGCCAACTATTTTCGTCGCGTCCATTTTTAAACTTATTCCGCTGGGAATTTTTTTTAGCTCCAATTCGTCTGCAAGCTCTATTATCTGCATTATCATCGCAACTTCGTGGTATCCGTCCGCTCGAATCCCTAAAATATCCAACGTCAGATTTATTTTTGCTCGCGCTAACTCTTTCAGCATTAACTCACCACGCCTTTTAATTTTCGGCAGAATTCTAACACGCTTTATTTTTTTTTGCAAGATACCTCAAAATGTTGCAAAAAATCTTAACATTTTACGAAATATTTACACACGATAAACTAAAATCTACAAAAAAAATCCCGAAGCAATTTTAACTTCGGGATAAAATTTTTCGTATTTCAGCTGTCATCTATCGTTCGCGTGTTAATTAGCTCGTCAATCCATTCCGTAACCTCTTCGGGCGTTTTATTGCAAACATAAACTAATTCACTGATTAAAATTTGTCGAGAAAGGTCAAGCAAACGTTTTTCGCCGCTTGAAATTCTTTTTTTATTGTTTTGCCGAGTTAAATTTCGTGCAACTACCGCCGCATCTAAAATATTTCCTGTTTTTAGCCGCTCAAGATTCATGTTGAACCGCTTATTCCAACTGCCATTGAATGATTCCGTTTCAGCCTTCAAAATTTCGACAACTTCAGGCACTTGCGCGGGATTAATCAGTTCGCGAATTCCAATTTCCTCTAATTTGTCGACGGGCAGCATAAGTTTAAGATTGCCCATAGGAAGGCGAAAAACATAATACGAGTTGAGGACGCCGCCAACTTCATTTTCCTCCATGCCCGTAATTTCGCCGGCACCGTGCATAGGGTAAACAATTTTGTCGCCGATTTTCAACTTATGCCACCTCCTGCGGAAAATTTTTTTATAGTTTATCAAAATCAATGGGTAATGTAAAGGAAATACGCGGCGGAAATTATTTCGCGAAAATTTATTGACAAAACGGCGATTGAGTTTAAGATATTTTATGGGAGGCGAGACTCGTGGCAATTTCAGGAACGATAATTAAAGTACAATCTGCGCGGCGCGAAAATATCAAGAGCGAATTAGAAAATTTTTCGGGCGTAAGTTGGCAACGGGATACACCCGAAGGCGATATGATTTTGCTGATTGAGGCGGAAAATTTACAAGCGTTACATAAAATTTGCTTGAGGCTCGAAAAGATTGACGGCGTGTTGGGAGTTTATCCTAGCTACGTGACGACGGCTGACGAGCAATAAAAAAGGACTGCAGGTCATAGCGGCTTGCAGTCCTAAATTTTTATGCCTTAGCAATTTTCACGGCGCAAACTTTGTATTCGGGCTGTTTAGAGCCTGGATCGAAGGCGTCCAGCAGAACGAAATTAATCATGCGCTCCATAACTTGATCATGGAAGGGAACGTAGACAAGTCCGGGACGAGGTTGTCCGCGCCCATTAATTTTAGCTTTAAGCTTGCAAGTTGCGCGGCGCGAAGTCACGTCAACTAAATCGCCGTCGGCAATTCCAAACTTAGCGGCGTCGTCAGGGTGAATCTCAACGTACATTTCGGGGACAGCTGTCCTAAGTTCCTTAACGTTGAAAGTCATCGTGCCCGTATGCCAATGCTCTAAAATTCTGCCCGTCGTGAGGAAAAACGGATATTCATTGTCGGGCATTTCTTGCGCGTCTTGTTGAGGTCTAGCGTATATAATCGCACGCCCCGAAGGTTTGCCGTAAAATTTAATGCCCTCACCCGCCTTGACGTAAGGATCATAACCTTCGGCGTAACGGATATAAGTTTCGGGCGAATTGTCATCGGGGACTGGCCAAGTAAAGCCGTGCCCTTCGCGAAGACGTTTATAAGACGCCAACATCATCGCTGTACCTTTTTGACACTCTTGATATTCTTTCCAAACTTCTTCGGGCGTGTTGAAGGGCACAAGTTTTTCATAGCCCATGCGCTTTGCAAACTCGATAATCGCCCAAAGGTCGGGTTTAGCCTCGCCGGGCGGCTTGATTGCTTGCGCGATATGTTGAGTGCGTCGTTCGCCGTTGCCGTAAACGCCTTCCTTTTCCATCCACAGCGCGGAAGGTAAAACTACGTCGGCAAGTTCGCTCGTTCGCGTCGGGTGATAAGTTTCAGAGACAACCAAGAAAGTTTTCTCCATGCCTGGACGATAATAATTTAAATTCGGCAACGATTGACCGGGGTTAGTCGTCATAACCCACAAGCATTTTAAATCGCCCGTTACTGCCGCCTTAAACATTTCAAGCGTATGATAACCTGGTTTGCTCGGTAAACTTTCGACGCCCCAAATTTTCGCAAGCTCTTGACGGTGCTTTTCATTGGCAACCATTCTGTGCGCGGGCAGTAAATGCGACAAGCCGCCAGTTTCACGAACAGAGCCGCAAGCACTCGGTTGACCTGTCAAAGAAAACGGCGTATTGCCTGGACGGCAAATTTTGCCCGTCAACAAATGCAGATTGTGAACTAAATTATTAACCCAAACGCCGCGTGTGCGCTGATTCAAGCCCATACACCACATCGACATTGTATTTCTATCGCCTTGAGAGAATAATCTTGCCACTTCGCGAATCGTCGCGGCGGGAACTCCAACAGAGTCTGCAACTTTTTCCGGCGCATAATCCTGCAGAAACGTTTTGAATTGGTCGTAAGTTAATTTTTCGTCCGCGCCCTTAACAAATTCCGTGTGCTCGTTGATAAATTTTTCGTCGGTGCGTTTCTCCTCAATAATCGTATAAGCCATTGCGTTCATCAATGCTAAATCACGGCTCGGAATAAATTGCAGGTGGTAATCGGCAATATCGCAAGTTCTAGTTTTGCGCGGGTCAGCGACGATAATTTTCACGTTCGGATTAGAATTTTTCCTATCAATAAGTCTTGAGAATAAAACGGGATGAGCCTCCGCCATATTTGAGCCGATTAAGAAAAACGTATCCGCCGCCTCAATGTCAGCATAAGTTCCCATTGGCTCATCTTCGCCAAAAGTCGTAATGTAACCAGCAACTGCACTCGCCATACATGTGCGCGGATTGCCGTCGACATTGTTAGTACCAATGCCTGCGCGGAAAATTTTCTGCATGGTATAAGTTTCTTCCGCTAAAGTTTGTCCAGAGCCGTAAAAGCCGACGGAATCCGGTCCGTATTGCTCAATAGCCTCTTTGTATTTGGCGACGATTAAATCAAGTGCCTCGTCCCAAGTTGCCTCGACAAATTGCCCGTCCTTTTTGATAAGCGGCTTTAAAACTCGGTCGGGCGTGTCAATAATTTTGGCTAAAAGAATTCCTTTGACGCATAAACGCCCGCGATTAACCGGACAATCTGGATCGCCCTTGACGGTTACGATTTTATTGCCTTTGACGCCCGCCAATACGCCGCAACCCGTGCCGCAATACCTGCAGACGCCCTTAACCCATTTATCCGCCTCGACTTGATTGACGGGACCTTGTTGAGTGTCGCGCTTAGGTGAACAACCTGCCGTTAACATTGCCGCCGCTACTGCGATTGATTTTAAAAAGTCGCGCCTAGAAAATTTCAAACTCATCTCAATCCCTCCTTACAAGCGAGCTCATAGCGTCAAGGTGACACGTATAACAGCGGTCGCGGCTCGGCAAAACTTTATTCTTCATGTCGTCGTGCACCAAGCCCGTATGACAACTAACACAGTTCATGCCCTCTTGAAAATGGCGTTCGGTGTGCGGGTCTTTACGCAAAAGTGCAAGCTCCCGCTCTTTAATTTTATCTTGGTGGCAAACGTAGCAGTTAACCTCGTTTGTATTCTGTAATTTAATCGGGTCGGGAACATTTCCAGTTACGTGCAAAACAAGTTCCTTAGTGCCCTTCCATTTGCTTTCAATTGTGCCTTGAAGTCCCGGTTTTTCGTGGCAATCCGCGCAGTCAACCGTTTTGTGATTGGAAGTCTGCCACGTCTGATACATAGGATCCATTTCGTGGCAAGTTTTTCCGCAGAATGATGTTTGATTTGTTGCCTCAATCATGCCGTAAGAAATTGCAAACAATCCTATGCAAGCAAAGCCCGCCACCGCAATTTTTTTCAGCGTAAATTTTTTATCCAGTAATCCCATTTTAATTCACCTCTTATCGTTTAAACCGTTAAAAGTAAAATTCAAAGCTTTTTTCGGGCAAATATCGACGCAATCGCCGCAATTCGTACAAGTTAGGGCGTCCTCAAAACTCTTTTTTAATGGCGAGGTGCCCATCGAACAAATTTTTTCGCAACGTTCGCAGTTAATGCATTTATTTTTATCAACAGTTACAGCGAACCGCCG
This sequence comes from uncultured Selenomonadales bacterium, assembly GCA_946408355.1. GTDB lineage: Bacteria > Bacillota > Negativicutes > Selenomonadales > Selenomonadaceae > Quinella. The sequence continues at coordinate 82,795 of CAMJRX010000001.1, forward strand.
CTTGACTCCCAATAAGCCGTAAATCGCTCCGAGCGGACAAAGTGTTCTGCACCAAATTTTTTGACCCCAAATAAACGCCGCGCCGATTACCAATGCTAATAAAATAATTTCTACACCGACGCCGAAAATCATCATGCGCATAAACGCGAAGACCGGCGACGCCGTATTAAAAATCGGCACGGACAAAATCAGCGACAACACCAGAACAATTCCTAATGAGACCAGCGGCAATATTCGCGTCTGTAAAATTTTTTTGCGCTTGACGGGCAAAATCTCTAACAAAAAATTCAGCGGGCAAATATAACTGCAGAAAATTCTTCCGAAAATAATTGCGACAATCGTTAGCGGCAATGCGGAAGTTATTAGCGGCATCCAAATTGTTTTACTAGCTAAAGTTATTTCAAGTGCTGTTAGCGGGTCGGTTAAGTCAACGCCAGCTAGTTCCGCTGAAATATATGTTCCGTACCAAATTAAATCCGTGAACCATATCGGCAGGAGCAAAATTATCAGCGCGATTATTTGAATCAGTCGCCGAAAAATTTTTATCTTCATTCCGCACCTCCCCTCGGCTTAACGTGAATCGCTTTGGGGCTTGCAATGCAAACGTGTTCGCACATGCCGCAACCCGTACAAAAATCTTTGTTAATCGTCGGATACTTGTTTTTCTCCAACCAAATCGCCTTGTTGTATTGCGGGCAACTCGTGTGACAAACTCGGCAGTCGTGGTCTTGTCGCGCCAAGCACAGGTTGTTATCAATTTCCGCTAAGCCCATGCGCACTTCTGATTTTTTAACGGGTTTAAGTGCTCCGGTTGCGCAAACGTGAGTACACCTCATGCAAAGATTGCAAGGTTGCTCGACGGGCACGATATACGGCGTACCGATTGCAAGTCCTTTCTCGCCGTGAGCAATTTTAATACAGCCAACCGGACAAACCTCAGCGCATTTGCCGCAACGAGCACATGTCGCTAAAAATTCTTCTTCAGATACGGCTCCAGGCGGTCGCAAAAGTTTTTCAGCCTCGCTCTTGCCCGCGCCGAAAAGAAATCCCAACAAGCCGCCGCCGAATATCATTTTTACAAACGTCCTCCTCTCCATTATTCGCCCTCCTAATGTGACTTTAAGCACAACATACTACACATAATCAGATAAAAAAATTTTTTGTCAAGCACCTCTGCAACATGTTAATAAAAAAATTTAGTAGACACATTCGCCAAAACAAATTAAAATTCTTATGACTTTTGTAAATGGAGGAATTTTTATGGGAAGAATTGCTGTTGAAATTATCCCGCGTGATGAGGCTAGCCTCCAAGCGGACATTGACGTAATAAAAAAATATCCGCAAGTTGACTGCGTGAATATTCCCGATTTGATGAGCTTTAAACTTCGTCCGTGGCAAGCCGCTAAAGTTACTCAACCTGCACTTGCGACGATTCCGCACGTTCGCGCTATGGATATTGATTTATCTAATCCGCTCCCCATGCGCGACGATTTTATTAACTTTGGTATTAAAGAAGTTTTGATAATCGCTGGCGACCCGCCCAAAGATTTAACACGCACAGTTTATCCGACGGAAACGATTGACGTAATTCGCAAATTCCGCGAGGAGTTGCCCGACGTTAAAGTTTATGCGGGCGTCGACCAATATCGCAGTGGCATTCGTGACGAACTTTATCGTGTGGAGCGCAAAGCTCAAGCGGGCGCAGTTGGATTTTTTACTCAACCATTTTTTGACTTAAGATTTTTGGAAATGTACGCTGACTTGCTTGAAGAGCACGAGGTTTATTGGGGAGTGTCGCCGGTTTTAAGCAGTCGCAGTCGTGGTTATTGGGAGCGCAAGGACAAAGCCGTTTTCCCGAAAAATTTTCAGCCGACAATGGATTGGAATATCGAATTTGCCAAAAAAGTTATCGACTTTATCCGGACTTCAAAAGGCGGTCTTTACTTCATGCCCATTACGATAGATATTTCTGATTTACTTCCAAAAGTTTTTGATTAGAAAATTAAATACGCAAAAGTTAAAAATAAAATTGTGGCGGTGTACATCATGCGAATTGCGCCGAGTATGTGCACCGCTTCTAAATTTTCATGCGGCTCCCCCATATAAGCGCGGAAATGCGGCTCGCCAAAATAATAATTCACGCCGCCTAATCGAATATTTAACGCACCAGCAACAGTTGCCTCTGCCCAGCCGCCATTCGGGCTTGGGTGCTTAGAGGCGTCGCGTTTCATCATTTTAAAAGCGTTTTTGTAGTCAAGTTTAAGAATCATTGCCGCGCAGATAAAAAGCATAGCAGTCAGCCGCGCAGGAATAAAATTAGCAATGTCATCGAACCGCGCCGCTACTCGTCCAAAGTAAAAATATTTTTCGTTCTTGTAACCGAGCATGGAATCCATTGTGTTGATAGCGCGATAGGCAACGGCAAGCGGCAAGCCTCCAATGGCAAAATAAAATAGCGGCGAAATAATTCCGTCGACGGTATTTTCTGCAACGGTTTCGATTGTGGCGCGAGTAATTTCCGCCTCGTTAAGATTTTGCGTGTCGCGTCCGACAATCCAACCGACTTTTTCACGGGCGCGGGCGAGGTTTTCTCTATCAAGCAGAAAATAAATTTCGCGAGCGGCGTCGCCTAAAGTGCGCGGCGAAATCATAAAGCTCAACACCAACGCTTGAATAAAAATCTGCGCGGCGTAGCTTGGAATATCTTTTGTAAAAAATTCTATCAGCGCACCGACGAGCAAACTTGAAATGACGACGATACAAACTAAGACGCCGCCCTTAAGAATTTTTTTAATCGGGTTGTCGAGGTCGTGGCGCAGAAATTTTTCGAGCGTGGAAATTAAATTGCCAATCAAAACTACAGGGTGAAATTTACTGCGCGGGTCGCCGATTAGCGCGTCAATCAGAAAGGCGACAACTGCTATTATCATTGAACTCATTAAATCAAACTCCGTTTTAGTTTTTAGTAATTTTTTCGCGGTGAATTAAAATTTTTCCTGCGAAGGAGGTTTTTACTTGAAAAAAATAATCGTGAACGCGGACGACTTCGGGCGGCACGAGCTTATAAATCAAGCGGTCGAGCGTGCGTTCAATACGGGCTGTCTTAAGTCGGCAACGCTTATGGCGGGTGGCGCGGCATTTGACAACGCTGTTAAACTTGCAAAAAAAATTTCCGGCTTAGGCGTCGGAATTCATTTTACATTGGCAAATGGAAATCCTATCTTGCCGCCAAAAGAAATTCCCTCGCTCGTCACGGAGGAGGGAATTTTTCACGGCGATTATATAAAATTTCTCAAGCGATATTTGAGCGGAAAAATTTCAATGTCAGAAGTTCGCTCGGAACTCGCCGCGCAACTTGAAAAAATTTCCCGCGCAGGTTTAAAATTAACGCACTTCGATAGCCATCAACATTTGCATCACGTACCGGGAATCACGGAAATAACGTTAAAGCTTGCACAGGCGGCAGGAATTAAATCAATGCGCGTGGCGAATACGAAAATTTTTGACGGCGAATTAGACAGCTTAGGAAAATTTTTAGGGCGATTGGGTTTGGGTTCGTTGGCGAAGTTCGCGGCTCATCTGGCGCATAAAAAAAATTTTGCGACGCCCGAACATTTCGCAGGTATCGTCGCGGGAGAATCTGTTAGCGAAAAATTTATGCTCAACTTGATTGAAAACTTGCAAGACGGCACGACAGAAGTTATGTTTCATCCCGGCACCGACAATAAAACTTTAAAAGACTTTTGCCAATGGGAGCACAATTTCGAGGAAGAACTTGCCACTGTGACTTCGCCAAAAGTTTTGGGCTTGCTTGCCGAGAAAAATATTTCATCGATAAATTTTGCGGAGTTGATTAAATGACAAGAGAACGCATGTTAGAAATAATCCGTTTTTGTTTCGTGGGCGGCGTCTCGTTCCTTATGGATTACTCAATACTTTTCGCGTTGACAGAATTTGCCGGCGTCTATTATCTGTACTCGTCGGCGATTTCGTTTAGCATAACGGTCGTATTTAATTATTGGCTGTGCGTCGTCTACGTTTTCAAAGGTGCAAAAAAACAATCGACGCGACGGGCAATAATTTTTTTCAGCACGGGCGTTGTAGGGCTTGGACTCAATCAACTTTGCATGTGGTTTTTCGTTGACGTGGCGGGCGTGTACTATATGATTGCGAAAATTTTTGCAACCGCCATTGTAACCATTTGGAATTACATAACCAAACGCAAAGCAGTCAGCGGTTAAATTGCGCAGGAGTCGTAAAGTCTACGTAAAAATTTTCCGAAGGCTTTAACCGTCGAATCGAACTTGAAAGGCTCCGTCAATCTGTAAAATATTTCGTGGAATGTCAGCTTAGATTTTGTGCCGTCAAGAGCCGCGAAAAGTTTTTTATTGACCAGCCGCGCAGGATTTGCCTCGAACATTGCGGGATTTATCAAAAAGACTTCTCGCCCGTTGAGCGTTTCAAGTTGTTTAAGCCACGCCGCAAATGCCTCTGCATAAAAATTAAAATTCACCACGTCGGGCGCAGTTATGTTAACGCCCTTTAAAAAGTCCACGAACCACGGATATTTATAAGCTTTTGCGTCGCCCGAAACTAAATCGATTAACACCGGCTTAATCAGTTGAACATAAGCAAAAATAAATCTCGCGAACTGCACAAAGCGTTCACTCGACGCGGGAATATCACTCCAAGAAAATTTATCGTGCTCGTGCCGGCAAATGTATTTAAAAATTTTCGGCGCGTGAAGTGGTCGCGAATAAAAATCTGCCGCCGCCAATGCCGCATAAAGTTCGACGATATGAGCCTCGTTGCGCTGATTCGCTGAACCAACGGAAAATTCCCCGACGGGCGTCATAACCGAATCGCCGATAAAATACGTCGCGTCGAAAAGATTTTCTTTCTCCGAATAATATTTCAACGCCGCCTTTGTATTAGGCAAAAAATTTTCACTGCGGGCAAAAAGTTCGTTCTTAATATTGGTTGGAGTGAAGCTGAAATACGGCAGAATTAACGCGCCGCCGATTGAAATTCGGTCTGCGTAGTCAGCAAGATTATTTTTCAGCAAGCGGGCAATCGTCGGAAGTCCAGCCGCACCCGTTCCGCCGAACACCGAACCCGCCAAGAAAATTTTTACGTTTTCTCCCTCGCCGATAATTTTTTCAATCTGCGCGGTTAATTTTGAGCCGTCATCAAATTTTTTGGCAAGGACTGCCGCACCAATCGACGGATGTCCTCTAAAACCCTCGTTGAGCGTCGTGTCGCGCTCTTTTTTTGTGTAAAGAATTTCGTACAGCTTGCCAACGGGCATGTTGTTGTGGTGATAAAACTCAATCAAATCGTCAAGATTTTTGTCGTGCCCGGTCGGGTTCCAAGGAAACGGGCGCACGATTGAAATTTTGTTCTTGAAAAGCGGCGTGTCATTGCCGACGGAAAAATTTTGGAATGCGGCAAAATTATTCAACGCAGTCGAGGTTCGCTCCAAATTGCCGTTGCCAACATCAGGATCAATCGCCGCGATATAAAGTCGTTCGTTTTCGGGCAAAAGTCCAGCTATGCAAATGTGCGTTAAACTCTCCATGACTTTCGCTCCCGTGCCGCCGATAGAAATAAAGTAATAACTCATAACCGCCTCCCAAATTAATGCGTCGAAATTATGCTTAAACGCGGCGATTTACTCAAAAATATTGAACGTCAAATCGCGTCAGCTGTTTGTCAACTTTTTAAAAGTTGCCCAAAAAATTGTGCTCCAAGTGGCGTGTACTTAAATGCAAGTGGCGTCGTGAAAATTGTTAACAGCCAATAGCCCACGCCCGTAAAAATTACCGCGAACAGTCCGAAAATTATTCCGTTAAGCTTTATGCCCAAAATCGGCGCGTAGAAATGCGCAACGCCTAAACTTACTGCAAGCGACGCCATTAACAACGCCGCCCAAAAAATTCTTTTGCCCGCGCCCGCCGCCTCGTCGACTTCCAAAATAAATCTTGCCGCCATAAACCAAAGTAGCGCACAAAGTCCATTTGCTAAGCCCGCCGCCCGCGTCAATGCAAAATATTTTTCCAGCCAACGCGAATAATTCATGTTGTCGGAGGCAGTTGCCAATTTGTGCCCCGCGATATTCGAGCCTAAATAATAAGCCAGCGCAATGCAACCAACTGTTACCGCCGCGATTAAAAATATTTTTATAATCGTCCGCGCCGTTCGATTCATTAAATCTCAGCCAACTTTCTTAAAAATTCCGCGTCGAATAAATTTCCGTAATCCGAACGCATTAAATCAACAAAACGCGCCCAATATTTTTTTACGCGCTTTAGTGCAAAGTAATCGAAGTAATACGGCAGAGGAATTGACGCTGAACAGCCGATATTGTCGATGATTCGGACGCGCCGTTCGGTCGGGGAAATTCTTTGCACAAGATAATTATCAGGATCGACGCCCGCCAACAAAAATCTTTCGTCGAAGTAAACGCGCTTAAAATCCAGCAAAAGTTTTTCCGTCGCGAGCAAAAGTTTTTTATCGCGTATCGTGTCGTCAAAAACATTGAGCATAGTTTGAGAAATTTTTCCGTCATAATCAAGCACGCGCTCAAAAAGATAGCCTTTGCCCTTTGAAGTCTCAACCTCGCCGAAATATTTTGTGAGGAGCGTCATTGAATCTGCGCGGCTCCCTAAAGCTTTGCGATAGCGCGTTTCCTTAGCAAAGTCGGGGTCGTCGGGCGTGCGCAAAAGTTTAACGCATAAATTTTTATCGGTCGGGTGCGCGTAAACAATTTTGTGATTGCCGTCGCCCAAAAATAAATCGTCTGTCAAATTAATCATGTCAATACCTCGTTTTAGGAGCCTCGTCGCGTGTCGGCTCTGTTATAGTTTCGTCAATTTCTGGAATTGTTCGTCGTTCAATTCGCGGTTCCTCATAAGTTCGACGTTCAAGCGGATTTGTTTGCTCGCTGTCGTAAGTGCGCCGTTCCGTTGAGTTTGTTCGTTCGTCAAAATCTCTGCGTTCGTTTGAACTTGTTCGTTCGTTAGAATAATTTTCGCGTTCCATTGAATTCGTTCGTTCATTAGAATAATTTTCGCGCTCCGTTGAACTTGTTCGTTCGTTAGAATAATTTTCGCGTTCCGTTGAATTCGTTCGTTCGTCTGGATAATTTCTGCGCTCGGTTGGACTTGTCCGTTCGTCGGAATAATGTCCGCGTTCAGTCGAATTCGTTCGCGTATCAGAAATTCTGCTTTCTCTTAAACTTGAGCGTTCATCAATGCTACTGCGACGTTCACGACCTTTGCGCACGGGGGAGCCGATATTGTCCTCGCCTTCGGGAATATCTTTTGCGCCGGAGGGAATTGATTCTCTGTATTCGCGGGCGTCGCGCTCAAAACGTTCTCTCAAATACGGGTCAACGCTGATTCCCAGCGCGTCGGCAACCGAAATCCTCAAAAGTTCCACGTCGGGTATCCAATAACTTATGTCGTCAATGTAGAGTGGATAGCCTGGCACCATGTCGGTTTCAAGTCCATTTTGCGCGGCGGCTTTAAGTGCACCGGCAAGTTCCAACAGTTGACGTAAGGACATATCCGTATCAACGGCGTCAATGACTTCGCGAACAATTTTAGGAATGCGCGGAACAATTTCGGGCGAAGTGACTTTATCCATACACGCCGCCATAAAAGCCTGTTGACGTTGCACGCGCCCAATATCGCCTTCCGAGTCACGATAGCGCACGTAAGTCACAGCGGTTTTGCCGTCCATGTGCTGTTGTCCAGGATAGAGGTCAATGACAAGTCCGCCATTGTCGTCCCAGGGGTCTTCGTAGAACATGCGCTTTTCAACGTCAATATCCACGCCGCCAATCGCGTCGATAATTTTAACAAAACTATTTGTATCAATCATAACGTAATGGTCAATGTCAATGCCGAGAAAATTTTCAACGGTCGATTCAGTAAGCCCGACGCCGCCATAAGCATAAGCTGCGTTAATTTTGTCGTAGCCGCGCCCACGAATTTTTACACGAGTATCACGCGGGATTGATAACAAAGTAGCTTGGTCAAAGCGCGGGTCAATCGTCGCAATCATCAGCGTATCAGAGCGTCCAACGTCATCTTCGCGCTTGTCTACGCCCATTATTAAAACGATTGATTTATCTTTGGCTTTTATGAGTTCTTCCTCGTTGTTGTTGACAATTCGTCTTACAGGATTTTCTTCGTCAAAAATACTCGACGACGCAAACATTGCACCTGCCAACGCCGACGCCGTAAAGCACAGAACGAGGAAGATTATCGGCAAAAAGTTCCGTTTAGGTTTTTTATCCAACGCAACACCTTCTAAAAAAATTTTTAAACGCGGCAAATTATATCACAGTGCGCAAAAAAAATCCGCCCTTAACACGCAGTAAATCCAAAATTTTTTGTGTTATAATGGCGAAAATGTTAGGGAGGAGGGCGGTTAAGTGATTGTCGTTAAAGACGTGAGTTATAATTACATGACGGGCACGCCCTTTGAGAAAACCGCGCTGAAAAATATTTCGTTTGACGTGGCAGAGGGCGAAGTTTTAGCAATAGCGGGTCATACTGGCTCCGGCAAGTCGACGCTGATTCAAATTATTGCGGGATTGATAAAATTGACGAATGGCACGATTGAACTTGACGACTTGAGCGTCGCTGATAAAAAAATTCGCCGCCTCGTCGGTATCGTTTTTCAATATCCCGAACATCAGCTTTTCGAGGAGACGGTTGAGAGTGATATTGCATTCGGACCGAAAAACTTTGGACTTAGCGAGGCGGAAATATCTGCGCGGGTCGAAGAGGCAATGCGACAAGTTGGACTTAGCGCGGAGCTGAAAAAAGTTTCACCGTTTGAACTATCTGGCGGACAGCGTCGGCGCGTGGCAATCGCAGGAATATTGGCACTCAAGCCCAAATATTTAATCCTCGACGAACCGACAGCTGGACTTGACCCGTTAGCTAAAGAAAATCTGCTTAAAGAAATTTTCGGCGCGATAAAAAAATCTGGCGTCACGATAATTTTAGTTTCGCACAACATGGAAGATATTGCCCGCTTCGCAAATCGTGTTGTAGTTCTCGCGCAAGGCGAAATTTTATTTATTGGCACGCCGCGTGAACTTTTTGCCCGCGAAGAAATTTTAAGCCGCGCAGGTTTGGAGCCGCCTCCCATAACTCAACTTTTGCGAACGCTGAAAATTGACGAGCAAGCTTTAACAATCGACGAGGCGGAAAAAATTATTCTAAGCAAGGAGAGGAATTTATTTTGATTAAAACGGACAGAAATTTTTATTGGCTATTGTTCAAGTCAACATTTATTGTCAGCATGTTCACGGTCGGCGGCGGCTACGTCATAATCCCCTTGCTTAAAGCCAAATACGTCGATGAATATCATTGGATAACCGACGAGGAAACTTTAAACATGGTGGCAATCGCACAATCGACGCCGGGCGTTATGGCAGTAAATACTGCTATCATGCTCGGTTATCGTATGGCGGGCGTCGCCGGTGCTCTAACTGGTATGCTTGCAACTATTTTGCCGCCGCTAATCATTATTACCATCGTCGCTACGTTTTATGACCTCGTCGCCTCGAATGAATATGTCCAGCTCATTTTAAAGGGTATGCAATGCGGCGCGACTGCTCTTTTGCTAAACGTGGCGATTGACTTGCTTAAAAAACAATTCTCTAAAAAACTTATTCTGCCCATTGTAATAATACTCGGAACTTTTATTGCTAACTTATTTTTCGGCGTGAATATTATGTTGCTCGTTACCATTGACGGCATTATTGGTTTCTTCCTTCTGCGTGATAAAAAATACGAGTAAATTATTTAGCGAGTGCCCAATTTGCCCCGTTATGAAAATCGACAACTAAAGGCACAGAAAGTTCTACGACATTTTCCATAGACTCGCGCAAAATTTTTTCAACGTCGGCAAGTTCAGAGTTTTTTGCCTCTAAAACAAGTTCATCGTGCACTTGAATAATTATTCTGCTTTTGAAGCCGCGCAGATTTTCTTCGGCGCGAATCATCGCCATTTTAATAATATCCGCCGCGCTACCTTGAATGGGCGTATTCATAGCCATACGCTGAGCGAGGGAGCGCAGATTAAATTTCTTGCTGTTAATATCGGGCAAAAATCTACGCCGCCCAAACATTGTCGTAACATAGCCGTGCAAATGCGCTTGAGAAACCGTCATGTCTAAAAAATCTTTCACGCTGGGATAACGCTCAAAATACAACGCAATGTATTCGCCCGCCTCTTTACGGCTGATATTCAAGTTCTGCGACAAGCCATAATCGCTGATACCGTAGACGATTCCGAAATTAACAGCCTTAGCTTTGCGGCGCAATTCGGGCGTCACTTCCTCAAGTGGCACGTCAAAAACTTCCGCCGCCGTTCGTGCGTGAATATCCTGCCCCTTAATAAAGGCGTCAATTAAATTTTCGTCGCCGGACATGTGCGCCAAAAGTCTCAACTCAATTTGCGAATAATCAGCGGACAAAATGCAATCGTAATCTTTACCTGGCTCAAAAAGTGCGCGAATTTCTCTGCCCTCTTCGGTGCGCACGGGAATATTTTGTAAGTTCGGGTCGGAGCTGGAAAGTCTACCCGTCGCCGTCACAGTTTGATTAAAATTCGTGTGAATTCGTCCGTCGTCGCCAATAAGTTTGCCCAGCCCGTCGAGGTAAGTTGATTTGAGTTTCGACAAGACGCGGTAATTTAAAATCATCTCAACAATCGGATGACGCCATTTAAGCTCCTCTAAAACTTCAGCGTTGGTTGAGTAGCCGGTTTTAGTTTTCTTGACGGGCGGCAATTTGAGGTTTTCAAAAAGCACCTTAGCGAGTTGTTGAGACGAATTTATATTGAACGTTTCGCCTGCCTGTTCGTAAATTTCATTTTTAAGCGCGGTTATACGTTCGGACATTTTGACGGATTTTTTCTTGAGGTTTGACTTGTTGATAACAACTCCGCGTTCCTCCATTTTAGCCAAAACTCTAGTTAGCGGCAGTTCAATTTCCGTATAAAGCCTCATTAAATCGGCGTCGACTAATTTTTTTTCGTAAAGCGTGGCGAGCTTTTCAAGGGCAGTGACATTGGCGGCGAGGGAATTATCGGACATTTGCAAGCCGTCGAATTCCAGCGGCAAAAGAGTTTCGCAAGTGTAACTGTCCATTTCGGGATAAAGCAAATAAGCTACCAATTCTACGTCGAAAATTTTTTCAAGGTCGTTAACTTTAAAGACGCGCAGATAATTTTTCGTGCCGCTCAAAATAATTTTCCCGCTGAATTCATTAAAAACTTTTTGCAAATCTGAACGAGTAGCCGCATAAATTTCCCCGCCGGCAATTTTAATCGCGAAGTAATTCATTTCAGCGACAATCAAATTTTCCGCCTCAAAAATCTTTTTAAAGTCAATGGCTTGCATTTCGTCGCCGTTTAAAAATTGTTTAGTCGACGTGTAAAAAATATTATCCGTGTCAAAGAGTTCGTGAAATTTTTTCTTAACCTGCCGAAGGGCATAGCGGCGGCAAAATCTATCCATGCGAATAAATTTAGGATCTATTTTAAAATTATCCTCGTCGAAAACAATATCGGGAACGTCGCAGATAATTGTTGCGAGCCGCTTGCTTAATATCGCGTCGTCAGCAAATTTTTCTAAGGCGTTGCTAATTCTTTTACTCTTAACTTTTTTATAATTGGCAAGCGCATTTTCCAACGAGTCGTATTCTTTAATCAAGTTCGTTGCAGTTACTTCTCCTACGTATTTGACACCAGGAATATTGTCAGACGCATCGCCGCGCAGACCTTTGTAGTCAATAAGTTTATCGGGTGTAAAGCCGTATTCGTTGATAAATCTTTTTTCGTCGTAAAGTTCAGTGGTCGCAGATCTCGTTAGCAAAACCCGCGTCCTTGAATTGATAAGTTGGAGTGCGTCGCGGTCGCCAGTCAAAATTATAACTTTGAAATTTTCGCAAGCCTGCGTAGCCAGCGTGCCGATAACGTCATCAGCCTCATAGCCCGCCGCCGCGCAGGCTTTCACGCCGAGCAATTCAATAAACTCTTTTAATAGCGGAAGTTGAGCGGCGAGGTCATCGGGCATTTCTTGACGGTTCGCCTTGTAATCGGCAAATAATTCGTTGCGAAAAGTTTTCTTAGCGGTATCGAGTGCAACTGCCGCGAGGTCAGGCGATTGTTCGCGCAAAATTCTTAGGATAATGTTTGCAAAGCCGACAAGCGCACCCGTTGGTTTACCGTTCGGAGCCGTAAGCGCGGGCATGGCGTAGAAGGCGCGATAAAAAACACTGCTACCATCGATTATCAAAAACTTTTTCATGCGTTCGCCTCCTCTGGTTGAAGTTCTTCAGTTGGCATAGATTTTTTTACAGATTCGTCAGCGGGCGAAATTTTTTCTTCTGGTTTAGGCTCGTTAGTGGACGGAATTTTTTCTTCTGGTTTAGGGTCGTTAATGGATGGAACTTTTTCTTCCGGCTTAGTTTCATCAGCTTTATTTGTGAACGGAGCGTCTACTTCTTGATTAGGTCTATCTACTTTAGGTTTATCTACCTTAGGCGTGTCTACTTTGGGCTTATCGGGAACGGGCGGTGTAGTCACTGCGGGCAGAGATTTAAAGCGGAAAATTTTTGAGCCGTCGGTGTTCGTCTGCAAGCCGCCTTCCATATTGAAAAGTATCGGGGCGTCATCTGCATTGCAATAGAGCTGGTCTTTCTTTTCGTAGCAAACAACTTTTCCGTAACGACTTTTAAGCGACGATTCACTTTTATTCCACTCAAGTTTAAGCCGCAAAATTTTAGCAATGGGCACGACTGGCATATAAGAAATTCCGTCGCGAATGACAGCCTTAGCAAAAAATCTGGTATTGTTAGCGTCGGTCGGTTGAGTGAGTTGTCCGTTAATCTCGACGTTGTAAGGCTTGCCGACATAAGTTGGTTCGCCGTCGGACGCCTCGATTTTCTGGGAAATGTCATATTCGCTTTCAAACGCCAACACGCCGAACGGCTCAAGCCATTTAGTTACGTCGGCAACAGTGATATTCTGCATACCGTAGCCGTCGGGGTAAATGTAATAAACAACATCACCGTCGGGCGTTTTCTCGACAACAACGCGATTATAGGTTATCTCAACGGGCGTGCCGATTTCCACCGCATCAAAAAGCTCTTCAACGTCGCGTTCGTTCATGCGTATGCAACCGTTCGATACATAGCCGCCAATACTTTCCGGGCGATTGGTGCCGTGAATACCGTAGTTGCCGGAAAATTGCATCCAGCGATAACCGAGCGGATTATCGGGACCGGAGGGAACTTCGTACTCGGGATCGTTCGGGTCAATCCACGGGGGATTAATTTCCTTACTGTTGATTTTGTAGTAGCCGGTGGGCGTCGGCGTCTCAACTTTGCCCAAACCGAGATGATAAACCGCAAGTTTTTTGTCGCCGTCGTAGAACAGCATGAGGCGACTTGCCGAGTTGATAAGAATTTTTTTCTGCGCCTGCGCGGGCGCGGCAAAAAGAACTAAAATACAAATGATTGCCGTAAAAAATTTCAACGCGCTCATCGTGGGACATCTTCCTTTCCTAAAAATATTCGCTGTCAATATAGCAGTTCTTTCTGAAAAACTGTTGAAGCTCTTCACAATGCGGCGCGAATCTGCTACTATTCAGGCACAAAAACTTGCGCGGCTATGAAAAATATTTGGAGGAGAGGCAATGCAAATCAAAATTAACACGGCAAAGGAGGTTAAGCCGACGATTTACGCCTACACAACACCTGGTGTGACGTATCACGACGGCTGGACGAAAATTGGTTATACCGAACGCGACGTTCAAATACGAATAAACGAACAAACCCGCACGGCAGGAATTATTTTTAACTTGGAGTGGACCGGCGACGCGATTTTTAATGGTGAGCCGCGAAAAATTTTTAATGACAAAGATTTTCATGCCTACTTGAATAAACTCGGCGTGAAAAATAATTTGGAGTGGTTTGAAGTTACCGGCGAAACTTCCCAAAAATATTTTTACGAGTTCAAAGATAATCGCGGCGTGTTGAAAAATTTTTCGGCTATGCCTTACAACTTGCGCGAAGAACAGCAAATTGCTATCGAAAAAACGTTGAAATACTTTAACGAACATGAAAACGGCGAATTTCTCTGGAACGCAAAGCCGCGTTTCGGAAAAACCCTCGCCGTTTATGATTTTTGCAAGCAAATTAATGCTCAAAGCGTCTTAATCGTCACGAATCGCCCTGCCATTGCTAATTCTTGGTATGATGATTACGTAAAATTTCTCGGCGATGAATGGCTCTTTGTCAGCGAGGTAGACGCACTCAAGGATAAAGATAAAAAATTCGTCCTCAGCCGCGCAGATTTTCAAGATGAATTGTTCAATCATGACGACGCCCGCTGTATTGAATTTGTCAGCCTGCAAGATATGAAAGGCTCTAAATTTTTCGGCGGCGAATTGAATAAACTTGCAGAAGTCGCCGATATGAATTGGGATATTTTGGTTGTCGACGAGGCGCACGAGGGAGTTGATACCTTCAAAACCGATGTTGCCTTCGACCAAATTAAAAGAAAATTTACGTTGCATTTGTCAGGCACGCCGTTTAAAGCCCTCGCCAATAACAAATTTCCGCAAGACGCTATTTTTAATTGGACTTACACCGACGAACAGTCTAAAAAAATTTCTTTTGGCGACGATGAAAATAATCCCTACGCCGAATTGCCCCGCCTAAATCTTTATACTTACCAAATGTCGGAAATCGTTCGCGACGAGCTTAAAGGAGGCTTTGAACTTGACGGCACGGCGGCTGAATATGCTTTTGACCTTAACGAATTTTTCCGGACGGAGGGCGGCAAATTTTTTTATGACTCTTCCGTTGATAAATTTCTCGACGCACTAACCACGCAGAAAAAATTCCCGTTTTCAACGCCCGAACTCCGCGACGAACTTAAACATACTTTTTGGCTTTTAAATCGCGTCGACAGTGCCCGCGCTCTTGCAAAAAAATTGGAAGTTCACCCGATTTTTAAAGATTACGAAATTATTTTGGCGGCGGGCGACGGAAAAATTGATGACGATGACGAAAATAAAAAATCTTATGATAAAGTTGTCGACGCAATTAAAAATCATGAACGCACCATAACGCTTTCCGTTGGACAGCTAACGACCGGCGTAACAATCCCCGAATGGACGGGCGTTTTAATGTTGGCGAACCTTCACAGCCCCGCACTTTACATTCAAGCCGCTTTTCGCGCTCAAAATTCTTGCCTCTTCCAACGCGGCGAAAATTTTTTGCGCAAAGAAAATTCTTACGTATTCGACTTCGACCCTGCACGAACTTTAACGATTTTTGAGGCGTTCGCAAATGATTTGGCGAGCGACACCAGCGGCGGGCGCGGTAATTTGGAAAATCGGCAAGAAAATATTCGCGAGCTTTTAAATTTCTTTCCGGTTATCGGCGAAGACGAACAAGGCGAGCTGATTGAACTTGACGCGGAAAAAGTTTTGTCTATTCCAAGAAAAATTCGTTCCGTTGAAGTCGTTAGGCGCGGTTTCATGAGTGATTTTTTATTCCAAAATATTTCCCGCGTCTTTAATGCCTCCGCTGAGGTTGTCGAAATTATTTCGCAGTTCCCCGTTGCTGAAGAATTGACTTTGCAGGAAAAAGTTCGCGACGTTAAAGAAAATCTTTTCATTGACGACGCCGGCGAAATTTCCTTGCCAAATGAATACGTTATCGGCAAGGCGGCAGATATTTTCGGCGAAAAAATTTACTCCAACGTTAAGCCGAACGCCCGCGCCACTAAAAAATTCCTCAAGGACGAAATTAAAACCGCTCTCGACATTGCGCAGAAAAATTACGGCAAAGATTTATCTAAAAAAGAACGCGACAAATTGGAGCGGCAACTCAAAGATAAAGCAGAGACATTAGTTAAGAAAACTTTTAAAAGTCACGAGCTTGACCAAATAAAAATAGAACATAAGCGCGAGGAGGCTCTTAAAAATCCCGGAGAACGTTCGATTGAGGAGATTAACGCCGAATTTGACGAGCTTAAGCAGAAAGTTGAGGAAAATTTTCAAGCCGAGTTGCCGACTAAAATTAACGAGTTCATAAAATCTGCCGAAGAGGACACCGTCGAACACGTCGAAACGAAAATTCAAGAGACTAAAAAAAATTCCGTCGAAGAGGACATACGCAAGCACCTGCGCGGCTTTTCGAGGACAATTCCGTCGTTCCTTATGGCTTATGGCGACATTGATAATCCCGTCACGCTTGATACGTTCGATAAAATTATTCCCGACGAAGTTTTTAAAGAATTAACGAGCATTACTCTTGAGCAATTCTGTTATCTGCGCGACGTTGGCAAACTTTTCGACGAGGTGACTTTTAACGATTCAGTCAAAGAATTTTTGAGATTGCGCCGCGAACTTGCCGATTATTTCGACGAAGGGCACGACGAAGATATTTTTGATTACATTCCGCCGCAAAAGAATAATCAGATTTTTACGCCGCGTGAAACCGTTCAAAAAATGCTAGACCTAATCGAAGCCGAAAACCCCGGCTGTTTTGACGACCCTGACAAAACTTTTATCGATTTGTACATGAAAAGCGGAACTTTTGCCGCCGAAGTTGTCAAGCGGCTCTATCGCAGTTCGCGCCTTAAAGAACTTTTCCCGGATAAAGCCCAACGCTTGAATCACATTTTCGCCGCGCAGGTTTACGGGCTAGCTCCTACCGAAATTATTTTCCGCATTGCTAAAAATTATATTCTTGGCTTTGGAATTAAAATCGATAAACACAACTTCCGCCGCGCCGACGCCTTGCCATATGCTAAGGACGATAAACTTGATGAATTGTTGAGGGAACTTTATGATTGACTTTTTTAAACCGCCGCTCCATGACGTGATAGAAATCCTCCTGCGCGACATGAACACCGGCGGAAATATTTTATTTAACGGCAAGCAACTAACGAAAAAATTTCTGCCGACGATTAAACCTCGCGCTCAAAAATCCGACGCCGAAAAATTTTTCCGCACGCGCTCAATCGCTGAAGTCTTTACGCCCTATAGCGTCGTTAAGTTTATGGTCGACGCACTCGACGATAAAAATTTTGATTCGCGCTGGTTGGAAATGGCTTGCGGCGAGGCTCCCTTTATTACCAATCGCTACGACGCTGAATCAGGCAAAAATATTCCCTTCGACGCCCGCGCCGGTGTCTTGGATAAAAAACTTCGCGCCGCTAAAAATTTCCCACAAGCTAAACGCGCCGTCCAAAGTGTTTACGGCTACGAACTTCAAGGCGACAGCTTGCTGATTGCCCGCGCCAATGTCTTTTTGAGTTTTGTTGACTCTGTTGAAAATTTTTCGGACTCCAACTTAGCCGAGATTGCCGAAATTATCGCCTGGAATTTTTTTCAGTTCGACGGCTTGAGCGAGCCGGATTCTCTCTTCGGAACTAACATTATCGATTGGTCATACGAAAATAGAAAATTTGTTTTTGGAGGTAACGTCATGAAAAAATTTGATTTCGTCATCAGCAACCCTCCTTATCAAGAAGAAACTTTAGGCGATAACAAAACTTTTGCGCCGCCCGTTTACAACAAATTTATTGACGCCGCGAAGAAAATTTCCGATAAAGCCGTTTTTATTACGCCCGCAAGATTTCTTTTCGACGCCGGAGGCACCCCTAAAGATTGGAATAAAAAAATGCTCAACGACCCGCATTTTAAAGTTTTGGACTACTCACCCGACGCTAGCAAATATTTTAAGGGTGTTGACATTGAAGGCGGCGTGGCTATCACCTTGCACGACAAAACGCAGACCTTCGAGCCGATTGGAACGTTCATACACTTTGAAGAATTGCGAAGCATTTGCGAAAGAGTTGTTATTCGCTCTGACTTTGTTACATTCGGACAAATTATTTCGGGAAGAACGCCTTATCTTTTCACTGATAAATTGCATGAAGAAAATCCCAACGCGGTAACAAAGTTAAGTGACGGTCATTCTTACGACATTTCCTCTAATGCATTTACAGCGTTACCTGAAATATTCTTAAACGAAAAGCCAAGCGTCGATTGTCTTCGCGTTTTGGGTCGATTAAACAACGAACGCGCTTATTGTTGGATAAGAAAAGATTTTGTTCGCGGACGTCTAGAAGAATACGTCGGTAAGTGGAAAATTTTTGTTCCTAAAGCAAACGGCGCGTCCGGCAAACTCAATGATAAAGAACCTGCAAGAATTATCAGCAAGCCCGTTATCGGTGAGCCATTGGATATTTGCACAGACACTTTCTTAGTTGTCGGGGCATTCGATACACGAGCGGAGACGGACGCTTGCCTAGCATACATAAAGAGCAAATTTGCAAGGGTTATGCTTGGTGCATTGAAAGTTACACCCGTTAATCCTAAGGCGACATGGTCAAAAGTTCCGTTGCAAGATTTTACAGCGGCAAGCAATATAGATTGGAGCGGCGACGTTGACGAGCAACTTTATCGCAAGTACAATTTGACAGCCGCGCAGATAAAATTCATTGAGACGCACGTTAAGGAAATGCCTTGAAAAATTTTTGGCGTAAAACGTATTGCATATAAGAGGCTGTGTTTAACGGTAAAAAGTGATATAATGCAAGCGGATTATTAGAACCGTCAAAGTAAGCAAATTAACTGGAGGGATTAAAATGAGAATTATCCACACGGACAAAGCACCGGCGGCAGTCGGACCTTACAGCCAGGCGATAAAAGTCAACGGGCTTTTGTACACGTCGGGGCAAATCGCAATCGACCCGGTTGTCGGAAAAATTGTTGCGACGAATATTGAGGGGCAAACCGCGCAGTGTTGTAAAAATTTGGAAGCAATACTTGAGGCGGCGGGCTACGACTTCAGCGAAGTTTTTAAGACGACGTGTTATCTTGCTGACATTGCAGACTTTAAGGCGTTCAATGCGGTTTACGAGAAATATTTTATCAGCAAACCTGCGCGGAGTTGTGTTGCAGTTAAAGATTTGCCTATGGGCGCACTCTGCGAAATTGAACTTATCGCGGCTAAGTAATGATTCGCGCGGAAAATTTACAGTACATTTATAAAAGTTCAGCTGGCGATAAAGTTGCGCTTGACGGCGTGAATTTATCGATTGAGGCGGGCGAATTCGTCGCGATAATCGGCACGAACGGTTCGGGCAAGTCGACGTTGGCAAAACATTTTAACGCATTACTTTTGCCGACGAGCGGGAAAATTTTTGTCGACGGGCTGGACACTTCCGACGAAAAAAATCTTTGGCGCGTTCGTGAAAATGTCGGAATGGTTTTTCAAAATCCGGACAGCGAAATTGTTGCGGCGATTGTCGAAGATGATGTTGCGTTCGGCTTAGAAAATTTAGGCATTGAACCGAAAAAAATTCGCGAACGTGTAGACCTCGCCCTCGACGCCGTGAACATGACAGATTATAAAAAATTCGCGCCGAGTAAATTAAGCGGCGGACAAAAGCAACGAATTGCAATCGCGGGAGTTATCGCAATGCAAACTAAAATTATTGTCTTCGACGAGCCAACCGCAATGCTTGACCCGCAAGGGCGTCGCGAAATTTTGGACATGGTTAAACGCCTTAACGCGCAGGGCAAGACGATAATTTACATAACGCATTTTATGGAAGAGGCAGCGACGGCGCAAAGAGTTTTCGTAATGGAAAGCGGAAAAATTATACGGAACGGAACGCCGCGAGAAATTTTTACCGACGTTAAGGAAATGAAACGTTTAGGCTTTGGTGTACCCGTTGCCGCTGAACTTGCCGAAAGATTACGCCGAAAAGGTTTCAAATTCCCGCCGAAAATTTTAACCGCCGAAGAATTAGCCGCCGCATTAGGCATATGGAAGGAATAATGGACAAAATTACAATCATCGTTCCTTGCTACAACGAGGAAGAAGTTATCGACATGTTTTATCCGGCAGTTCAGGAGCACGTTGAAAAAATTCCCGACTGCCGATTTAATTATGTTTTCGTCAACGACGGCAGCCGCGACAACACGCTTGATAAACTTCGCAAAATTTCTGCCGCGCATGAAGACGTTACTTATATCAGCTTGTCGCGCAATTTCGGTAAAGAATCGGCGATGATGGCTGGCATTGATTACGCTGACGGCGACGCGGTAATTATTATGGACGCCGATTTACAACACCCGCCGCAATCTATTGCTGAAATGGTAAAATATTGGCGCGAGGGTTATGATGACGTTTGTGCTAAGCGTGTCGACCGCGCAGGTGAAACTTGGCTTAAGCGGAGTTGCGCAAATCTTTTCTACGCCGTCATGAAAAAATTCAGCACGTCTTACGAAATGCAACGCGACGTTGGCGATTTCCGCTTATTAGATAGACGGTGCATTGAGGCTTTAAAACTCGTGCGGGAGAATCAGCGGTTCACGAAAGGATTATTTACGTGGGTAGGCTACCGTAAAAAAGAAATTCCGTTTGAAGTGCAACCACGCGCCGCCGGCACTACGACTTGGAATTATTTTTCGCTGTTCAATCTGGCAATGAAGGGAATGACTTCCTACACGACCGCGCCACTGCGTTTGATGACGTTCGCGGGAATAACAATTTCATTCGGCGCAATGCTTTATATGATTTTTGTTTTGACAATGGCTTTGCTTTATGGCGACCCGGTTGCGGGCTATCCAACTTTGATGACAGTAATGTTATTTTTGGGCGGCATACAAATTTTATCGCTGGGAATTATCGGAGAATATATCGGGCAAATTTTCTACGAGAGCAAACACCGACCGATTTATTTAATAGATGAAATTGACGGCAAGCGAATGATTTACACGCCGCAATTCGCACCAATCGAAAAAATTACTCAACCTAAAAAGGAGCTTGATTCAAAATGAACAATTTTAATATTTTGGCTGTCGACGGCATTGCCCATGAGGGTATCGACTTGCTTAAAAAAAGTTTTAACGTTGAAGTCCGCGATAAAATTTCGCACGAGGAACTTTTAGAGATTATTCCGAAGTTTGACGCGCTGATTGTTCGTTCCGCGTCTAAAGTTACAGCTGACGTTTTGGAGCGTGCCACCAACTTAAAAATTATCGGGCGTGCCGGCGTCGGCGTGGACAATATCGACGTGCAAGCGGCGACCGAACGCGGAATTATCGTTATAAATTCCCCTGACGGCAATACAATCGCCGCGACGGAACATACTTTTGCAATGATGCTAGCCGTCAGCCGAAATATTCCGCAAGCCAATCAAGTTATGCACACAGGCGGTTGGGACAGGAAAAAATTCGTCGGCGTGGAGCTTAGAAATAAAACTTTGGCGATTATCGGACTTGGAAAAATCGGTGCGGGCGTCGCTAAGCGTGCGCAATCCTTCGATATGAACGTTATCGCTTATGATCCGTTCGTCAGCGCGGAACGTGCTAAAAATCTCGGAGTGCGCCTCGTTAATCTCGACGAATTAATTAAAACTGCCGATTTTATTACCGTGCATATGCCGCTTACAAATTCTACTCGCGATATGATTGCCTTGCCGCAAATGCGCATGATGAAATCGACTGTCCGATTAATTAACTGTGCTCGCGGCGGCATTATCAACGAAAACGACCTTGCAACTGCTTTGACGGAAAAAATTATCGCGGGCGCGGCTATCGACGTTTTTGAAAATGAACCTCTCGCTGAAGATTCCCCGCTTAGAAATTTGCCGAATATAATTTTGACGCCGCATTTAGGAGCCTCGACGGTTGAAGCGCAAATTGGCGTTTCTGTCGACGTTGCAAGAAGAATTATTGACGCGCTGAACAATAAACCTGTCGCCACCGCCGTAAATCTTCCGCACATTCCAAGCCATATCCTCGAAAAGCTTGCGCCTTATCTTGACCTCGCAGAACGTCTCGGCAGAACTATTACCGGCATGAGTAAAGATCCAATTTCCAGCGTTCAAGTTAAAGTTAACGGGAAAATCGCCGATATGAATTCCAGTTTGATTTCTACCGCCGTTTTGAAGGGGATTTTAAGTTCCGTGCTTGATACCAACGTTAATCTCGTCAACGCGAATATTTTAGCGGCTGAACGCGGCATTCATCTTTCCGAAATTAAATCAAGCATTGCTCGCGACTTCGCAAATCTTGTAACGGTTTCTGCAAACGGAAATATCGTAACGGGTACGCTTTTTGGCAACGAGGGACGTATTGTTGAGATTAATAATTTCCGCGTCGACGTTGACCCGCACGCAAGAATTTTAATTTGCCCGCATATCAATCGACCCGGCGTCATTGGTTTAGTTGGAACGCTCCTCGCAAAGCACAATGTTAATATTTCGGGTATGCAAGTCGGCAAAACTTCGATTGAGGGCACAAGCTTAATGGTTTTGACTGTCGATAATCCGCTCACTCAACACGTCATCGACGATATGAAAAACCTTGAGCCAATTTTCGACGTGACGCCCGTTGCCTACAATGATTAACAAAAAATTTTTAATCGGCTTTGGAATCGTTGCGTTAGCCGTGTTGATGAGTTTATTTTTTATCGGATTTAGCGAAGATGATACGCCCGTACTTGAGCCGCCGTCACCAGTAAAAAAAATTAGCGTCTACGTTTCTGGGCAAGTCAAAAATATTTCTGTCGTTGAACTTGAAGACACCGGCAATTTGCGATTTATCGACGCGGTGAACAGGGCGGGTGGCTTAACTGATTTTGCAGACACCGAATCTGTAAATTTAGCCACGCCGTTAACCGACGGTCAACACGTTCATATTCCGACCAAAGAAATTTTATTTCAAGAGAAAAATTTTTCCGGTTCAAGTTCAGCAAGCGGCGACCTCGTTAATATAAACACAGCCGACGCCGAACGACTCGCCACGCTTAAAGGTATCGGACCTGCCCTCGCGCAACGAATTATTGATTATCGCGAACAAAACGGCGCGTTTAAATCTGTCGACGATATTAAAAACGTTCGTGGAATCGGGCAAAAGAAATTCGACGCCTTAAAAGATAAAATTACGATTTAAGTAAAAAAAACCGCCAAGACATTTGTCCTGACGGTTGAATTTTTTTATGTAGAAAATTTTATCAGCCGGCTTCTTCTTCCTCTTTAGCGCGTTCGATAAGAATGTTCAAAAGTTTTACAGACGCTTCAGGAATGTTGGTGCCAGGTGCAAAGATTGCAACAGCTCCACTCTTGTAGAGGTGGTCGTAGTCTTGAACGGGGATAACGCCGCCAATCGCGACAAGAATATCTTCGCGACCGAGTTTCTTAAGTTCATCTACGAGTTCGGGCAACAGCGTATTATGCCCCGCCGCCAACGAGCTGAATCCGACAATGTGAACGTCGTTATCAACAGCGTCTTGAGCTGCCTCTTGCGGAGTTTGGAAGAGCGGACCAACGTCAACGTCCCAACCCATATCCGCAAAGCTGGAGGCGATAACTTTTGCGCCGCGATCGTGACCGTCTTGACCAATCTTCGCAACGAAAATTCTTGGACGGCGACCGGTAAGATTTTCAAACTCATCAGCAACTTTGCGCGCCTTATCGAGTTTGCCGTCGTCGCCGAATTCTTTAGAATAAACGCCGGAAATTGTATGAATCGTCGCAACGTATCTGCCCGAAACTTTTTCGACAGCATCAGAAATTTCACCGAGCGAGCAACGAACGCGAGCCGCCTCAACAGCGCATTCAAGCAAGTTGCCATTGTCGCGAGATTCAGCCGCTTTGGTGATAGCCTCAAGTGCGGCGCGTACATCGTCTTCGTTGCGTTCTGCACGGAGTTTGTTAAGGCGTTCAACCTGCGCATTGCGTACGGCGGTGTTGTCAACGGCAAGAATTTCGAGCGGGTCTTCTTTATCAAGACGGAATTTGTTCAAGCCGACAATCGTCTCGTTGTTGGAGTCGATACGCGCTTGACGACGAGCGGCGGCCTCTTCGATACGCATTTTCGGTAAACCAGTTGCAATAGCTTTAGCCATACCGCCGAGTTGTTCAATTTCTTGAATATGTGCCCATGCGCGGCGAATAATTTCGTTCGTGAGAGCTTCGACGTAGTAGGAGCCGCCCCACGGGTCGATAATCTTGCAAACACTGGTTTCGTCTTGAATATAAAGTTGGGTGTTGCGTGCAATGCGTGCGCTGAAGTCTGTCGGCAATGCAATAGCCTCGTCGAGTGCATTGGTATGCAACGATTGAGTATGACCGAGAGCCGCGCCCATAGCCTCCATAACCGTGCGGGAAATGTTATTAAACGGATCCTGCGCCGTAAGTGACCAACCGGACGTTTGGCAATGTGTACGAAGAGCCATTGACTTAGCGTCGGTGCCGCCCATTTGCTTAACAATTTTAGCCCAAAGAACGCGAGCCGCACGCATTTTAGCGACTTCCATAAAGTAATTCTTGCCAATAGCCCAGAAGAAACTAAGACGTTTTGCGAAGGCGTCAACTTTCAAGCCGGCGTTAATGCCCGTGCGAATGTATTCGAGACCGTCAGCCAACGTGTAGCCCAGCTCAATATCAGCAGGTGCGCCAGCCTCTTGCATGTGGTAGCCGCTGATTGAAATAGAATTGAACTTCGGCATGTATTTAGTCGTGTACTCAAAAATGTCGCCGATAATACGCATTGACATATCAGGCGGATAAATGTAAGTGTTGCGCACCATGAATTCTTTAAGAATATCGTTTTGAATGGTGCCGTTGAGGATTGACTTGTCGACGCCCTGTTCAATGCCGCTCTGGATAAAGAACGCGAGAATCGGCAAGACTGCGCCGTTCATAGTCATTGAGACGGACATTTGGTCGAGCGGAATGCCGCTGAACAGAATATTCATATCGAGCATGGAGCAGACCGAAACGCCCGCTTTACCGACGTCGCCGAAAACGCGGGGATTATCTGCGTCGTAGCCGCGATGTGTAGGCAAGTCAAATGCAATCGACAAACCTTTTTGACCGGCGGCGAGGTTGCGACGATAAAAAGCGTTGGATTCTTCAGCCGTAGAAAAGCCCGCGTATTGGCGAACAGTCCACGGACGGAAAACATACATAGTTGCGTAAGGACCGCGCAGGAACGGCGGAATGCCGCTTACGAAGTCCAAATGATTCATGTGCGCGTATTCGTCATGCGTGTACAGCGGCTTAACGGGGACATGCTCCATAGTTTTATAAATGAGCTTGTCATAATCTTCCTTAGCCGCCTTCTCAAATTTAGCCTTCCACTCCGCCGCGTCAGAAGCCGGGGCGTCGCTCAGACCAATCTGCGTGAAATCCGGATTGTTGTAACTTGCCAATTATGCCATCCCCTTTTTCTGTTGAAGTGCTTGAATAACTTTGTAGCAATTCGCCCTAACGTTAATGTAATCGTCAATGCCCGCTTGCTTGTAGGGTTCGACGAGTTCAGCGGGAGCGGTGCCGGCAAGATAAACCGTCGCATTGGGCAAAGCCTCATGAAGTTTCGGGGCGAGTGCGGGAACAATTTCGGGATAAGTAGCGTCAGTCGAGCAAATTACAACTGCATCTGCGCCCGATTCTTTAGCCGCTTGAGCCGCCTCGTCGACAGTCGGGAAGCCGTTATTGCCCAAAACTTGGAACGCGCCGACTTGCAAAAATCCTGTGGTGAAATCTGCGCGGGCTTTGTGTTGAGGAATAGGTCCCATATTCGCGAGGAAAATTTTAACGTTGTCGCCGGTTTTGGCTTTGAAGTTTTCGGTTTTTTCGCGAAGAGCCTCGAAACGTTCGCTCCAACGATGAGCCTCGATTTTCTTAATTTCTGCCACTTCAGCGGTGCCTAAAGCTTGGCGAAGTTCGGCAATGGTTGCGCCCTTTTCAGCCGCCGCGATAGCGCAACATGCGCAACCGTCTTTAACAGCGGCGAGTGCGTCTTTGACAGCGGCAGAATCAACATTGCTTAAATAATTTTCAATAGCCGCCTTGCGAGCCTTCATATTTTCGGCTTGACTTTCGGGGCGGGCGTCAATGCGTTCCTCTGTCATGTTCGGATACATGTTGTTGCCGACGATACGGTCTTTGCGAGTTTCTGCCGCCTTAAAGCGAGCCTCACAAATTTTAGCGATTTCGTCTTGCGGATAACCTTCTTTGAGCGCGGCTACAATTCCGCCCTTGCCCTCGATAACTTGGAATTCAGCCCAAATTTTTTCTTTAATCTGCTTAGTTAAAGTTTCGACAGCCCACGAACCGCCAGCGGGGTCAATCGGTTGCAAAAGTCCAAATTCTTCTTGCAAGATAATCTGCATGTTGCGAGCGATACGGCGGCTGAATTCGTCGCCTTTGCGAACGGGTTCGTCAAACGTAGAATTTTCAAAGCTGTCGACGCCACCAACAACGCCGCTGAAAAGTTCTGTCGTGTCGCGGAGCATGTTGACATACGGGTCGTAAACAGTCTTGAAGAATTTGGCGGGGCGTCCGTGAATGTGAATTTTCTGGGATTCTTCGTCGCCGCCAAAAGCTTTGACAATCTGCGCCCAAATAGGACGAACTGCGCGGAGCTTAGCAATCTGCATAAAGAAATTCGCGCCCATTGAAAAGCCGAACATAATTTGACTTGCCGCCTCGTCAATGGTCAAGCCGCGCTCAAGCAGTGCACGCAGATAAGCGACGCCCGTTGCCAGCGTATAAGCGACTTCTTGAACGTCATTTGCGCCGCCGTTGCTGAAGACATTGCTTTTAACAAAAATAGTTTTGACAGCGGGAGCATTTTTGATTGCCCATTTCGCGGACTTTGCCGCCTCGTCGAAGAGTTTATCGAGGTCTTGATTAAGTGTACCGTTGCCAACATATTCAGCAATAGGATTCGCACCGATAACGCCGCGCAGTTTGGAAACGTCGCCGCCATTTTTCTTGACAGCCGCGATAATTAACGCGAGGAGCGGTAAAGCACTTTCGCCCGCGTAAACGTAAAGCGGATATTTGTCGAGCTTGAGACCTTTAAGCAAAGTTTCAACGTCACCGAGTGTCGTCACGCTACAGCCGTGTTTACCAATGTGTTCGCATTCGCGAGCGTCTTTGCATTTGCGGGTTGCACAATCGACTTTGACGTTGTAAATCGTGGAGCCTTTTTCAATCTCGTGCTTGAGCAACTCGTTGTTTTCTTCGGGGAGCGTTTCGTCGCAAGCTTGGGCTATTCCCCAACCTTCATTGACGTAACCATTTGCCTCGACGCCGCGCAGATAATCGCCCATGCCGGGGAAAGATTTGGCGGGCTGAATCGGTTCGGTGTCAGCGTGGAAATACATAGGCGAGAACGTGATGCCCTCGTAAGTTTTGGTGAAAAGTTTCTTCTCGAACGGTGCGCCCTTCAACAGCGCGATACACGCCTCTTTCCATTGCTCATAAGTAGGCGGCGTGAATTCGTCAAGCGGGACTTCTGGGAAATTTTCTTGCGCTTCGGCTTTTTTTATCAGAGCCTGAAGGTCAAGTTCTGCATTGCTCATAAAGTTTTTTCCTCCTATAAAATTTTTGTGTTGACTGCGAAAAGTTTTAATCTCTCCTCCTCTAAGTTGTTTATTATTAATTGTTAATTATTAACTATGGAAATATTAAGCGAATTTATCTTTCCTGTCAACGCCGCAAATAAAAAAAATCGTGTTATTCTTGCAGAAAGAGTCTGCGTGTGTTAAAAGTGAAAAGTTAACCGTTTTTTAAAATTTTAGTTTACTTAATTTCTAATGTCAATGTTTGCGGCTTATATACCTCGGGGTCTTACGTCGCCTTTTGATAATCATAACGAAAAAAATCCCCCTTCCGAATTTGGAGGGGGAAATTTTTTTGACTTGCTTTATCTTACTTCCAATCGTCTGTGTCGGGAACATTCAATTCGTTTGTCTTAGTCAACAAGAATTCTTTTTCATTACGAATTTTTTCCGTCACTTTGTCGAGAGTGAAAACCGTATATGTGCCGGTCAACTTAACATAATCTTCGCAGAAATAAACGGGGTTGCCTGCCTCGTCGTAGAGCGGAGCCGGATTGCCGTCCGAATCAAGGCGAACCGTTCTCATCGAGCTGATATCCGTGAGTTGTTTGGGGATCTCGTTTCTGGTATCGAAATCGTCGCTGTCATAAAGTTTTACGTCTGCCCAGTTGGTGACGCGAATCTGATTGCCCGACTCGTCAAGCTTATACAGAGGAATTAAATCTTTGTCGAGGTCAGCATATTCGTGGAAAGGTGTTTCGTCCAGCGTCAGTGTGCTGTCGTAGAAGACATACATATAATTGACATCGGTATCTGCCGTAAATGTTCTGAACTTCGAGTTGCTGCTCAAGTCGAACTTGCTTTCTGAAGTCCCGTTGTTGTTATAGAGCTCAAGTGCATTATCGCCGTCCGCCAATTCGGTTTGGATATTGTTTTTGCTGTCGACGAGAGGAATTGTCTTTTTGACCGTAACTTCTTTTTGAACCCACCCCCATTCCCAAACCCGTTGAGTTTCGGTTGTCGTAATTGTCTTCGTAAATTCCGTCGTGTGGGACGAAGTGCCGCTTGTGGAAAGATAGCGATATTCTTTGGCAACAATAAAGCCCTCGAAGGTGTGACCGTTGCCGTTAATCACGACAGGGATATCGGGCATCCACAGCACGCCTTTAAAATCCGCCTCGAGATTCAATATAAGGGGTTGAGGGGCGCGATTTTCCAAAGGTCCGTCGTAGTAGAAAAACAGCGGGCGTTTGCCGTCAGCCAAGTTGGAAACGTTGATGTTGATGATAATTTGTTGAGGAGAATTGCCTTGAGCACCGCCTTGTGCATTATGCGCCGGTTCGCTCTCAATTCGGATATACAACGGGTCGTCATTTTTTCCGTCGCGAGCATCATACGCCGCATTCACTTTTATCAGCGCATGGTGTCTTGATGATGGATTAAGAAGCTGTGTGGCATTCTCGCTACTGACATGGAAATCGAGGAACAATCGATCTATATCTTTAATGTTTTTGCCGTTGGCAGTCGTCGTTTTTATCTCTAAAGATTTTTCAGTCTCATTACTGAATTGAATGTAGTTTGGAGTGGTCGTATATTTTTGAGTTGAAACAGACCAAGCACCGTCGTAAACGTATTTGGCGATAAGGTACTGCATTTGCTCCCAAAGCGTCTTGTTGTTGTGAGGCTTAACCTCTTCTTCCCACACGGCGTACAAAGTGACGGAAGTCTTGTTGTCGAAGAGAGCAGTAATTTCAGTTTTGGTTAATTGTTTGCCGTCCGAAATGTAATTAGCTATCAAAGAATTTGCATCTGCATTTTTATCTGTGCTCCAGCCGTAAAACTTGTAGCCTTCGCGAGTCGGCTTGCCTTTGTTCGGTGTTACGGGGTCTGTTGTCTCGTCGTCTTTCATCTCTTTTGGAGCTTTAATTTGTTTTGAATCGTTGGTGGTCGAGCCGTCGCTGAAAGAACCGCCGTTCGGGTCAAAAATCAGAGTAACGGGTGGCTGTTTGACTTTTACCCATTGAGCGTACAAAATAATTTCGCCGTTTTCCCAGTTGTAATCGTCATTATCTTTGGCGTTGGGGTCATATTTTTTAAAGAATTCTTCGATATTATCCTCCGTCAGCACCGTGCCGTAGGGAACGATTAAGCCGTTCGCGTTTGTCCAATATCTCAAGAATTCGTATTCGTCACGTTCGGGCGTCGAAGAATAACCGTCGGGAACAATCACGGCTGCCGAGCCGGATTCATTTATCGTTTTGGTTATATCGCCTATTGACAGAGATTCGGTCGTGGTTGTGTCGTCAGCCGAATTAACAAAATGTCCACCGTTCGGGTTGAATATTACTTGAGGATTGCCGCCGGAAGATGAAGAGGTTGCTTTTGAGATTTTGGCAATGGCAACGACGGGAGCCTCCATAGGCGCAAACCCGCCGGGCATGAATAAATGTTGGAGATCTTCTTTCAAATAAACGACGTAATAAAAATCATCGCCGTCTTTGTAAATTTTGGGAGATTCCATTTTGACTTCGTTGTATTTGTTTTTGCGTGCCCAACTGTCTTCCACAGAGTATGCTTCGTCGGTCTCGGCGGCTTCGGCTACGGAAAAGAAACTTGGCGAAAAGGAATTCATATTGCCGGACGAAAGATTTTTCTGCGCGTATTTAAAAGCAATCTCGTCGGCAATAGATTTAATTTCGGTCGTAATGTCGCTTGAACTTTTGGTTGAGTTTTTGGTTAAGCTTGAAACTGTATAAAGATTATTGTCGTCGGGGTGTTGATAAACGAGCGTGACTTTGTAGCTTTTATATTTGCTGTTGTTGTTCTTCAACTCTTCAAGCAAAGATTTTGCTCCCGCGAGGACTGCCGCGTCCGCTGCGTTTTGCAACCGCGACACGTTCAGATAGTACCAGCCCAAATCGATGACCACGCCCGCGAAAAGAAACAGTAGCGGGATGAGCAACGCAAAAAAAATGAGCGTTTGCCCGGATTGTCGTGAAGCATTTTTTAAGGGAATTGACTCGGTGAAAAAACTGCTGAACTGCATAAAACAATACTCCTTTGATGTAAACTACATGATTGAATCATATAAAGTATATCAAAGGGGAAAATAATTTTCAAGAAAAATGTTGAAAAAATTCTACTGACAGCCACGATGCGAGAGAAGGAAAGTCACGGAAATCAATTTTGAAATGTTATATAACATTAATATAAAAACAAAAATTTCCTGCCGGCAAAAACGCTGTTAAAAATTTATTTTTTAATATTGAGCAAAGTCGAGGGCGTGATAAGTTATGATAATATCTGCGCCGGCGCGTTTCATAGCGGTTAAGTTTTCAATGACAATGCGTTTCTCGTCAATCCAACCGTTTTTAGCGGCGGCTTTAACCATAGCATATTCACCGCTGACATTGTAGACTGCGACGGGGCGATTAATTTTCTCACGAACTTTGCTGACAATGTCCAGATAGGCAAGCGCAGGTTTAATCATGATAATATCTGCGCCCTCTGCAAGGTCGAGTTCAACTTCTTTGAGAGCTTCGCGGTTATTGGCAAAATCCATTTGATATTGTTTTCTGTTGCCGAATTGCGGAGCCGAATCTGCCGCATCTCTGAAAGGACCATAATAAGCTGAGGCATATTTAACGGCGTAGCTCATGATTGACACGTTAGGAAAGTTTTTTTCATCGAGTGCGTCGCGAATGGCGGCAATTCTTCCGTCCATCATATCGGAAGGAGCAACAATATCTGCGCCCGCTTGAGCCTGACTGACAGCGACTTTCTGCAAAAGTTTTAAAGTCTCGTCATTGTCGACGTAATGCCCGCAAAGTTTGCCGCAATGCCCATGACTAGTATATTGGCAAAGACAAACGTCGCCAACGATAACTAATTCGGGCACGGCATTTTTTATGGCGACAATGGCGCGTTGAACGGGGCTTTTCATGTCCCACGCGGAGGAGCCGATTTCGTCTTTATATTCGGGCAAGCCAAAAACTTCAACGGCAGGAATTCCCAGCGCAGAAATTTTTTTAGCAAGTTCAACGGCATTATCAACGGACAAGTGATAACAATCGGGCATGGAGGAAATTTCCTCGCGAACATTTTCCCCTGCCACGACGAATATCGGATAAATTAAATCTTTAACTGATAAATTTGTCTCGCGAATCATTGAACGCAAATTTTCATTAAGGCGCAACCTGCGCGGACGCAACTTTAACATTAAATCATCTCCAGTTATTAATCTCTTGACTAAGGGCGGGCGTCATTTTAAAATCGTTTCAAGTGGGAGGCGATTTTATGAACAACGACGATTTTAATAAAAGTCCCGAATTGAAAACACATAACGAGGGCGACGCAAGATTTGACGTAACATCACTTGACGAGGTTAAAGACGAGAACGGCAACGGGATTTTCTACATGACAACGCGCTTTAAATGGATTCTCGCGCTGTCTATTATGATTTTGCTTGTGGCGGGCGTGTTGATTTATTCGGCATATAAAGACGCGCTAATCGTCGAGATTTGGCAACTTGCGATTTGGTGTGTATGTGTCATGCTGGCGTTTTATTCTGTAATTAAACGCTCTCTGGCGGCGGTGATTCTGAATTATATTTTATTTTTTGGCGTGTCGATGATACCTGTCTGGCAATCAGCGCACGAAAACTTTCAGGCAGTCTTTAAACTGTTCTTTGGCTAAAAAAAGTTTCTATAATTTTGAAACGCGGCGAAGAGCTAAAAATTTTGAACGGTAAATCGCGACTGCTGTTTGAGCACTTTTTAAAAGTGCCGCATGAAAATTTTCAGGCAGTATTTAAACTGTTCTTTGGTTGAAAAATAAATTTCCCCCTCCGAATTGGAAGGGGATTTTTTTATGGTTGATAGAATTCTTCCGCCTCCGTTACTAGTTGACGGATAATTTCTTTGACAGGCAAAATTTCTTTAATTCGCGGCATGTACTCGCCCGTAAACACAAGCCCCGTTTCCAAATCGCCTTGTTGCGCTCGCGTCAACGCCCTGACGATACAGAAATTATGCTTGCAAGCTTTAAGGCACGAGTCACAAATTTTAGGTGGAACATTGCCCTCCATTACTCGTTTGGAAAAGGGCGTCCGAACTGCGCGACCAGGCAAACCTACAGGGCTGTTAATTACGACGACATCTTCCGGTTGCGACTTGAGATAATATTCTTTCAAGCTAGGTGCGCCGTTTGATTCCAGACTTGCCGCAAAACGTGAGCCCATTTGCACTCCATTTGCTCCCATTTTTAAAACGTCGGCAATATCTTTACCTGTTAGCACGCCGCCCGCCGCTATGATTGGAATATCTACTGCGGCGCGAATCGGTTCAATCAGCTCGCGAATAGAAATATCCGTTCCGAGATGTCCGCCCGCCTCTTTACCTTCGACGACAACAGCCGTTGCTCCAAGTTTCTGTGAAATTTTTGCCAGCTTGACAGAGGAAACTATCGGGACTATCGGCGTGCCAGACTCCCTGCCCAGCCCGAAAATATCACGCGAAAAACCCGCGCCAGCAACGATTAAATCAATGCCTGCGTCCATTGCCGTATGAACAATTCCCGCGAAATCGCTTGCCGCGACCATTATATTTATCCCGATTATGCCGTCGGTCAATGAACGTGCCAATTTTATTTCGTAGCGCAATTCTTCATGAGCCATGCCCGACGCCGCAATTAAGCCGATACCGCCCTCTTGAGCGACCGCCGCCGCAAGCCGCGCAGTTGACAGTCTTATTGCCATGCCGCCCTGCACGATTGGGATTTTTGCTATCTTATTTCCTATTTTAAGTTCCGGTAGTCTCACGGATAATCCTCTCCAAAAAAAACGATTAGTGATTAGTGATTAGCGATTGGCTTTTTCTAACCACTAACCACTAACCACTATGCACTAAATCAAGCGTTGGTTTCTCCGTCTATGTACTTAACGACATCTTCCACAGTCTTGATTTTCTCGGCCTTTTCGTCGGGGATTTCGATATTGAATTCCTCCTCGAACGCCATAATCAATTCGACTATGTCCAGAGAATCAGCTCCTAAGTCGTCGACGAAAGTTGAACTCATCTGAATCTCGTCTTCTTCGACGCCAAGTTGCTCTTTGACGATTTTTTTAACCTGATCAAACGTTGACACGCGTAGCACCTCCTTTCAAAGCCGCGTTCACATTGCCATTCCGCCGTCAACCGACAAAACTTGACCCGTGATATACGCTGCCTCATCTGATACCAAGAACGCTACTGCATTGGCAACGTCTTCGGGAGTTCCCATTCTTCCCGCAGGTATCTCTTGCATCATGACTTCCTTAACTTTTTCGCTAAGCGCGGCAGTCATATCGGTATTGATAAAGCCTGGTGCAACTGCGTTAACCGTTACACCACGCGAGGCAAGTTCCCGCGCCGCAGACTTCGTAAAACCAATTATTCCCGCCTTAGCCGCCGCATAATTAGTTTGGCTTATGTTGCCTTTAAGTCCGACGACGCTCGACATATTAACAATTCGCCCGCTGCGTTGTTTCATCATAAGTTTGGTAACGGCTTTCGTGCAGTTGAAGACGCCCTTCAAATTCGTGGCAATAACTTTGTCGAAGTCGTCCTCGCTCATCTTGAGCAGAAGATTATCGCGGGTAATGCCGGCGTTGTTTATTAAAATGTCAAGCCGTCCCCACTCGTCGACAACTTTTTTAATTAGTTCAGTTACGACCGCTAAATTTGAAACGTCGCCTTGAACGAGCATTGCCACGCCGCCCGAAGACTCAATCGCCGCTTTGACTTCTTCCGCCTTTGCAATGTTGCTTGAGAAATTCAACGCGACTTTTGCGCCGTCTTGAGCAAGCCGCAAAGCTATCGCCCGTCCGATACCGCGTGAGGCTCCTGTCACGAACGCCACCTTGCCCGATAATTTGGAACTCATTACAACCTTTCGCCTCCCGTTTGCAGAATATAGCACAAAGATTTTCTCTTGTCTACATTTTTTGAACGCCGATAAACTTAGTGAATCAATCGGAATTTTTTAATGCATCTAAAGTTTTTTGCAAGCTGTCAAGATTTTCTACGTTTAAGCTACGAATTTTTTTATTGATAAGTCGATTAAACCCGCAAAGAGTTTTGCCGAGTCCGCACTTAATAAAAATTTCGCGCCAAAATTTTTCATAGCCTCGACGCAAGCTTATCTGCCGCTCTCAAATCAATCGAAATTTTTTAATGCGTCTAAAGTTTTTTGCAAGCTGTCAAGATTTTCTACGTTTAAGCTACGAATTTTTTTATCAATGCGTCGATTAAACCCGCAAAGAGTTTTACCAGGACCGCACTCAATAAAAATTTCCGCGCCAAAATTTTTCATAGCCTCGACGCAAGCTATCCACTTGACAGGATTATCTGCTTGCTTCACGAGATTATTTTTTATATCTTCCGCTGAAGTCTCAAGTTCGCCAGTGAAGTTAGCCGCAATTGGGAAAGCCGCGTCGTTAAGTTCTACCTTGTCCAATTCGGCGGCAAGTTTTTTAGCGGCGGGAGCCATTAACGTGCTATGGAAAGGTGCACTAACCGGTAAGACGACAGCTTTTTTTGCGCCTAAAGATTTTAATTTTTCGACTGCCGTCTCAACGCCCGCAATTTTTCCAGCGATAACCGTTTGACCTGGACAGTTAAAGTTGACTGCTTGAACTTCGCCAATATCCGACGCCTCCGCGCAGATTTTTATAATCGTCGCGTCGTCAAGTCCGAGGATCGCCGCCATTGCTCCTTTGCCGACAGGAACCGCCTCTTGCATAAATTGCCCGCGCTTGTGAACTAAAACTATTGCGTCTTTGAACTTAAGAGAGCCAGCCGCCACCAATGCAGAATATTCGCCCAAAGAATGACCGCCTGCAATTTGAGCCGTAATTCCTTCCGATTTTAAAATTTCGTTAACAATGACGCTGACAACCAAAATCGCGGGTTGAGTGTTCGCTGTCAACTTTAAATCGTCTTGCGAGCCGTCAAAACAAATTTTCTTTATCGAATAACCAAGTGCGTCGTCTGCCTCGTCAAAAAGTTTTTTAGCCACGTCGAAGTTGTCATAAAAATCTTTGCCCATGCCGACCGCTTGCGCACCTTGTCCGGGGAAAATAAAAGCCGTCTTCATGAAATCGCCTCTTTCAAAAAAAGTGGCTAGCTTTTCTAACCACTTATTATTTCATTCGTACTTGCTGTGAACTTTATCAACGACGCCGCCAATGCCATTAATAATATCATCAATAATTTCTTTGACGGTTTTAATGTCGTCGAGCATGCCCGAAATTTGCCCAATCATAACCGAGCCATTTTCAACGTCGCCGAGATGTGTCGCTCTGTGCAATGCGCCCGTGCCGAGTTGTTCAAGTTCCTCATTGGACGCACCAGCCGCTTCCATTTCAAAAAATGTGCGTGTGAGTTTATTAGCAAGAACGCGAACCGGATGACCGAGCGTCCGACCTGTGACGACCGTCGACCTATCCTTAGCTTTGAGCACGAGATTTTTATAATTCGGGTGAGCAATGCACTCCTTGCTTAAAACAAAGCGCGTGCCCATTTGAATTGCACTGGCTCCAAGCGCGAACGCCGCAACAATTCCACGCGAATCAGCAAAACCGCCCGCCGCTATAACCGGAACATCAACCGCGTCGACAACTTGAGGGACGAGCGGCATTGTAGAAATTTCGCCGATATGCCCGCCCGATTCGCAACCTTCCGCAATAACTGCGTCCGCGCCGCTTTTGACGAGTCTTTTAGCAAGCGCAACACTCGCCACGACCGGAATAACTTTTGAGCCGATTTCTTTAAGCGCAGGAACGTATTCGCCCGGATTGCCCGCGCCCGTTGTCACGACCGGTACGCGCTCTTCAACCATGAGTTGCATAACTTCTTTGACGAACGGCGACATTAACATTACGTTTACGCCGAAAGGTTTATCCGTCCACGCTTTGCACTTTTGAATTTCTTTATGCAAAATGTCCGGTGGCATATGCCCCGCGCCGATAAGTCCAAGCCCGCCCGCGTTCGA
The DNA here is from genome assembly GCA_946408355.1 of uncultured Selenomonadales bacterium. Classification (GTDB taxonomy): domain Bacteria; phylum Bacillota; class Negativicutes; order Selenomonadales; family Selenomonadaceae; genus Quinella. Next base: position 119,244 of record CAMJRX010000001.1, read on the forward strand.
CACCGCCGAGGCAAGCTCCGCTGTACCTATCCACGCCATGCCGCCTTGAAATATCGGATACTTGATTTTCAGCAACTTACATATGGCGTTATTTTCAAACATGTAATCTCTCCTCCTCAACGGTTGCTCAGCCTAGCTTAAATTATACGAATTAATCGCATTTGTCAATTCCGAATTAAATCAAAGTGTCGCCTTAATGCGTTCAATAATTTTGCTGTCGACGTAATTACAAGCGACGCCGATACCTGAACAAATCGCTTTAGCGTCCGACGAGCCGTGACTTATCACACAGTAGCCGTCAATGCCTAAAAGCGGTGCTCCGCCATTTTCCGACACTTCGAGCCGCTTAGACATATTTTTAAACGTCGCGTCTAAAAGTTCCTTGCCTAAAAGTTTTACGCCGCCATTAGCAGTAAGTTCTTCCGTTAAAAGTTGCATAATCGTCAAGGCAAGCCCCTCGCCGAATTTCAAAACGACATTGCCAACAAAGCCGTCACAAATTACCACGTCGAATTTTCCTGTAGGAATATCGCGACCTTCAGCATTGCCCGCGAAATTTATCGTTTTCAAATTTTTTAGTAGCTTATAAGTTTCTTTAGCCTGTTCGTTGCCTTTAGTTTCTTCCTCGCCGATATTCAACAGCGCGACGGAAGGATTTTTTATTTTAAGAACGTGTTCAGCGTAAAGCGAACCCATTATCCCGCATTGAACTAAATGTTCGGGGCGGCTGTCGACATTTGCGCCGCTGTCAAGTAAAAGTGTAGTGCCGCGTGGCGTAGGAATTGGCGTAGCGATTGCCGGTCTACCAATGCCGTGAATCCTTTTTAAAATGAGTTGAGCCGCCGCAACTGCCGCGCCTGTTGAGCCAGCTGATAATACCGCGTCGCACTCGCCATCTTTAACCATATTTGTTGCCACGACGATTGACGAATTTTTTTTATTGCGAACGGCGTCGGCGGGGTGTTCGCCCATTTCTATAACTTCGTTTGCGTGTCGTATTGTTATCGGCAAATTTTCTGCCGCGTTTAGTTCGCTGCGAATTTTTTCCTCGTCGCCAACTAAAATTATTTCGCACGGATATTTTTGAACCGCCAGAATTGCGCCTTTTATTATTTCCGCCGGAGCTTTGTCACCGCCCATGGCGTCGACTGCTATTTTCACGTGTCCCGCTCCTCCAAATTTCTAATCCATAAAAAAAAGCGGGCAGGGTTTTCGATGCCTGCCCGGTAAATTCCGTTATCCTTAATCTGTCTCTATGACCTGTCGCCCGTCATAGTAACCGCATTCCAGGCACACATGATGTGGGAGTTTAGGTTCATGGCATTTCGGACATTTTACATAATTCGGAGCTTCTAACTTCCAATTTGCACGCCGCCTGTCGCGTCTGCTTTTACTCAATTTTCTTTTTGGTGCCGCCAAAGCTTAACACCTCCTCATTCAAATTTAAAATCTTTCAACGCCGCAAGCCTAGGGTCTACAATAAATTTATCGCAACCACACTCGCCCTCGTTCAAATTCGCGCCGCATTTGGGACACAAGCCCTTACAATCCGCCTTGCAAAGATTTTTCAGCGGCTGTCCAGCAAGCAATTCGTCGCGCAGGAGTTCAGTAACGTCAATCAAGTCGTCAACAGCTTCCGTCTTGTCGAATTCTTCCTCGAACTCGTGAACTTGATTTTCCGACGCTTGAGTTAAACATCTATCACAGATAAAAATTTTTTTGCATTTAATCTGCCCGCCAATGACGAAACATCTTCCGACATCTTCAACTGCGCCGACGATTTTTATATCGCCCTCGAAGTCGTCCAAACTCTCGCCGAAAAGTTTTTCCGCCGTACCACTGAACTCGAAAGGAGCTTGGCCGTCCCTTGTAATTTGCACTTTCGGCATTTTACAACACCGCCCTTTTTGTGTCAAGGCAACTTTTACAGCAACGTTCGCATTAATAAATAGGTATTATCCACGCCTGCCAGCAATTCTAAAAATTTTTTGTAAAGCTTTTTGTTGTGATCAGTTGCCATTGTGAACCAATCAACAAACGTTAACAAATCTTCTTTTGTGGAAAAACCCTTCTGTGTCGCCGTAAATAACATAAGCTCAAAAATTTTGTAGCTTATTAAAAAGATGGCGAAATTTTTCGTAATGCTCTCTTCATTAAATCGCCAAGGGTAGAAATTAATAAACAAATCATTGACAAGATAATTTTCAAGGAACGCCGAATGATTCTCCGAGAAATTTTTATGGGCGTCGGCAATAAGTTCATAATTAGCGGCAACGTCAAGAAGAGGTATTTCATTATTTTCATCGGGTTTAATTCCAAGAATTTCTGTAAACGCGCAGAGGAAATGATAACCTTCTTTTCTCTTTAAATGTTCCGAAGTGTGACTGATAAATTTCATCATAAAAACTGTAAAATTTTTTGCGTTAAAAGCAAAACTTTGGAATAATGGCGGCATTTCCTTAAGCAAAAATTCTTCCGACTGATGCGCCGCGATTAAGTTTAATAAAGTTTCGTTATCTGCACCGTTTGAAATCTTTTCCTCTAAATTATCAAGAAATAAGCCGAGCACGATTAATCTTTGGTTGATTGATAGTGTGCGTTCTTGCAGAATAGAAATCATTGCAATTTGAATTTCGAGTGCGAGTTCGGCGTCATGTTCCTTGAATGACCGTTTGTTAATTCCTATTTTGCCGTGTTTGCTGTGTATATCATCGGGCACTTCGATTAGTTCAAATTTCGTCGGTTCTTGAGCGAACAAAATCATTTCCGCCGCCACCGGACAAGTCAAAGTCAACGAGCGTTCAAAAAAAGTTCCGAAAGAATTTGTCCTGCGCGGATAAGTTACACAGGTTTGCGATAAAAATTCTTCGCCATATTCCAGTTGCAGTCGACATAAATTTTTTTTTGTTAAGAACGGGCAACAATTTTCTTTAAGAGTGATAACATAATTTTCGCGTTCAGAATCAAATTTCATGCGCGAAGTAATTTCTTTAGCTTTGCTCTTAGGTCTGATTCGCGAATACTTTTTATAAGTTGCTGCGTCAATATAAATCGTCCAGCCTTTGCAACAACGGGCATTGCACCCCCCCCCGAAGCATTTAAATTTGCCAACATATTCGGGTTGAAAGTAAAGATATTTTTTTGCCATAATTTGTCCTTTCAAAATTACGGTTTAAGGAGAGTTTCCATAAGCTCAAAAAAATCGTTCCGCTCTTCAAGATACGCGAAAATTTTTTCTCGTAATCGGTCGCCGTGATCAACTTGAATTGTATACCAATCTACCAATTTCAGCAAATCATTTTTAGAGGAGAGATTATTTTGGGTAGCCGCAAACGTCAACAATTCAAAAACTTTGTATGTTATCAAGAAAACTGATAAGCTCCTCGACGGTCGAGAATTATATTTCCACGGATAAAGATTTAAAAAAATTTCGTTGACAAGATAATTTTCTAGGAACGCCGAATAACCAGCAAAAAACTTTTCTCGCGCTTCAGCAAGTTGTTCGTAATTCGCCGTTATTTTCGATAGCGATACGAAATTATTTTCGTCGGGTTTAATTTGAAGTGTGTTAATTACCGTGTTTAGGAATATGTGTCCCTTCTCGTTTAATTGAACCTCTTTGGTGCTGTAAAAAGCCTCGAACATTTCCATCATCAACCGAATAAATTTTTCCGCGTCGAAATTTACCGTTTGAATCATCATCGGCACTTGTTCCGCTAAAAATTCTTTTGACTCATAAGCCGCAATTAATTTTTTAAGCTCGTCTTCGTCAATTCCGCGTGAATAAATTTCTTCCAACTTATCGACGAAAAAACACAGCACGATTAATCTTTGGTTGATTGATAGTGTGCGTTCTTGCAGAATTGAAATTATCGCCACTTGAACGGCAAGCATTTGTTCAGCGGCTTTTTCGCTGGCAGGGAAATTTTGTCCCAATTTTATCTTGCCGTGATTACTGTGAACTTTCTCCGGTACTTCGACGAATTCAAATTTCATCGGCTCTTGAGCGAACAAAATCATTTCCGCCGCCACCGGACAAGTCAAAGTTAACGAGCGTTCAAAAAATTTTCCAAAAGAAGCGGTTCGGCGCGGATAAGTTGCACAAGTCTGCGATAAAAAATGCCCACCGTATTTCAACTGAATTCCGCACAACTTATCCTCTGTTAAAAATGGACACGGTCTTTCTTTAAGCATATAACAATTTTTAGCATCATCGTATTCAAAGTGCGAAGTAATTTCTTTAGCTACACTTTTGGGCTTAATTTTTAAAAATTTTTTGTAAGTCGCGTCGTCTATGTCAATATACCACGGTCTATCACAGCAGTTGTTTAAACACCCCCTCCCGTTACACCTAAAGAGGTTAACGTATTCGGGTTGAAAGTAAAGATATTTTTTCGCCATAATCAAACTAATCCGTTAGCAATCATGTACTCGGCGATTTGCAGAGCGTTAAGAGCCGCGCCTTTTCTGATTTGGTCGCCGCAAACCCACAAATTCAAGCCATGTTCGATTGAAAAATCTTTACGGATTCGCCCGACCTCGACATCGTCTTTATCGGAAGTTTCAAGCGGTTGAGGATAAATCATTTCGTCGGGATTGTCGCGAACGATAACGCCAGGAAATTTTTCCAGCGCGGCGCGAGCCTCTTCGACGGAAACTTCGCTTTCAAATTCGACATTAACGGATTCAGCGTGGCTACGATAGACGGGAACGCGGACAGTTGTCGCCGTAATTCGGAGCGCGTCATCTTCCATAATTTTTTTAGTTTCGTCAACCATTTTCATTTCCTCTTTGGTGTAGAGGTTTTCTTTGAATACGTCGATTTGCGGCAGGAGGTTCGAGGCTATCTGATAGTGTTTGTCCAATTTCGCGACGGGTAAAACTTTAGCTTCGACTTCTTCGCCGCGTGCCAATGCCTCAAGTTGTGCTTTTAATTCGTCCATGCCTTCGCGCCCCGCGCCCGATACCGCTTGATAAGTTGACACAACTACGCGCTTAATTTTGGAAATGTTATAAAGCGGCTTGAGTGCCATAACCATAATTATCGTTGAACAATTCGGGTTGGCAATTATTCCTTTATGCCGAGCGATTGCTTGCGGATTGACTTCCGGCACGACCAGCGGGACTTCAGGATCCATTCTAAAGTTCGACGAATTGTCAATAACGACTGCGCCCGCCTTAACTGCCGCCGGTGCAAATAATTTACTTGCCGCGCCGCCCGCGAACAATGCAAACTTCACGCCGTCGAAAGATTTTTCCGTTGTCTCCTCGACCGTGTATTCTTTGCCCATGAAATTTATTTTCTTGCCCGCCGAACGCGACGACGCCAACATTTTCAGCTCGCCGAACGGGAAATTGCGCTCCTCGATAAGTCTCAAAAATTCTTGACCAACTGCGCCCGTTGCGCCGATTATCGCCGTGTTAAATTTCTTCATTAAAATCTCTCCTTTATAAAGCGGCTCCAATTTTGTAAGCCATATCGCCAAATTCAGAACGCTCAACCATTGAACGCGAGCCGCAACCCGTCGCCCAAACTTGTCCGACATCTTGCCAGCTCATGTAGCGCACCAAAGTTTCGTAGTGATTTTTCAACGCTTCCATAGTCCAATCCGCCGTGTTCCATGCCGTCGATATTATCATTGACTTTTTGCCACTAAGCCGCGTTGTTCGCGAATAAAATCTATCGACGACCGTTTTAAGTTGAGCACTCATGCCGAAGTAATAAAGCGGCGTTACTAAAACCAATAAATCCGCCTTGAGCATTTCCGGCATTAATTTTGTCTCAATCGCGTCGTCGAAAATACACGCGCCGTCCATGCCGCATTGGTCACAACCTTGACAAGGATGAGTTTGTTCGTTAGCCGCGTCGAAGACAAAAACCTCATGACCGGCACTCGTTGCGCCATCAACAAATTTTTTTGCCAAATAACGCGAAGTCGATTGTTCTTCCGAATGCGGACTGCTATTTATCACAACGATTTTCATTTTCTCGCCTCCAGATACACTACCCTCTGCAGAGGCTTCACTCTCCTCTTTATTTTTATCCTTAATCGCCGACAAGCCGCAACCGCTTAGATAAATCGCCATTGCGCCGAATCCGACGACTTTAATAAATTTTCTTCTGTTCATTTGTAAACTTCCTTAGCCATTGGAAATACTGCCCAAGCTTTTGGCCAGCCCGCGTAGAATCCAAGTTGCGTGATAATCTCTACCATTTCCGCTTTAGTAACGCCATTAGCTTTTGCGGCGGCAAGATGATGTTTCAGCGCGTCAGTAAAAATTCCTGCACCAACCAGCGTCGACACCGTAACAATACTCCTGTCGTGCAAAGACAAAATATTATTACGGCTCCAAACTTCGCCGAAAAGTATATCGTCGTTGTAACGGGCGAATTCCGGCGAAAAGTCTCCAAGATTTTTTCTGCCTGCCGTTTGAGTAATTTTTTCTCCGACGTTGTCAAAAACCTGCGCGGCGTCGTTGCCGTAAACTTCTTTAGCCATAGGAAAGACTGCCCACGCCTTAGGCCAGCCCGCATAAAAGCCGAGTTGCGTGATAATCTCGACCATTTCATCGCGAGTGACGCCGTTTTTCTTTGCGGTGGTAATGTGATACTTCAAAGCGTCGGTGATAACGCCCGAACCAACCAACGCGCAAATCGTGACGATACTCCTGTCGTGCAAAGACAAAATATCGTTACGGCTCCAAACTTCACCGAACAAAATATCATCGTTATAGCGTGCGAATTCCGGCGCAAAATCTCCGAGCGCGTCGCGTCCCGCCGTCTGTACAACTTTTACTGCCTTAGGTTTTTCCATAGCAATCGCCTCCGTTGAAAATAAATTTATCGCGAATAAAGTTGCGACTCCCGCCGCCAAAAATTTTTTCATGATAAAAACCTCCGTCTCGATTATAGCACAAAAAAATCTTGCCGCATTGATGGGATAAAATTTTTTCCGCGCAGATTATTTTTTGACGAACTTACAAGTAAAAAATTTGTCTGCCGAAATTGACAGCAGAAAAATTTTTTGTTATCTTAACTGCGCCGCTCGACGAGGCAACTAATCGGGCAACCGAGCCGAAGTCGGCGAGTTCATCCGCATGGAGGTGTTGAGTTTGTACGCAATTATTAAAACTGGTGGCAAGCAGTATAAAGTTGTCGAGGGCAGTGAGATTATCATTGAGAAGCTTGACGCAGAGGAAGGTTCTGCTGTAACGTTTGAGGAAGTTTTAGCAGTTGGCGAGGGCGAAGAAATTAAATTCGGTCGTCCGCTCGTCGAAGGCGCAAAGGTTACGGGTTCCGTTGTTAAAAACGGCAAAGGTCCCAAGATTCGCATTTTCAAATACAAGCACAAAACCAATTATCGTCGCCGTCAAGGTCATCGTCAGCCGTTCACGAAAGTTAAGATTGAAAAAATCGAATCATGATCGTTGCGGAGATTTACAAGCAAGACGACGGCAAAATTATCGGCTTTTCGCTAGACGGGCACTCTAACACGGCTAAACACGGTTATGATATTTACTGTGCGGCGGCGTCGATGATTTCCAGTTCGGTTTTCGTATGTCTTAGGGATTATCTCAAGCGCGATTTTGATTGGGACGCGGCGCACGGGCGGTTAATGGTAAAACTCAAAGACGAGCCTGATGAATTAACCGAAGTCGCTTTCCAAACTCTTTTAATTGGCATGCGGGAAGTCGAAAAGCAAGTTCCGAAAATTGTTAAAGTCGAAGAAAAAATCTTCGGAGGTGAAACTAAATGATGTTTAAATTTGATTTACAGCGTTTTGCACATAAAAAGGGCGTCAGCTCCACGCGCAATGGTCGCGATAGTGAGTCGAAGCGTCTTGGCGTTAAAGAGCAAGCTGGCACTGTCGTCACGGCGGGCAGTATTTTGGTTCGTCAACGCGGCACGCATTTTCACCCCGGCAACAATGTCGGGCGCGGCAAGGACGATACTCTCTTTGCAAAAATTGCGGGCAAAGTTGCATTCGAGCGCAAAGGACGTTATCAACGTAAAATTAGCGTCTATGCTGTCGAAGCTTAAAAAATTTCAATTACAGATGCCGAAACTAACAATTCGCATGCGTTGCGTACGGACGCGGTTATAATGCTAAAATTATTTCAACGCTACGGCGAGACCGCTGTTCCGTCGTTTTTAAAGCGATCGTCGAAGCTTAAAATTTTTGTTGACATTAATCCTCAAGCGTGTTAATATGCAACCTGCGCCGAAGTGGCGGAATTGGCAGACGCAGCAGACTCAAAATCTGCCGTAGGCAACTACGTGCCGGTTCGAGTCCGGCCTTCGGCACCAATACAGAAAATTACAAACCCGTTCGATTTGTCGAGCGGGTTTTTGCTTAAGTATTTTTTAGAAAATTTTATGAAAACTAACGGGAATTAACAATCATTTCAAGTTGATTTACTAAATTAGGATTAATATCGAAAGAATTCGCATGTCACAACTTCAACGTACTTGTAACACATCTTGAAAGTGCACACATAAATTATTGATAAGACAATTAGAACTTTTATTAGACGTCTTGCCCTTATTTGCAAAAGAATAGTTTTCAAGCAAATATAGCGAAGCTCAATCATCGGTTCGCTTTGTACTTTTTTAGCCACAATTATTCAATAATAAATTGCAGATTATCTTCGCTCATGTACACATGCTCGAAAAAAGTTGTGACGAAAAGCCTTTTCATTTCGACATAAAATTTCACTAAGATTTACTAAACCAATTTAAAAATATCAATTACATTTTATCAGTAAAGTTTTTTGAGCTTTGCGCCATTATAGTAGTGCGCCAAAATTTTTCCGTAAGACCAGCCATTTCCGGCGTAATCGCGTGCACCGACTTGCGACATGCCGACGCCGTGCCCACTACCGTAGCCAATGAAAATTATTTCGTCGCCTTCAAGTTTCATATCAAAAAGCGTGCTCGGCAAAGAAAATTTTCTACGCAAGTCGTTGCCCGTAATAGTCAAAGTTTTTTTACTGCTGATAATCTGCGCGGACTTTACACGCCCCGAAGAAGTTCTATCATTCGCTGACTTACCGATTGTCAGCTTGCTTAGCTTAATAGACTTCACGTCGCCGAAATTTTCGCCGAACCGCGAGGAAAAATCTTTAGCGGTAACTTTAACAGTCCACGGCTTAGCCAGCTGAATAATTTCACGCACGGCGACAAGATACGGAGTGGCAGTCCCCCAGACTTCACCGACATTTTCTGTCATGCCACCACTATCCGCATGAAAATTCGTGTCAATGAGTTTTTCCTTGTAAACCAAAACTTCGCCGCGTGTTTCGTCAACCGCTTTGTTAATAGAATCAAAATTTGTGACGCCGATATAAACTTGACAGTGCGTCGAGCTACACAAGTCGTAACCGTCCTTAACATGCCGGCCGCGATTTTTCAATGCGAATGAACGAGCCGCCACCGCTTGAGCTTTCAGAGCCGCCAAAGGGTATGACGGCGACATTTCTTTAGATACCACGCCGCGTAGATATTCTTCTAACGGTACGAGATTTATCACCGTCAGCGAATCTTTTTCCTTGTTAACTGTTACACCGCCGTAATATTCTTTCCCATCAATAGTTGTGCGCAAATCGTTCAGCGAAATTTTTTCGGGACGAATTTCAATCGCGTTAAGCTTTAGATTTTTAAAATCGACAATGAAACTTTTGCCGGCAGGAATTTTCTGCTCAATACTACCTTTGGCAGCGTTAATCATAAGGCACGGCGCGGAAACTTGCAAAGTAACTTGTTTGACGCCGCTTATCAGTCCGACGCGCAATTCGGGCGACCACGTTCCCGCCTCTGCTCGGCTCATCAGAAAGAAAATTATCAGTACAAAAATTTTTTTTAACATGTCAATCCTTCCTCGACGGAACAAAAATTCTGCAACGAATAACTTCATAACCCTCGACGTGCTCGCTTTCGTAAATCACGCGGAAATTTTTATCATCTGACAGCTGACTAAAAAGAAACGCTTCCTCATCACTCGTAACGATTATGTGCGTGAAATCATAGCGATTGAAAAAATCCTTGTAATAAATTTTGCCGTTTGAAAAGTCCAAATACTCCTTGAAAATATCTTTTTGTCCGTTGTTAGCCGGAAGAAAAACTTCAGAGCGCGAATCAATGTAATATTTAATCCCGAAACTGCCAGCAAGCCCGCCGATACCTTGATTGGCGTAAAGAGAAATATTTTCGGGGCGTTCGGTGCGGAGCAAAAATTTTATCGCGTCGGAGTAAGTTTCATCGAGCTTTGTTTTATTTGTATTGAGCGAGGCGATAAATATTCCGCTAGCAATTATAAAAGTGACAAGTAGCGACAGATTTTTTCGCGGAAGTATTGTTGGGTGGAGAATGCGTCCTTCGACCTTTAATAAGAGCAAAATATATAAAATAAAAATTATAGTAGCGAATAATAAAATTTTGAGCGACAAAGAAAGATCGTCGAAGCCTTCTTTTAGGAGAACCGTATTAACGGCGGTGTTAGCGGTGATAAGCAGGAAACATAAAATCATCATGGGCACGCGCTTAAGTTTAAATTTTTCCAAGCTGAAATCGTGCCATATGTAAGCTAGCGGGAATGTCGCCAGCAAGTAAAATAAAATTAAGTTGCGCCCGTGCATTATCGCCATAAAAGTTATTCCGCCGCTTAAGAAAATATATCGCCACGGAACTTTAAGTCGCGCTAGAGAAAAAATCATAAACGCTTCAGCCGCATAAAAACATTTCCCGCTAAAACCGTGTGCACTCGGTGTATGCATCTCGGCAATACTAGAATTAATTTCGTCAATGCCGTAAGAACGAAAAACGTAAGTCATTGCGTCGACGCCATAAGGATTTATTAGCCCGCAAAGAGCAATCCCAACCATTGCGGCGAGTAAAAATTTTATGTGGCGAAAATTTTTCACGAACAAGAACGGTAAACATACAACTAACGACATAAGCCAAACTGCCGCGTGCAAATTTACCAGCACAATGCTAAGTAACGGCAACGGAATTAAAAATTTTGCGTCTTCGGTGCGCGTGAATTTTTCCATCAAGAAAACTTCGAATAAAAGTAACACCGTTGATAAAATGTGCGGACGCGGGACAATAGCCGACGCCATTAAAAATCCGATAATAAAGCTCAACGCGAATGATAAAATTTTATTCCCGCCGCTTACGAATAAACACAACCGCCAATAAATTAAAATCAAAGTCGCGGCGCAAATTCCGTCAACAATTAAGAGTCCGTCGAGACCAAAATTTTTATACGCCTCCCAAAATATAACGCCGCTAAGCCACTGTTGCGCAACGAGCTGTAAATTTTCGTGAACCGTGAACGGGTCAACGTACGGAAAGCCGTGCTCCAAAACGTATTGTCCTAAATTCATTACAAAGCGTGTATCTGCTGCTTCGACAAATTTGAAAAAAGGTTGCCACGACGCCGCAACAGCCGACAAAAAAATTATCTGGATAAGCGGAAGAAATTTATTCATTGCTCTTGCCCTCATGATAAATCTTTTCTGCGTTGACGTTCCAAATTTTTTCCCGCGAAGTGTCACCGCTTGCAATCGCCTTGACTGCCTCAATCGCCGTTAACATGCTGTGATCCATATTGTTATATCGGTGTTGCCCGTTGCGTCCTATGCAGTAAAGATTTTTAATTTCGTCGAGTGCGCCGCGCAGTTCAGAAAGATTTTCGTAAGTGTCAAAATAAGCGGGATAAGCTTTGGGAACTTTGACACGCACGCCGAATTGAACGCTTGTCGCGTCGATAATATCAATCGAGGCAAGCTCTTCCGCCGCGAATTTTATAAAGTCGTCGTCGCTCATTTGCCAAAGTTCATCGCCCTCGTTGCAAAAATATTCCAAACCGAGCCACACAGAATTTTCCGGATTAGCGACCATGTAAGGCGACCAGTTGTTAAAAATTTGCAAACGACCGAGCTTAACCGACGGCTCTTGAATATAAATCCAACAGTCCGGAACGATATTTCCGAGCGTTTTAATATGCGTGGAATTTTTGAGCAAAAGTTTATCGACGAGCAAACCAACGGTTATAAAATCGCGATAAGGCAAGCCGCGAGCAATTTGAAGTTGTCGAAGATTTAATCCGTCGTCGAGGGCATCGGCAAGTTCGGCAAGCGGCATACTTGACAAAAAATAATCGGCGGGAAAAGTCAACATGCCTGCTGGCGATTTGACACGGACGGATTTTATAACTTTATCAACGACGTGAAAATTTTTGACATTGGAGGCGTTAAGAACTTCGCCGCCGAGCTTTTTTATATTGTCGGCAAATTTTTCCCACAACTGACCAGGTCCGAATTTTGGATAAAAAAATCTTTCAATCAGCGAAGTTTCGCCCGCGCCCTTACTTGAGCCAAAAGTTTTTTTCACGAAATCGAGGATAGTTTTGCCGAGTGAAAGCCCTTTGATTCGTTGTTCGCCCCAATCCGCGCCAATTTCTTGCGGCGTCCGTCCCCAAACTTTTGTCGTATAGTCACGGAAAAAAGTTTCGTAAAGCTTTTGCCCGAAACGATTAATCATAAAATCTTCCAAAGTTTTCTCGTCGCGCTGACGGAATTTAGTCTTTAAAAAACTCGTGCCGATTGAAAACATTTCACCAAGTCCGAGATTTTTAATCGTCTCCAAGCTTAAAGAAATCGGGTAGGAAAAAAATTTCCTGTGATAAAAAATCCTCGACACGCGCCGCCGATTTAGAAAAACTTCGTCGACTTCTTCGGGATTTGCGCCGCCGTCCGTCAAAACAGATTCGCGTCCCAAAATTTTATCGTCGAGGGCGGGTGCTCCCTGCGTGGGCAAAAGTTCATTCCACAGCTTGAGAACTTCCTCGTTCTTAGAAAAAAATCTGTGCCCGCCAATGTCCATGCGGTTGCCGTTGAAATTCATCGTCCGCGAAATGCCGCCGACAAAATTTTCCTTCTCAAGAACAATCGGGCGTATGTCGGTGTGTTTTAGGAAATAATACGCGGCAGTCAAGCCAGCAGGTCCCGCCCCGATTATTATTGCGTTTTTTTTATGCAAGAGCATTGCCCTCCGTTGTCGGTAAGTAAAGCAAAATATTTTGTTCGCCGATTTGCGCGACGCCGAATTTTATTTTATCGCCAACATGACAGCCAAAATTTTTAGTCGGCTCGTTCAGAAGTTCGCCGTTCAAAATATTTTCGTCGACGCTCGCGCAACGCACCCATAAAAGTTCGGGTTTTTGCTCCTCTGGGCTGAAAAAATAAACAACAACGTCGTCTGGATAATCAGGGTGGCGGAAGGCGTCGAGATTTTTAATAAGGCGCGTTTCTTCGCGAGTGTCGGCGTCAATTCTGTCGTCAATCATATAAATTCGGTCGCGAAAAGGTAGCGCGTATTCGGCAGTCACAATTCTCAATTCGGCGTTGTCGACTTGCCCGCGCTTGAGCTTGGCAGATTTTTTATAACTGCCAGGAAAAATTTTTATGCGTCCGCCGCTGACTTTTGCGCCCGCTAAAATTTCAAAAACAAAAGTTCCGTCGTCAATGCAAGCGTAAGTTAAAAAGGCGTCGAGTTTTTCATCGGGCGGAAATTCAAACACGTCTCGCAGATTTATCGACTTAACTAAGCCCGCGTCGCTCAACAAGCAAATCTGGTGATAAATTTCGCGGAAAGATAATTCTTCAATTCTCAAAGCATTCATCTCCTTTACAAATGATTTTACCACAATTCGCGTTTGCTTGTTGAAAAAATTTTTTACGTCTGATAAACTGCGCTTATCATTACCGGTCGGAAAAATTTTGGAGGAGTGAATAAAATTTTGTTTACGCACATAACCCAGTCCCCATACGGGACGGTAAAATTGGCGGCTAAAGTAGCTCAGCGCGTGCGCGAGGGCACTGTAATTTGTTTGGAAGGCGGCTTGGGCGCGGGTAAAACTCTTTTCGTACAGAGCATGGCGCGTACTTTGGGTGTTCAGGGCGAAGTGACCAGCCCGACTTTTAATTTGATGAGCGTCTACGAGGGATTTTGTCCGATTGTCCACTTTGATTTATATCGCTTGCGCACCGAAGACGAATTGGAAGACATTGGCTTTTACGAATACACCGACTTTCCGGAGGGGATTGTCTTCATTGAATGGGCAGAAAAATTTCCGAACGCTTTACCGGAAAATTACGTCGTGATAAAAATTGAGCGGATTAAAGACTCCAAAAACATGCGTCGGATAAGTTTTTCATGCGTAGGTGAGGAGCACGAGGATTTTATCAAAGAACTTGAAGAATTCGTTACAAAGGATGATTGAGCTTGCGGATTTTGGGAATAGAAACTTCGACGCGGGCGGCAAGTGTGGCAGTAATTTCTGACGGAAAAATTTTGGCGGAAAGTTTACGCGAATCGCCGCAAAGTTTTTCAGAAACGTTAATGCCGCAAGTCGAGGAAGTCATAAAAATTTCGGGCACGTTTGAAAATCTGGACGCGGTAGCAGTGAGCATTGGTCCCGGCTCATTTACGGGCTTGCGAATCGGTTTGGCGACGGCTAAGGCATTGGCTTATGCGTGGGGAATAAAAATAATCGGCGTGCCAACGCTTTTGGCAATGTCTTACAACTTCCCAAATGCAAAAGTCGTGCCGCTAATCGACGCGCAAAAAAATCGTGCATATTATCAGTTGTTCGAGGATTTTTTATCGTTGACGGATTTAAAAATTGAGCCGATAGACAAAATAGTTAACGAGGTCGGAAATTTGGCTGGGGATTTTTTACTCTGCGGCGACGTGTTACACAAAATAAAAGTTCCATTGCCGCCGAATGTAAAACTTGCGCCATCACATTTAAGAATGCCGCGAGCGTCGGCAGTTGCAATCTGCGCGGCTGACTTAAACAAGTTCGATAACGTAATGAATTTGGAGCCGCTATATATCAGGCGTTCGGAGGCGGAAGAGCTATGGGAGAAGAGGCACGGCTTACCTTTCGAGCAATGACGCAAGAAGACGCGGACGCCGTTGCAGAAATTGAAGAGAAAAGTTTTGCCATGCCGTGGAAACGCGAGGATTTTTGGCATGAAGCAAAGAACGAATTAGCAACTTACATTGTCGGCGAACTTGACGGAAAAATTGTGGCTTATGCGGGCGCGTGGGTTTCGTTCAATCAAGCGGAAGTCATGAGCGTGGCAGTTGAGCCGGAATATCGTGCGCAAGGCGTCGGGACAATTCTTTTCGGCGAACTTATTAAGGCAGTCAAAGCACGCGGCGCAACGGCGATAACTTTAGAAGTTCGACCGAGCAACACGGCGGCGATTAAACTTTACAAAAGCTTTGGACTTCGGAGCGTTGGACGGCGCAAAGGTTATTATCTTGACAATGGCGAAGACGCGCTGATTATGTGGAATACGAAACTTTAAGCTATGAATTTAGGGAGGTTGATACCGATGAATATTTTTTTGCGAGCGACGCAAATTATCTGCTTCCTTATATTTTTATGTATGCCCTGCGTTTCAAATGCTCAAAGCGAACCGTCTTCAAACTGGTGGGAAAATAATATGGTGACGGCTAAGGGCTACGGTATTGCTCCGAAAAATGCTAATACTTTGCAACAAATACGAAGTTCTTCTCGCCGAGCCGCGATTATGGACGCCTACCGCGCATTGGCAGAACAAGTTAAAGGCGTTCACATAACGGCGGAAACTACGATAAAATCTCAAATTCTTTCCGGCGACATTGTGGAGAGCAGAGTTTCTGCCATAATCAGCGGAGCAGAGGTTTTGTCGGAAGAATTTGGCGCAGATGGCAGTTGCGTCGTTGTCGTGGGTCTTCCGGTTTACGGCGGTGTAAATTCCATTGCAAGCGTCGCTTTCAAGCCCGCTGATAAAAAAGATTTTCCGCACCCTACGAATCAATTTCAATCGGAAGGGAATTACACGGGGTTAATCATTGATTGCGGCGATTTGGATTTAAAGCCCGTGTTGTCACCTGTCATACGCAACGCGGACAATCAAGCAATCTACAGTTACGATAACCTTGAGCGCGACAAGTTGATAGCAAGCGGCATGGTCGGCTATGCTATAAATAAAAATAATTATTCACGCCTCTCCTACGCCGCGCAGATTAAAAATAAACTCATGCTTCTAACGTCGACGAGCACAGGCAATGATTTATCACGCGCCGGCAACAATCCTTTAATTATAAAGGCAACGCGCATGTCTGACGATAACAGTTGCCCCGTCGTATCGGTCGCTGATGCCGATAAAATTCTTACGGAAAATCAAGCGTCGCACTTTTTGGATAACGGCTCTGTAGTTTTCACAGGATACAGAGTTGGCGGTATCAGAGTTTGACATGAAAATTATTCAAGCGTTGTTAATTGCCTCGCTTATAACGACGATGGCAGCGGCGGGTTTGTTGGACGATTTCGACTATAAAGTTTCCGATTGGCTCTATCAAAAACAGGGCGCGATAACTTCAGACATTGTTGTTGTAGGCATTGATTCAAAGACTATTAATAAACTTGGTTCCATGTCGTCGTGGGTTCGGCGCGATATTGCAAAGGTTATTGATTACATGAACACCAACGCGCCGCCCGCTGTTATCGGCATGGATTTTCTTTTTACCGGCGACAATCCCAATGCTCCCGAATTCGATAAAAAACTTGCTGAAGTCGTCGCTAAGTATGGAAATGTCGTAGTTGCCTCTGCAGTTATTGCTGACGAAGATTTTGACGACCCGCACGCTATGTGGAGTGAAACTTGGCAATGGGATTCGCCATTCCCCGCGCTGGCGCAAGCAACTGATACTGGACATATCTGCGAACCCTCTGACGCGGACGGAATTATTCGGCACCAGTTGCTTTTCGTAAATACTGAGGAGCGCGGACGGCTTACTTCCTTTGCTAGAGTTCTTTACGAAAAGTTCTGTCAAGCTAGAGGCATTGCGCCTAATCCGCCGCCGACAACGGAAAGCAACGGGCTGTATTATCTGCCGTTCACCGCTAAAAGTTATACAGATATAAGTTTCGTTGACTTGTTGGAAAGTAAAGTGGACGCTGAAGTTTATCGCGACAAAATTGTTTTAATCGGTGCGCTTGCGCCTGGCATGGGCGAAGATTTTTTTACTGCTTTGGATCGTTCCGCGCCCGTGTACGGCGTCAACATTCACGCCAACGCAATTCAAGCTTTCCAAAAAAATTTTTTCCCGCATGAGGCTGAACAATCTTTACAGTTGCTGATTCTTTTTATCGTGAGTTTTATGTCGGGGATTTTTTTTCAGTCGTGGAAATTGCAACGTATTTTGATCGCGTGGCTTATTATTTTTTTTGGTTGGTTCGGGCTGTGCAAAATTTTTTACAGCAACGAAATTATTTTGCATGTCGTATGGATACCGCTTGCCGTCAGCGTTTTATTTATCATCTCCGTCGCGATTAATTACACTCGCGCCCGCGCAGAAAAGGATAAAGTCACTTCAACTTTTGGGCGATATGTTGACCCAACGATTATGAATCAACTGCTAAGTTCTGATGCAGCTCTTGACGTTGGCGGCACGTTGCGCAATATCGCCGTGCTTTTTGTAGATATTCGCGGCTTTACGACTATGAGCGAACGACTTCCTGCGCCGGAGGTTGTCGAGATACTTAACAAATATTTGACGCTTACGACGGATTGTGTAAGACGACATCACGGCACGTTAGATAAATTTGTTGGTGATTGCACTATGGCTTTTTGGAACGCGCCAATTACGCAAGATAAGCCAGTTTTGCTTGCCTGCCGCGCCGCTATGGATATGATTAATGGCTCGGAGAAATTACTGGCGGAACTCAAGAAAACTTATGGTTGCGAAGTCGCTTTTGGCGTCGGAGTTCATTGGGGAAGCGCGGTCGTTGGCAATATCGGCAGTCCGTTCAGAATGGATTACACCGCCATTGGTGATACGGTTAACACGGCGGCGCGTCTTGAGGCGAATGCGCCCGGCGGGAAAATTTTTATCTCGCGTGCAGTGGCAGATATTTTAGGTTCGCAAGCTACGGTCACGTCGCTGGGAAATAAAATAAAACTTAAGGGCAAAAAGGAAGGCTTTGAAGTTTTGACGCTTGACGCATTAAAAGAAGTGGAGGAGGCTTAACTCTTTATGAACAATTTTAAATTAACTGTTTTGGGTACACGCGGTTCTGTGCCTATGGAAGGAAAAAATTTTGAGATTTATGGCGGCGCGACTTCCTGTTACAAAGTTCAAGCCGACAATGAGGAAATTTATTTGGACGCTGGATCCGGTATCGTAAGTGCATTGCCCAAAGCAAATTCCAACATAACAATTTTGTTGACGCATATGCATTTGGATCATTTAGTCGGATTGCCATTTTTTATTGCGCTGACACAAAAGGATAGACCGATTGAAATTTATTCCGCCAAAAGAGTTGGACTCATGCCAAAAGAGGCGATTGACAAATTGATAAGCAATCCTTTCTGGCCGTGCAAGATTGAGGATTATCCGGCGAAGGTTAGCTTTCATCTGTTGCCGGAAAAATTTTTTATCGGGGAAGTGGAAGTCGACACAATGGAAGGTTCGCACCCAAAAGGCGCGACGATTTATCGGCTGACATATAAAGGCAAATCAATAGTTCACGCTACGGACTTTGAACATAATCCTGAAGCTTGCCAGGCGTTGGCTGATTTTGCTAAAGGCTGTGACATTTTGCTTTACGACGCGCAATACACGACGGAAGAATATTCCCGATATAAAGGTTATGGACATTCCACGCCGGAAGAGGGAATTAAAGTTGCGACGGCGGCGGGAGTTAAGAAACTTATTTTTGTACACCACGCGCCGTTGAGAAATGACGAGGAACTTGCCGGATTGGAACGCAAATTTGGCGTTCAGTTTGCAAAAGCTGGAGACGAGTTTTTACTTTGACAGAGGGAATTACAATGACGAGCAAAAAATTTTCGGCAGAGGAAATGCTGAATAAAATTTTTACAATCATGCAAACTTTGTATGACGAAATGCGCCTAAACCAAAGCGGGCAGAGTACGCACCTCAAAGTATTTGAAATTTTTGCGGAGTTGGGGCGAACACTTGTCGGCGCAGATAGAGCAAGTTTTTGGCGTTGGGATAAGCGAGCGCATTTGTTGATGACGACTGCCGCGACAGGCACCGAACAAATTATCATAAGCGACAAAAGCGGGCTAGTCGGTCAAGCTCTTGCAGAAAATCGCGCAATTTTAACTAACGACCCATATAATAACCCGAATTTTAACGCCGCAGTCGACAAAAAAACCGGCTACTTAACGAAGTCAATCCTCGTTATGCCGGTGTCGAATTGTCACGGCGAAATTATCGGGGCTTATCAAGTCATCAACAAGCTTGACGACGACGCGGGCTTTGACGAAATCGAAGATACCAAACGCCTTTCAATCGCGGCGTTTATTTGCGGCATGGCTCTTGAAAGCGACATGTTTCTTGCCGATTCGCAACGCGATAAACTTACGGAGCTGAAAAATCGTTTTGGCTTCCACAGCGATTATCAGACAAAATATCGGCAAGCTACGCCGCCAACGTCGCTGATTATCTGTGACATTGATTTTTTCAAGAAGGTCAACGATACTTACGGGCACAATGCCGGCGACGCGGTTTTAATTCACGTAGCAAAAATTTTATCGACAATAAGCGGTAATGCTTACAGGTGGGGCGGCGAGGAATTTATAATCGTCCTTGAGGGTGCGAATATTTCCGGCGCGGCGTTCACAGCTGAACAAATTCGCCAAGCCGTGATGAATTCAGTTTGCAAATTCGAGGATAAAGAAATTCGCGTGACGATGAGTTTTGGCTGTGCTGAAATTAATTCCGCGCTATCGATTGAAGATAATATAAAAATTGCAGACGCCCGCCTTTATCGTGCTAAGGAAACAGGGCGCAACCGGGTCGTAACTTCCTAAGGAGGAAAAATTTTTCATGCAGATAAAAGGAACGCTGATGCTTTTGGGCGCGGCGTTTTTTTGGGGAACAACTTTTGTAGCACAACTAACGGGAATGGACGGATTAGGTCCTTTTTCTTATGCGACGGGCAGATATTTGACAGGATTTTTATCGTTAATCGCAGTGGCAATTTTTACGCGCAAAAGTCGAGCTGTGGAGCGTCGGAAGAAAAATTATCAGCGCGGCTTTTTAATCGGCTTGCTAATCGGTCTGGTATTGTTTATCGCTAGTTCCATGCAACAAATCGCTCTGCAATATTCAACGGCGGGCAAGGCGGCGTTTATCACGTGCCTTTATATCGTGTTCGTGCCGCTCGGCGCAAAATTTTTAGGTAAAATAATTCGTCGGGAAAATTGGCTGGGCGCGGGCTTTGCAATCGTTGGTTTGTACTTGTTGGCAATCGGCGATGGATTTTCAATTCAAATTGGAGACGCAATACTTTTTGTTAGTGCATTTGTATGGACGGCGCAAATTTTATTAATCGACCGTTTCGCCTCCAAAGTAGACTTAATCGAATTATCTGCCGCGCAGATTTTTATCGTGATGATTTTAAGTTTTGCGGCAATGTTCTCATTCGAGACGCCGCATTTGTCAGCAATGTTAAACGCATGGTTCCCGATACTTTATGGCGGCGTAATGAGCGCGGGCGTTGCGTTCACATTGCAAAACTATGGACAACGTTACGCGGAACCAGCGACCGCCGCAATCTTAATGAGTTTCGAGGCAATCTTTGGAGCGTTGGCGGGCTGGTTTTTCTTAGGTGAAGTCATGAGTTCACGAGAAATTTTCGGCTGTGTGCTAATGTTAATCGGTATGCTTGCGACGCAATGGACGCTGATAAAAAAATCTGTATAAAAAAATCCCCGCCGATTTTGGCAGGGTATTTTTTTTATTGGCCGTTGACAAGTAATAATGAATACTCTTTATCCGCCGAAATGATTCAGCCCAAAATTATTGCGCGTTATGAAATTATTTTCCAATAGCCTCATTCATCGCCGAAATAATTTCCGCGCGCTTTAAGTCGGTCGGCGTCAAAGTTTCATTAGTAGAACGGTCGAAGGTGCACAACGCAGAGTACAAACAATAATTGCAAGCGTCTTTATCGGAAAATTTCGCGGGCTTAACGTCGATACAACCGCTCAAAATTTTTTCGGCAGTCGTTTCTAAAATTTTTTCCGCGTAGTTGATAATCGTCTGAAAATCTGCGCGGCTAACGAGATTTTTTTTAGCAAAGTCAACGAAATTTTCCGTGCTGTCGACGGCTTTTTTTATTTCATCGTCGACGCGAATCAGTCCAGGCATTTTCAATTCCTGTTTTGCTTCCTCTGCCGCCTCCGAATCAGTTTTGCCGCCTTTGGTAGAAATTTTAAGCAGACAATAAAGCATTGCGCCAGCTTCGCGCCCGTCAACTTCAGAAAGACTTTTAGCTGCGTCGAGATAAATTGACAGTTGCAAGCTTAACCCATGATAAATTTTTTTCAAGTTGATTGACGCATTGTCGGTTTTGTAGTCGATAATCAGAAAATATTTTTCGTCGCCGCTTAAATCGATTCGGTCAATGCGCCCGTTCAAATTTAATTCCACGTCGTCAATTTTTTTGTCGTCGTAAAATCTCTGCTCGAAAATTTGCGGGTGAAATTCGCTAACTTTATCCAGCGCAATCAAGCGCGTTAAAGATTCCACAGCAACTTTTTTAATGCGTTCGCGGCGGTGCTCCAAAGTTTTCGTGCTAAGCAAAATTTTATTGTGTACACGCGGCGTTAAGTCATTGATAATTTTTTCAACGCGCCCGCTTAACTCAATCGCACCGACTGACGACCATTGACGATTTTCCTTTTTTAAATCGCGACCAAATTGGCTCATGACGGCGTGCAAAATATTTCCAATGTCGGGAACTTGAACTTTATATTCGACGCGCTCTTGAAGATTAAGCCCATACTTAGCAAAATATTTAAATGGGCATTCGTTGAAACTTTCAATGCGGGTAATGTCGGCTCGCATTTTTTTCTTTGGCGCGTAAAGTTTTTGAGACGTCTCTTTGGATAAAGATTTTTCGCCCGCCGCGAAGATTTCACTGCCTAAATTTTGCAATACGTCGAGTTCAACCTTTTGAGTTTGGAGCGGGAATATTACGCGGATTTTGTTCAGCAAACTTGACGCGGAAATTTTTTTGCCTTCAGCGTCGCCTATTGAATATGACAAATATAAAAGTTCACGCGCCTCAGTTAGCCCGCGATAGATTAAAAATTTTTCTGCTAAAGCCTGTTCGCGTCCGCCCTTAGAAATTTCAAAGCCCGATTCGTTCAGTCGCAATCTGTCAGCGTCGTTTAGTAAATTTTTTTCGGCGACTTTGCGCGGGAAGTTTTCATCGTCGAAACCCAAAACGAATATTGCCCGCGAATTTTGCAATGAATTCTGCTCAAATTGCGCAATCGTCACTTCGTCAAGTCCCGGCGGAATCAGCGACATTTCCAGCGCGTCAAGCCCCTCGCCGATTATTGATTCAAATTCCGCCCGTTTAATTGGCTCTTCGCCTAAAGCCTCAACGACTTCCTCGAAAAGATTTATCACGTCGTCCCAAATTTTTAGGTGTTCTCTCGAAAGCGCAAGATTGCCGCGATTTTCTTCAGCTTGCGACCAATCTAAAAGTTTTTCGTAAACGTTGAGTTCCTCCAGCAATTTGAACAGTGCCGTTGTCAGCGCAGTTACATCATCTTCCGACGCCTTTACACGCTCCGAAAAATTTATCAGCGGCGCGGCAGATTTTTTTCTAATCGCGTTGATTTGTTCAAGATAAGCCGCCTCGTCAGGATTGGCGGGTTGAATTGGCGCGTCCAAAGATTTTACTCGCCGATAATCCCACGTCTTTTGCCAATTTCCCGCGCCCTTTAAGCCGAACTCCACAACGTAATTTTCTAGCAAATCAACTTCCTCTTGCGTCACGTCGAAAAATCCCGTCTTTAAGCAACGGAAAATTGATTCACGTCGCCAGCCGCGCAGGATTTCCAAAGCTGAACGAATTAATTCTGCCAGTGGGTGATTCGCCGCCGCCCGTTTCATGTCGATAAAATACGGTATCGCGTGAACTTCGAATATCGGCTTGATTAGCGCAAAATAACTTTCGTCGCGTGTCAAAACTCCGATTTCGCGCAACCGATAATTTTTTTTGAGCAGTTGCAAAATTTCTTGTGCTACGCCTTCGACCTCTGCACGACGATTAACAGCCTCAATAATTTTTAATCCCGCTGTACCGTCAAATTTTTTCGGCTTATAATCAAAAAGTCTTTGCTCCAAAATCTTCAGCGGCTCGAATTTAAATCTGCACGGCGTATTCAGACGAGTAATTTTAAATTCAATCTTTAAATCGTCAGCCATTTTGCGCAGTATTTTAAATGTCTCGAATGAGCGATTAAAAATGCCAACCTCTGAAACATTTTCACGGCTGTTGAAGTCCGTATCCATTGGCAAAGTTATATGAACGTTCCTAGCGCAGGTGAAAAGTTTACGCAAAAAATTTCGTTGCTTAGGGTCGAAGAAAATAAATCCGTCAATAAAAATTTCCGCGCTCTCGATTGTCAGCGATTGCTCCATGAATTCCGTTGCCCGTTCCAATAAATTTTCGTCGTCAGTTAATTTGTCAGTCAATACCGCTGTAAAATCTTCCGCCAAAAGTTTCAAGTCGCGCAGTTTATCTTTGAGTTCGTCGTCTGAAACTTTATCCGCCGCCTCGTCGAGTTTATCCGCGTCGATTGAATAAGTTTTCAGTTCCTTTAATTCGTCCGATAAAATTTCCGCGAATCCGTGTTGCTTAGCCGCCCGAACGAAATATTTTAAATCGCCAGCCTTATCGCGTCTCAGTAAAATTTTTCTAAGCAAAAGTCGCCGTCCGATTTCCGATATGCGCGGCGTTAATCCTCCGCCAATTTCGTCTAAAATTTGCCGTGCGAATCGATTAAAACTGTTCATGCGCGTATTGACTGCGCCGCCCGTTAAATTTGCCAACTCCAATTCGGCGCGATATGTTTGATACGCCGGCAATAAAAAAATTATTTCCGTTTTGAGCGGCTCGGTCTCAAGAATTTTTTTTGCGCGTTGCAAGCACTCAAAAGTTTTTCCTGCGCCCGCTCGCCCGATTATCATTTCAACCATAAATTTTCCTCCAAAAAGTATTTTAAGCGAATTATAACATAAAAAATGCTTTGCTTTGTAGACGCGGCGAATCAATTTATGGTAAGATAAGCGGCGTTTAGGAGGGAATTTTATGGACAGGACAGATTTGGAACGCGGCGACAATCCTCAACCGAGTGCGCCGAAGAAAAAATCTTCAACGTTCCTGAAAATTTTTATCGGACTAATTATTTTTATAATCGTTATGGCGGTCGGCGTTGGTATCGGTTTCGTGACTGCCAATCTTAACGTCAAGGCGGATTTGTCGAAAGATATTCTGCCGCCGGCGTCGTCGCACATTTACGATTCGGCGGGCAATGAGATTGCAATTATTCACGCTACGGAAAATCGCGTGCCCGTCAAGATTGAGCAGATACCACTCAACTTGCAAAATGCGTTCGTCGCCATTGAGGACAATCGCTTTTATGAGCACAAGGGCGTTGACTTTCGCGGATTGTTGCGCGCCGCTTACACAAATATTATCCGTCAAGAAATTGCGGAGGGCGGCTCGACGATAACTCAACAGCTCGCTAAAAATGCTTACCTCACGCAGGACAGAACTTATAAGCGCAAAATTCAAGAGATTTTCCTCGCCTTGCAACTCGAAAAGCAATACACTAAGCAGGAAATTTTGGAACTCTATCTGAACCAAATTTATTTCGGGCAAGGTGCCTATGGTGTACAGGCGGCGGCTAAAACTTATTTCGGCAAAAATGTTGAGGATTTGACGCTCGGCGAATGTGCAATGCTCGCGGGCATTCCGAAAAGCCCGAATTATTATTCGCCGTTCAACAACATTAACGCCGCGATTGAACGCCGCAATACCGTCCTTAACCAAATGGTAAATTACGGCTATATCAGTTTCAACGAGGCAAATGCCGCTAAAAGTGCTGAAGTCGTCCTTGCGCCGCAAAATGTCCCTGAAAAGCACAAGGACGCAATGTATTTTATCGAATACGTTACACAGCTTTTGGTTGACCGTTACGGCGCGGACGCGGTTTATAAGGAAGGCTTAAAAGTTTACACGACGATTGATTTAGATATGCAGAAAATGGCTGAAGAGGCGTTGCTGACATATCTACCGCAAGATTACACCGACGTTAACGGGATTGTTCAGCCACAAGGCGCAATCGTCGCCGTTGAGCCTAAGACGGGTTATATCCGCGCAATGGTCGGAGGGCGTGGCACTGACCAATTTAATCGCGCAACTATGGCGGAACGTCAACCTGGCTCTGCGTTTAAACCATTTGTATTTGTTACTGGTCTTGAAAGCGGTTACACGCCCGATACCGTAATTGAGGACAGCCCTATTGATATTGCCGGTTGGCGTCCACAAAATGATAGTCGACGTTTCAGCGGCAATGTTAGCCTCCGCACCGTTGCAACTTTTTCAATGAACGTTCCGACCGTTAAAATCGCGCAAGCTCTGGGCATTGATAAAGTTATTTACTACGCGCAGGAAATGGGTATTTCGACATTTGTCTTGACGGGCGACCCGAACGATACCAATCTTGCAATATCGCTCGGTGGCTTGACGCGAGGAGTTACTCCGCTTGAAATTGCCAGCGCGTACGGAACTTTTGCTAACAGCGGCATTCACATTCCGCACATTGCTATAACCAAAGTCCTCGACCGCAACGGCAACATTATTCACGAGGCAATTCCCGAAGGTCGACAAGTTATTACTCCTGAAAGTGCCGCCGATTTAACCAGCATGCTTGAGGACGTAATTGCTAAAGGCACGGGCAAGGGCGCAGCTATTGGACGACCTGCCGCAGGTAAAACCGGCACGACCAGCGATTATAAGGACGCATGGTTTGTTGGTTATACGCCTGACCTTGTCGCCGCCGTATGGATTGGCAATGACGATAACACAAGCCTTGATGGGATAATGGGCGGCGGTTTGCCCGCGACGATTTGGAGTCACTTTATGCAAAATGCATTGCTCAACGTCCCTGCGCATGATTTTGACGATTTAGTTGTTGATAGGCGCAATACCAAGCCCGCTGTAACTGAAGTTCGCGATAATAATCGTTCGCGCCGTGATCATTACGAGGAAGAGGAACAGCCGCGCAGATATTACGAGCCGGAGCCTGAACCTACTTATCGTGAATCCGAATCTAATTATCGTGAACCGGAGCCGGATTATACTCGTAAGCCGGAGGGTGTGCCCGATTATGTGGAGCCTACGCCCGAACCGATTCGCGAGCCGGAGCCAATTCGCGAACCTGAACCTGTTTATCACGAGCCGGAACCCGTTTATACTGAACCAGAACCAGTTCGCGAGCCGGAACCTGTGATTGACAATGCGCCCTCATTTGACGACGAACTTTCTAAAGGAAGAAACTAATGCTAGAAAAAATTTTACAAGAAGCGGTTAGCCTCGACGCCTCAGATGTTCATTTGACGGTGGGGCAACCGCCTTTTTTGCGTGTAGCCGGCGACATTTTTCAATCGGGGGAAATTTTATCTGCGCGGGAAGTCAAAAGTTTTTTGGAAGGAATTTTATCGCCGCGCCTTAAAGAGGAACTTGAAAAAAATTTAGCGGTAGATTTTTCCTACGTCGACGAAAAAGTTTCAAGGCGATTCCGCGTCAACGTTTATTATCAGCGAAAATTTCCCGCGCTTGCACTTAGATTAATCGCAAATAAAATTCCAACGCTTGACGAATTGGGAGCACCGCCCGCGCTAAAAAAATTCTTCACAGCCGCGCAGGGATTAATCCTCGTGACGGGCAGAACAGGTTCGGGCAAGTCAACGACACTCGCCGCATTTCTGAACGAACTTTGCAACTTGCGACCGTGTCATTTGCTGACGTTAGAAGACCCAATAGAATTTGAGTATGAGGCGGAAAAATCTTTTATAAGCCAACGCGAACTCGGACAAGATTTTTTAAACTTTGCGGCGGCGGTTCGGACGGCAATGCGCGAAATGCCTGACGTTTTATTAATCGGCGAAATTCGCGACGCAGAAACAATGCACGCGGCACTTGAGGCATCAGCGGCGGGCGTATTAGTTTTGGCGACATTGCACACGCGGTCGGCGGCTGAAACTGCCATGCGCGTTGAGACAATGTTTCCACTCGTTCAGCGCGACGCAATCCGCGATTTATTTGCCGACGAATTCAGCGCGATAATTTCTCAACAACTCGTAAAAACTTCAAACGGGCGGCGTTGTGCGGCAGAAGTTTTATTGGCAAATCCGGCGGCGCGTTCGCTAATTCGACAGGGAAAGTATTTACAACTGCCAAATGTAATGATGAGCAATCGGGCGCAAGGTATGCAGACAATGGACGCGGCTTTAAAGGCAATCGGTCATGAAAAAATTTAAATACAAAGGCTATGACGCGACAGAAGTTTTATTGACAAATCCGGCGGCGCGTTCGCTAATTCGACAGGGAAAATATTTGCAACTGCCAAA
>CAMJRX010000002.1 GCA_946408355.1 uncultured Selenomonadales bacterium
TCATAATACACTTACTATATCACTTTTTACCCTTTATGAACACCTGTTCTTAGAAACGATAGCTTATTCCGCTCTGTTTCATGATTTCGTTAGCAGTAAATCTTGATTTAATCTTTCCGTCAACAGTAATATTGCGGTCGGTTATGGGGCTGTACCAAATATCATGGTCGCCTTTGCCGTGTCGAACAAATTTGCAACCATTTTCGGTTAAAATAGCCCTAACTTTCTTTTCATACTCCGCCATTATGCCAACGCTGCTCTTTCTACGCCGTTCAATTCGATAATTTCGGGCGCGGCAAGCATAACTCTCTGAATTAATTTTGTTGCGGACTCGTCTTCAAGAATTAATCCTGGAATATCTTCACTCGTTGCCGTCCAAACTTTAGATTCATTGTCTCCAAAAAATTGAATTTTATAATCTCTCATAACAATTACTTCAAAATCTTTGTCGTTTATGAATTTCTCCCATTCTTTGTCCGCGAATTCGATGCAATGACATTCCTCAAGCTCTTTAAATCTTCTGTCAAGCATTGCAAAATAGCGAGTGTTGCGAAGGGCTTTGAAAATATCTACGCCTTTTCCTTCAGCGAATTGCTTATCAAGCTCTTCTTTGAAAATTTTCAGTTCAGCAGGCGCAAAATTTATCAATTTGCTGTTATCGAGGTTCATTTGCTCCAAAGTTTGAGGTTCAATCATTTTAATCACTCCTCAAAAAATTTTTCAATGGCAACAGCAACGCCGTCATTATCGCTATCAAGTGTCACGAAGTCGGCAAGATTTTTAATTTCGTCGGCGGCATTGCCCATAGCAACAGAAAGCCCTGCTGTTTGCAAAATTTCTTTATCGTTATCGGAGTCGCCCATTGCAACCGTCTCTGCAACGTCGATATTTAAGAAGTCGCACAGCTCGACAAGCCCCGACGCCTTAGTTACATTTGCCGGTGACATTTCCAAGTTAAAAGCCTCCGCGTAGGAAATCGACAAGTTCAAAGGTTTAATGCGTTCAAAATTTTTATCGCGAGATTTTTTATCGCGGTGATAGAGATTGACTTTGATGACTTCGCTAGGGTGTGCGCGGACATATTCCTTGCAGTCGTCGCAACGTTCGCAAATTCTATCGAACATACCTTGATAAATGCCCATGCCGAACGCCGCCATATTTTGAATATCAACCTCACGAGCAATAGATTTATGTACCGTGTGCAAGTGAATCATCGCCCGTGTCTCAAGTCCAAAGTCTATCAGCTTTAAAATCGTCGGCTCGTCGACGGCGTGAACTTTAACGGGCTTATCGTTGAAAAAATCGTAAATCATGCCGCCGCTTATGACTATTCCGTAATTCATAGCCTTAAAATCGTCGCGATAATCTGTCAGTTCAGCGAGGTTGCGTCCAGTGCTAACTACGACATAAACTCCGCGCCTCATCAGCTCATCGAGGGCGGATTTTGTTCGCGGCGAAATTTTTTTTTGCGAATTTAAAACTGTGCCGTCCATATCGACTGCCAAAAGTTTGTACTTCATTTCAAAATTCCTCATTCCTAATTCCTAATTAAAAAAATCCTCCCGCGCAGATTTTACCATAAGCTTGACGATTGTGCTAAGATTTTTTCGGGAGGATTGAGCATGACAGAAATAATTTTACTCGGAATATTTTCCGCCGCGTTGTTAGTGTGTATTTTATCGGACGTGTCGATTTTAGTTGCGCTGATTTTCGGGCTGGGAATTTTTTCGTTTTACGCCGCAGAACTCGGACATCCGCCGCGAAAAATTTTCGACATGTGGATTGCGGGTGTCAAGCCGATTAAGTCGATTTTGATAACGCTTGTGCTAATTGGAATAGTTACGGCGTATTGGCGGGCGGCGGGCGTTATACCGGCGATAATTTTTTATGTGTCGGATTTTTTTTCGCCCGCGATAATTTTGCTGATGACGTTTTGGCTTTGCGGATTAATTTCGGTATTGACCGGGACGGCATTTGGCACAGCGGCGACGATGGGAATTATTTGCGGGTCGATAGCAGATAATTTAGGCGTCCCGATTTGGTTGACGGGCGGCGCGATATTGTCGGGTTGTTATTTAGGTGATAGATGTTCGCCAATGTCGACAAGCGCATTATTGGTTGCGACGTTGACACGCACGGACATTTTTAAAAATATCGTTGGCATGATAAGAACGTCGATAATACCGCTGATTTTGGCGAGCGTACTTTATTTAGTCGCGGGAATATTTTTTACGGGCGGAGGCGCGGTAACTGTCGACGCTAAAGAAATTTTTTCGCGGGTGTTTGAAATAAATTTAATCGTTTTAATTCCGGCAATATTAATCGTGGTGTTGTCGCTGTTCAAATTAAAAGTTCAGCTGATGATGACTGCAAGCATTTTAGCCTGCGCGGCGATTGCGATATTAATTCAAGGCATGGGAGCCATTGAGCTGATAAAAATTGCCGTGCTGGGCTATTATCCGTCAGATAAAGTGCTTGATGAAATTATGAGCGGCGGCGGAATAATTTCAATGGCAAATGTCGTAGCGATAGTTTGTTTGTCGAGTTGTTACGCGGGCATTTTTCAAGTGACGGGTTTTTTAAATCGTCTGCAAAGTTTGATGATTAGCATTGGGAAAAAATTTTCGCCGTTCGTGAGCGTTTTAGTTGCGTCGATTATAACGAGCATGATAGCTTGCAATCAAACGTTGGCGATAATGTTGACGCACCAACTTTGCAAAAAAGTCGAACGCCGCGCAGAAATTTTCGCAATACAAATCGAAAATTCCGCCGTGATAATTTCTCCGATGATTCCTTGGTCGATTGCCAGCGTTATAGTTTTAATGCCCATTGACGCGCCGAAAATTTCAATCCTCGCGGCGTGGTATCTTTGGCTGATTCCGATTTGCAATTTAATAATTCGACAAAAAAATCCCTCCGAAAAAAATCAGAGAGATTAACGATAAAAATATTTAAATCACGTCACCGGTCTCTAATATCATGCGTCCACTAATCCTTCAAGCTTCCAAATGTGAATGAGGATACCCGACTCTGGGCAAGGACCGGCATAACCGACATTGGCCGGGTGTACTTTTTTGGTCAACAGAACTACTTTGCCGCATTCGGTGCATCTCCACTTTGCCATTATCGTTACGTAGTTAAATTTACTGCGAGAGTCAAGCGAAAATTTTTCCGCCGCAAACGTGAACGAAGGGTTCGTCGAGCCTGCAATATCACAAGCCTCCGACATTGCCGCTTGTCCGAAGATAATAGCTCCCGCTATCAAGAGCACCGTCAAGAATTTTTTTACTTCCATAAGTGATTCCTCCCGGTAAATTAAATTTTCAGAGACCATTTGATTATTGTTTGCTTCAGAATTCGTGAGAATCATAGCACGAAAAATTTTTCCGTTGGTGTCCTGCGAGGACAATTTCAAAAAAATTTCTGCCCGCTGAATTTGATTGTCACTCAAAGCGGCTTGTGATAAAATTATTTCGTCAATGAAAGGAGATTCGGAAATGAATTCTATGGAGATAAAAAATTTTGGGATTATGGGTTACCCGGTCGGTCATTCGCTGTCGCCGCAAATGTACAAGGCGACATTCAAGGCGGCGGGTTTTGTAAATTATAATTACATTTTATTGCCGGTACACGCGGGCAAATTGTTTATGGCAGTCGAGGCGATAAAGGGCTTAGATTTTCGCGGCGTGAACGTGACAATCCCGCACAAGTCAACGATAATGCAATATCTTGACGCCGTTGACGCGGATGCATTAGTTATCGGCGCGGTGAATACGGTTGTAAACGATGGCGGCATGTTGACGGGCTATAATACGGACGTGGTTGGATTTTTGGCGGCTTTGGCTGAGTCAAATTTTATGCCGGAAGATTGTCATGCGGTAGTTTTGGGCGCGGGCGGGGCGGCTCGTGCAATTTTATGGGGCTTGTGCAAGAGGCGGGCGGAATGTATAACAATCGGTGCACGCAATCCGCAAAAGGCAAATGCTTTAGCTAACGACTTTTTAACACACGGACAAGTTGAGGGCTTTGATTGGCACTCGGACGAATTTAAGGAAATGCTACAGACTGCGGACATTTTAATCAACACGACGCCGCTAGGAATGTTTCCAGAAGTAAACGACATGCCGCCGGTTGACTTGAAACTTTTGCCGGAGGGCGCACTCGTCTATGATATAGTTTATAATCCCGTTGAAACAAAACTTTTAAAGACTGCAAAGAAACTCGGTTATCCGACGCTCAACGGGCTGTCGATGTTACTTTTGCAAGGACAGGAAGCATTTCGGCTTTACACGGGCGAAATCCCCGATATGATAGTCATGCGTAAAACTCTCGAAAATTTTTTGAACACGAAATAAAAATCTGCGACGCGGGCGGAGGAATTTTAAATGAGTACATTTTTTGCCGTTATGGCGGTGCTTTTGTTCGTGACGATACTCGGCGGCGTAACGGGCATATTGACTGTGGACAAAATAAAAAGCCTCTTCGCTAAGCCGACTAATCAGAGACTCCCGCTCACTTCGCAACGAATTAGCCCACAAGAATTGCAAGTTATTATCCTCCACAAGATTGAAAATATCGCGGAGTTCGGCGTCCTCAAGCAAACTTTTAATTCGTCCTTTATCTACCACGACGACAGAAAAATTTTCGGCTTGAGTATGCCGCTGACTAACAACGAAATTAAAATTAATTACGCCGGCGAAGTTGTTTGCGGTTGCGATATGAGCCGCGCAGTTTACGCGCAAGATTCCTATAGCAACAAAATCAAAATTATCATTCCGAGCGGAAAAATTTTGCGGATTCACGAATTGCCCGAAACCGTTAAGCCCGAAAAGGTTAGAACGGAAATTTTTTCTCGCGCTGTCGACATTGAGAAATACAATCGCGAACTGAAAAATAGTCTTGACGATATGAGGCGGCATTTAATTTCCGATGGGATTTTACAACGGGCTAATGAGCGCGTGCGTACTTCTCTTACGAAATTAATTGCGAGCATTAATCACGAAATCCAGACGGAAATTATTTTTATGAGCGACACTTCAAACCAGCGATTAAATTCTGCGGACGATTTGCCAAGACTTAACGGATAAAATTTTTGATTCACAAGGAGCGGCATAATGAACGACTTCGACGAACAATTACGGCGATTGATTCACAGGGAGCGGCACAATTTCGCGGGTAATTCGTCGCGAGCGATTGTCGAGCTTGTGGACTTACTTTTCAACTTTGCAATAAAAATGCGGGCGTCTGATTTGCACATTGAGCCGTTTGAAAAATCTTTGCGCGTGCGCTATCGAATTGACGGGCAACTCCAGGAACTTCATCAGCCGTTGCCATTTCATTTAGCTGACGCGCTGACTGCCCGAATAAAAATTTTGGCACGCATGGACACGACCGCCGCATTTTTACCTTTGGACGGCGCAATACAATTCGGCAAAGTAGAAATGCGCGTGGCAAGTATGCCGTCATTCGGCGCGGAAAGTTTGACGATAAGATTGCTTGATTCGACGCTTGAACTGCACAACTTAAAAGATTTGGGCTTCACGGCGGCTAACGAGAAAATTTTTCGACAGATGATTGATTCAGCGGCTGGCATGATAATTTTAACGGGACCGATGAATTCAGGGAAATCGACGACGCTTTACGCCGCGTTACGCGAACTCAATCAACCGACGCGCTCAATAATGACGTTGGAGGATCCGATTGAACAGCACGTCGAAGGAATCAGTCAAGTTCAAGTTAACGAGAAAACAGGCTTGACGTTTGCGGCGGGCTTACGGGCGATGTTGCGTATGGATTGCAACGTTTTAATGGTTGGGGAGGCTCGCGACGCTGACACTTCCAAAATTGCAATACGCGCCGCGCTCACGGGTCATTTAATCTTTACGACGCTCCACGCTAACGACTCGTGCAGTGCGGTTTTTCGTATGTTGGAAATGGGCGTTGAACCGTATCTTTTGGCGGCGACGCTTAATGGCGTAGTTGCTCAACGACTTGTCAGGAGGCTTTGTCCGCATTGCAAGAAGATTTTATCGGACGGAACTTTTGAGGCGGTTGGTTGTGAAAATTGTCGTGGCACAGGCTACAGCGGGCGAATTGCCCTGCATGAAATTTTGAGCGTCGATAAAAATTTGCGTTCGTTGATTCTGAACAGCCGCGACCTCGACGAGATAAGAGCCGTTGCGCTTGAGGCTGGTTTGAAAACTTTAGCCGACGACGCCTTAGAAAAAATCCGCGCAGGTTTGACTACGTTAAATGAAGTGCGACGCGTCTTAGGATTGGTAGGAGATGATTACTTTGAACACAGCGCAAGACGAATTGAAAATAGTTTTAGCGGCAATAAATAATCGCGACGAAAAATTTTTTGAGCGAGTCGATTTGCAAAATTTAATGAACGTTGCCTATGACGAAACGACTGACGTCCTCGCCAAAAATTGTTCTAAGTTCCACGAGCTTTATCCTAAAGATTTATTTTTTAAATTTGGCTCAAGAATTTTGCGTATCTACAACGAAAAATTTCGCGGCGTGCATTTGGGCTTGATTAATAAAGTTATCGCCGCTTACTTTGACGGGAGCTTTAAAGAAGCCAAAAATTTTTCAGCGACTCCGATTAAATTTCTCGCCGCTGAACTCAATAATTTGCTTAAAGCCGTTCGCGCAGATTTCGGCGAAGAAAAAATTTTGGGCGATAAAGCTACGCTTTTAGTTAAAATGATTGGCGACGGCTCAAGTTACGGACGAATGATTGACACGTTGAATTTTGTTTTAGAATTTGACAGGCGCGAAGATGAGTGGCGATTAAACAAAATAAAAAATGTCGAAGAATTAGTTCCGCCAATTCTCGACATTGCAGAAAGATATTGGCCCGCCTCGTGGGATTTAGGCATTAAACTTTAACAAATCATTTATTGCGTCCACAGCAGTTTTTATACTTTTTACCGGAGCCGCACGGACAAGGGTCATTGCGCCCTATTTTTTTGCCGTCGGCAGTCTTAGCGCGTTTTTGACTTTCAGCGGGAGAAACTTCGTCACCGTGAGACGCTCGCGCTGTTTGCAATCTGTCTTCAACTTTAGCTTGCTCGCGTCGCACAACTGATTCTGCCTCGCGTAAATTTTTGGCGGTAGGTTCGGGTGGCGTTTCTTCTTCGTCCTCTTCTGAAGTCGGCGCGGCTTGTTGCTGAACTATTGCCACGTGATACATTGTCGTCGCGATTTGGTCTTGAATTGCGCCTTCCATTTCCTCGAACATTGCCAACGCCTCAATTTTGTATTCGACAAGCGGCGCACGTTGTCCATATGCCCGCAAATTTATTCCCTCGCGCAACATGTCCATATGGTCGAGGTGCTCCATCCATTTGTTATCGACAATTCTAAGCATGACGACTTTTTCCAGTTCGCGCATAACAGTTTCCGTGAATGCCGCCTCGCGCTGTTTGTAAGTGTCTTCTGCTAATTTCTCCAAATATTCCTTGAGTTCATCGCGGCTCAATTTCTCCAGCTCCGAAACTTTTAACACTCCGACCGGCGCAAAAATTTTTTCCGCGTCTTTAATTAATTCGTCAAGTTGCCATTCTTCCGGATAAAGTTTCTCGTTCGCATACTGATTCATTTCCTGTTTGATTATGTGATTGACCATGCCGCGAATATTATCCCGCAAATTTTCCCCGCGCAGAATTTTCCGCCGCTCGCCGTACATTATCTCGCGTTGTTGATTCATTACGTCATCATATTCCAAAACGTGTTTGCGTATATCAAAGTTCCGCGCCTCAACTTTTTTCTGAGCGTGTTCAATCGAGCGTGTTATCAGCGTGTGTTCAATCGGCTCGTCCTCTTCCATGCCGAGCTTATCCATAACTTTTGCAATATTTTCCGACGCGAACAGCCGCATTAAATCATCTTCCAACGAAATATAAAATCTCGATTCGCCGGGGTCGCCTTGACGCCCTGAACGCCCGCGCAACTGATTATCTATTCGCCGTGATTCGTGCCGCTCCGTTCCGATTATGAATAGCCCACCCAATTCCGGAACGCCCTCGCCCAATTTAATATCGGTGCCGCGCCCAGCCATATTTGTCGCGATTGTCACAACTCCTTTTTGTCCAGCGTCTGCAACGATTTGCGCTTCCTTTTCGTGGAACTTTGCATTTAAAACGCTGTGAGGTATACCGCGCTTTTTAAGATAGCCGCTCAATTCTTCCGATTGCTCAATCGACGTGGTGCCGATTAGAACGGGTTGCCCTTTCGTGTGGACGCGCTCAACTTCATTAGTGACGGCGCGATATTTGGCGCGTTTGTTTTTATAAACAACATCGGGATGGTCGACGCGACGAACAGGCATATTCGTAGGAATGACGACGACTGGCAATTTATAAATCTTTAAAAATTCGTCCTCTTCCGTTTTGGCGGTACCGGTCATGCCGGCAAGTTTATCGTACATGCGGAAATAATTTTGGAAAGTTATCGTCGCTAACGTCTGTGATTCGCGCTGAATCTTGACGTTCTCTTTAGCCTCGATAGCTTGATGAAGTCCGTCGGAATATCTGCGCCCCGTCATAAGCCGCCCCGTGAATTCGTCGACGATAACAATTTCTCCGTCACGTACAACGTAATCGCGGTCGCGTTTCATGAGAGCTTTAGCCCTAAGTGCCGCCGTAAAGCAATGGCTTAACTCAATATTTTCCGGCGCGTAAAGATTTTGAATCCCCAAAAACTTTTCAATCTTCGGAACGACTTCATCACTCGGCGCAACGGTTTTTTGTTTCTCGTCTACTTTATAATCTTCGCCCTCTTTTAAGTTGGCAACGGCTCGCGCCATGACTGCATACATTTCCGTTGACTTCGCGCCCGGACCGGAGATAATCAGCGGCGTGCGTGCCTCGTCAATTAAAATCGAGTCAACCTCGTCGACAATAGCATAATGCAACGGTCGCTGAACCATTTGCTCCTCTTGAATAACCATGTTATCGCGCAGATAATCAAAGCCGAATTCGTTATTGGTGCCAAACGTCACGTCGCAACCGTAAGCGTGCTTGCGTTCGGGAAAATCCATGTCGTGCAGAATCAATCCGACACTCAAGCCCAAAAAGTTGTAAAGTTGTCCCATCCACTCGCTATCACGGCGGGCGAGGTAGTCGTTAACCGTGACCATGTGGACGCCTTTACCTTCTAGCGCGTTCAAATAAACCGGCAACGTCGCCACCAAAGTTTTGCCCTCGCCGGTCTTCATTTCCGCGATTTTGCCTTCGTGCAAGCACATGCCGCCCATTAATTGAACGTCGAAATGCCTCATGCCCAAAACGCGACGCGATGCCTCTCTACAAACTGCAAAGGCTTCAGGCAAAATATCTTCCAAAGTTTCACCTGCTTGAAGTCGTTCGCGAAATCTATCCGTAGACGTAGCAAGTTTATCGTCGGTGTAGTTTTGAAATCCCGACTCCAGCGCGTTGATTTTATCGACTGTCTGCTGTAGACGTTTAATTTCTTTCTCGTTATTGTCGCCCAAAAATCTTTTAGTAATCCCTTTCAAGAATCCAAACAAATTTATCACTCCCTGCAAAAATTTTTCCTATGATAGCAAAAAGCAACGTGACGTTGCATCCAATGTTCGCGATTGACGTCACAGAAATTTTAACGTTATCGCCGCGTCAAAAATTTTTCTTATAGTAACAAAAAAAATCCGCCACTGCAAATTTATCTGCGCGGCGTGAAATTTTTTTTAATCTCTTTTAAACAAGTCTCGCGTATAAACTTTATCCTTAACGTCATCAAGTGCGCTTTCGTAGCGATTGGCGATAATGCAACGGCTTAGGCGTTTGAACTCGGCAACATCATTGACGACGCGGCTACCAAAGAAAGTTGAGCCGTCGGGGAGCGAAGGTTCATAAACGATAACAGTAATGCTTTTAGCTTTGATTCGTTTCATGATACCTTGAATAGACGATTGGCGGAAATTATCGCTACCGGTTTTCATAGCAAGCCGCCACACGCCAACGATAATTTCATTTTCGCGTTCGATAGAAAAGTCTACGCCGTCAGCATATGTACCGGAAATTTCCAAGACACGCGAGGCAATAAAATCTTTGCGGGTGCGGTTGCTGTTGACGATTGCCTCAATTAAATTTTCGGGCACGTCCTGATAGTTTGCTAAAAGTTGCTTAGTATCTTTAGGCAAACAATAGCCGCCGTAGCCGAACGAAGGATTATTATATTGGTCGCCGATTCGCGGGTCGAGGCAAACGCCCTTGATAATATCTTGCGAGTTGAGGTTTTTAACTTCGGCGTAGGTGTCCAGCTCGTTAAAATAAGCAACGCGCAAGGCAAGATACGTATTGGCAAAAAGTTTAACCGCTTCCGCCTCAGTCGTGCCCATAATCAGCGTAGGAATATCTTTTTTCTCCGCGCCTTCCTGCAACAGCTTAGCAAATTCATTAGCGGCTTTAACTTGCGCGGCGTCGTCGAGATTAGCTCCAACGATAATTCGCGACGGATAAAGATTATCATATAGGGCTTTGGATTCGCGCAAAAATTCAGGGCTGAATAAAATTTTATCCGTAGAATATTTTTCGCGCATAGATTTAACAAAGCCAACGGGAATTGTACTTTTTATAACCATGTAAGCTTGCGAGCCGCTGTTTAAAACTTCCTCGATAACCGAGCGGACAAAAGTTGTATCAAAAAAATTTTTCTTAGGGTCGTAATTGGTTGGCACCGCGATTATAACGAAGTCAGCCGCCGCATAAGCCGCCTTAGAATTGGTTGTGGATTTAAGGTCAAGTTCGCGTTCGGCAAAAAATTTCTCAATGTATTCGTCACGAATAGGCGATTTACGATTATTTACCATGTCGACTTTTTCTTTAGACACGTCGACGGCTAGCACGTGGTTTTTCTGCGCGAGCAATGTCGCCATAGAAAGTCCGACGTAACCTAAACCGGCGACTGCGATTGTTTTGTTCAAATATATCAGCCTCCTTATTTGGGCGATAATAGCAAAAAGCTTTTCGCCTGTCAAAAATGATTGTCAAGAAAAATCAAATGCAGTAAAATCCTCGTGTAAGGGAGGAATTCTTATGAATCGAAGGACGTTTATCAAAGGGGCGATTGCATTGACGGCGGCGGCTTATATTTCTCCAAGCTTTGGAAATAAAATCGTATTCGGCGCGGAAAATTTTAAATGGTGGCAGAAAAAACCGGTCTATCAAATTTACCCGAAAAGTTTTCTTGACACGACAGGTAAAGGCACGGGCGATTTGCGCGGCATTACTCAAAAGCTTGACTACATAAAAAGTTTAGGCGTGAGCGCGATTTGGCTGACGCCGATTTACGTTTCCTCGATGGTTGATAACGGCTATGACATTGCTGACTACACGGCGATTGACCCGCGCTTTGGAACTATGGAAGACTTCGACGAGCTAATTGCTGAGGCTAAGGCATGCGATATTAAAATCGTTATGGATTTGGTGTTCAATCACACGTCGGATAAACACTCGTGGTTTTTGGAATCAAAATCAAGCCGCAATAATCCCAAAGCCGATTGGTATATTTGGCGTGATGAAAAAACTAATTGGCGCGGAATATTTGGCGGTAGTGCGTGGCAATGGTGCGAAGAGCGGCAACAATATTATCTGCACACATTCGCGACGCAACAGCCCGATTTGAATTGGGAAAATCCCGACGTTCGACGGGCACTTTACGCCGCCGCAAATTTCTGGTTGGATAAAGGCGTTGGCGGTTTTCGTATCGACGCGATTGTTTACATTAAAAAGCCGAAAACTTTTGTTGACGGTACACCAGACGCGCCCGACGGAACTTGCGCCGTTCACAACATGATAGCGAACACCGACGGCATTTTAGATTTTCTGCACGAACTCAAGCGCGAAGTTTTTGACGGACACGATATTTTTACGGTCGGCGAGGCGAATAGCGTTAAGCCCAAAGAATTAAAATATTGGGTTGGCAAGGACGGCGTTTTTAATATGCTGTTCGAATTCAGTCACGTCAATGTTATGTTCAACAACGGCGATGAGGTTTGGCACCGCTCCAAGCCGATTAAGCTTAGCGAATTAAAAAAGGCATTGAGCAACAGTCAAGCGGCGACAAAAGACAGTTGGTATCCGATTTACTTTGAGAATCACGACAAGCCGCGCTCGGTTAATAATTTCTTCCCGCACGGTTCCGATAAAATTTTGGCGGCTAAGGCTTTGGCGATAATTTTGTTTACTCTGCGCGGGACGCCGTTTATTTATCAAGGCGAGGAACTCGGTTTTACGAACACGCAATTTGATTCGATTGACGACTACGACGATATTTCCTCGCACGGCGCGTATGATTTAGCGCGTTCGGACGGCTTAAGCGATAAAGAGGCAATGCGCTTTGTGCAGAAATTTAGTCGGGACAATGCACGGACGCCTATGCAGTGGAATTCGTCGGCTAATGCGGGCTTTACGACGGGCAAGGCGTGGTTGCCGGTTCACAAAGATTTTGTCACCTGCAATGTGGAAGTCGAGGAGCGCGACGCTAATTCTGTGCTGAATTTTTATCGCAAGTTGAGCGCGTTGAGAAATTCGAGCGACGTTTTGATTGGCGGCGATTATGCCGAGCTTTATCCGAAAAATGAAGAGCTGTATATTTTTACGCGGAATTTAGGCGATAAAAAATTTATGACGGTGGTAAATTTCACAACACACAAAGTAAATCTGCCCGATAAAATTTTCGACGGAGCTAAAAAGGTTTTGGGCAACTACGCTGACGAGAAAAATTATTTGCGGGCAACGGAGGCGGCAATTTATGAGTTTTAAAGTAGCGGCAAGCGATTTTGACGGAACTTTATTTAGGGGGCAAAAATTTTCTGCGGAAGATTTAGCGGCGATAAAAAATTGGCGGGCGGCGGGAAATAAATTCGGACTTGTAACGGGGCGTTGCTATCCAATGCTCATACCGCATTTGCAAGACGCAAATTTAGAAATCGACTTCGCCATTTGTGACAACGGAGCGATAATCTTCGATGGCGCGGGACAAATCATATTTGAAACGGAAATTCCTAAAAAAATTTTGCTTAAACTATTTAACGAGCCGTTCTTGAAAAAAAGTTTGCATTTTCTATTCGAGGCGGCGGACGAAGTTTATTGCGTTAACATAAAAGAAAATTCGTGGGTAGTTAAGGAGCGACCGCGTTGGGAATTCTTTTTGACGACAACAGATGCCGCGCAGGTGCCGACATTGCAAAAAAAAATAAATCAGTTCGCCTTAGGTTTTGAAAGTTCCGCAGAAGCTCAAGAGGCGGCAGATTTTTTGAACAAAAATTTTGGCGACGTGATTTTTGCGCAAAAAAATACTCGCAGTCTGGACGTAGTGACGGCGGGCATAAATAAGGCAAGCGGCGTGGAAAAACTTTTGCAGGTTCGTAATTGGGACGGGAAAATTTTCGTTATCGGCGACGAGTCGAATGATTTGCTGATGATAAAACATTTTGGCGGCTACACGGTCGCGACGGCTAAAGATTTCGTTAAGCGTGAGGCTACGGAAATTTTCGATTCGGTCGGCGAAATGCTGAATAACTTCGTATGATAAAAATTTTTTTGATAGGCTTAGCGGCGGTCGCGGGATTTTTCTTGAGCTTAATGAACGGTTCAGTCGAAATAACTTCCGCGCAGATAATCGGACAAGTGCCACTCGACGAAACTAAGCGGCAAATTTTAGAAAATATTCGTCTACCTCGTACAATCGTCGCAATGTTAGTCGGCGTGAATTTGTCGCTGTCGGGAGCAATCTTGCAAGCCGTAATGAAAAATCCGTTAGCTGACCCGCACATAATCGGAATATCTTCGGGCGCGGGATTGTTCGGAATTTTCGTTATGATGATTTTCGGCGACGCGGGCGCATTGGTGACACCGGCGGCATTTATCGGAGCAATGTTGGCGGCGTCGTTGATATATCTTTTGGCGTGGAAAGACGGCATTCGCCCGATTCGCGTAATTTTGGCGGGCGTGGCAGTGAGTGCGTTTTTGGGCGCGGGCATTTCGGCGTTGCTAATTTTTTACAGTGATAAAGTTCACGGCGCGTTATTGTGGATGGTGGGCGGCTTATCGGCGCGAAGTTGGCAACACGTCGAAATTTTATTGCCGTATTCAATCGCAGGGACGCTGGCAACTTTTTTATCTGCGCGGCACATGAACGTTTTGCAACTGGGCGACGAGGTAGCAACGGGGCTAGGCTTGCGCGTCAATCTTGTACGGACGATTTTAACGGCAATCGCGGCATTATTAGCGGCGTCGGCGGTTTGTGTCGTTGGATTGTTAGGTTTCGTCGGATTGATTGTTCCGCATACGGCAAGATTAATTCTCGGCTCGGATTATAAAATTTTATTGCCTGGAGCGGCGATGTTGGGGGCGGCAGTCGTCACGATAAGCGACACATTTGCCCGAACGATTTTTTCCCCGGCTGAATTGCCCGTCGGAATTTTAATGGCGATGCTCGGCGCACCGTTCTTTTTGTATTTGTTGAGGTGCGAATTATGAATTTGACGGCTGAAAAAAACTTTTAAAAAGTTGACAAACAGCCCGCTTTAAAAGCGGGAGAACAGCGGTCGTGATTTACGTTATAAAAAATTTTAGTTCGTCGCCGCGTTTAGATTTTTAAGAGGTTTAGACTTTGAATTTAACAGCAAAAAATATTTCCGTAAAACTCGGAGGCAAAGAAATTCTGCACGACGTGAATTATAGCTTTAAATCGGGAAAACGAACGGCGATTATTGGTCCGAATGGCGCAGGCAAATCTACGCTATTAAAAGTTCTTTGTTTGCTTAACGAAAAATTTTCTGGAAATGTTTCGCTCGACGGGAAAAATATTCGTAACATTGGCAGAAAAAATTTGGCGCGAGTAATGGCAATTCTTCCGCAAGAACGCGACGCCCCACAAGATACGACCGTTCGGCAACTGGTTTCGTTCGGACGCTTTCCGCACAGAAAATTTTTCAGCGGCGAATCGGCAGAAGATTCAGCGGCAATAAAAAACGCCCTTGAACTTACAAAGCTCACGGACTTTGAAAATAGGCAAGTAATATCTTTGTCGGGTGGTGAACGTCAACGCGCTTGGTTGGCTATGACTTTAGCTCAACGCCCGAAAATT
Source organism: uncultured Selenomonadales bacterium (assembly GCA_946408355.1). Classification (GTDB taxonomy): domain Bacteria; phylum Bacillota; class Negativicutes; order Selenomonadales; family Selenomonadaceae; genus Quinella. The sequence continues at coordinate 15,121 of CAMJRX010000002.1, forward strand.
TTATTGCTTGACGAGCCAACAACTTACCTTGACATTTCTCATCAACTTGAAGTCATGGACATTATCGCCGACGTTAACAAAAAATTTTCTACGACGATTATAATGGTTTTACACGATATAAATCACGCTCGCCTTTATGGCGACGATGTTTTGATTATCAAGAACAAAAAAATTTTTGCGGCGGGCGATCCGAAAACTATTTTGTCCGCGCAGATTTTAAGCGAAGTTTTTTCCGTAAACGCAGACACTTTTACTAATGTGGCGGGCGATGAAATTATTTTTCCCATAAAAATAATCAAAAAACAATGTTAAAAAACTTTCAATTTACCTTTTTCCCTGATTCCCTGTCTATAGTTTCAACGCTAGCCGATTTGTACGACGAACTGACAATGCCGGCAGATTTGCGAGCCGCGCACAAAAAAAACGACCGCGCTGTTGCTCAAGCTTACGGCTTTGAAAATATTTTGGACGATGAGTCGGCAATCGTGGCTTCACTGTTTAAAATGTACGAGCGTTTGACAAAAAATTAAGCTTGTAGTAAATTTTGTAATGAGAACTATATAAAATACATGATAGCGCATGTCGTTTTAACACCAAACGAATATTCAATCATTAGCGAACACTTTCTCTCCTAGAAGTTCTGCTGTGGTATTCGAGGAGTTGGTAACCGTAGACTAAAACGTTGACAAAAATATAAATAAGTCCTAAACTGTACTTGCCAGTTAAAACCAAGCTGGACAAAAAAATTCTAATACCGGTGGCTCTCCGGGAATTTACGACTGTGGAGTAAAATGTTGGTAGCTTTGGCGAAAACGGACACGGGTAAGCAGTAAGACAGAATCGCGAGATCTGTCCAATTCATCTTAACGTGGACACAAATGACGAAAATCCACAAATGACCATTTTTTAAGGAGCAGTTGTAGCATCGGTAAAAATATATCACACGCCGAAATTTTTAGCAATTAGCGGTTCAGCCGATGAGATTTCGGTTTAATTTTTATGTAAGCTTGACAGAAAATTTAATCACGTATAAAATTGGTAGTCACTTGAAATAAAATAGGTAAATTATGCGCGTCGTGTCCATTGACATTTTCCAGGTTACGCCGCGCATATTACTTTCAGCGAGGAGGACAGCCGATGTTTAACCCGATGTCTGTCGGAAAACGCACACGCTACAGCTACGCACGTATTAAAGAAGTTATGGAAATGCCGCACCTCTTGGATATTCAGAGGCACTCGTATGATTGGTTTAAGAAGGAAGGATTGCAGGAAATTTTTAAGGATATTTCACCGATTGCGGACTTTTCAGGGAACCTCGAACTGTTTTTCGGGGAACCAACCTTCGGTGAGTGTAAATACTCCTTAGAAGAATGCAAAAAACGTGACGGCACTTATGCCGCTCCTATTCGCGTTAAAGTTAGACTCCATAACAAAAATAAGGGCGACGTTAAAGTTCAAGAAGTCTTTTTCGGCGATTTCCCCATTATGACTTCTACCGGCACTTTCGTCATTAACGGCGCAGAACGTGTCATCGTCTCCCAATTAGTTCGCTCCCCTGGCTCTTACTACGAAAAATCTATCGACCAGGCTGGTAAAAATGTCTACAACGCTACCGTTATTCCTAATCGCGGCGCGTGGATTGAACTCGAAACTGATTCCAATTCCTCTATCTCCGTTCGTATCGATCGTACCCGTAAAATGCCCTTTACTTACTTCCTGCGCGCTCTCGATTACGAAACTAATGACCAAATCTTAGACCTTTTCGACGTTAATTTCTTCGTTATGTCTAAACTTCACGACGATACTACTGCTACCCAATTAATCGACTTCTTAACCGCTGACGCCGAAAATGGCTCCGACGCCCGCAATAACCTAACTGTCGGCTACCTGCGCCGTAAAGGTCAACGTAACGAGGAAACTTTCGATAATCTTCTCGACGCCTTCCACCAACTCGACGAGAAAAATGACCGCCTCTCTAACTACAAATACTTACTCGATAAATTCGCTGAACTCGATTCTAAAAATAACCTCACCGCCGGCTTTAAGGCTCTCGTCGATATGCTCGATACCGATAAACGCAACGGCGAAGATAATAAAGAAAAAGCCCTTATCGGCATTTATAACCGTCTGCGTCCCGGCGAACCACCCTCCGCCGATAATGCCGCCTCTCTTCTACAATCTCAATTCTTCGACCCCCGTCGCTACGATCTAGCCGCCGTCGGTCGCTATAAAATTACTAAAAAACTCGGCTGGAAACGCCGCTTGCTCGGTCACGTTCTCGCCGAAGATTTATATTCCTTAGAAACCGGCGAATTATTATTAGCAGCCGACGGTAAACCCGTTACTCAAGCTCAACTCGATAAAATACCCGACGACCGCGAAGTTCAAAACTTTATCGGCTGGCATAATCTCTTCTTGGGCGAATCCGTTACCGAAGACGTTCGCGACCCTGAAACCGCCGAATTAATCTTCCCCGCTAACGAAATTATCACTCAAGATATGCTCTATAAAGTCCCTGACGAATTCGCCGACCAAATCTTTAAAGCCGCCTCCCTTAAACTCCGTCGCGGCTTTGTCTCCCCCATTAAAATTAAAATTAAAACCGACGCCGGCGCATTTACTATGCTTTGCGCTCCTACGCTCTCCATTCGCGACAACCGCACTATTTGCGTCGCCGATATTATGTCCTCTATCGACTACATTTTTAATCTTATGTCCGATACCGGCGTCCCTGATGATATTGACCACTTAGGTAATCGCCGCGTCCGTGCCGTCGGTGAACTCCTCCAAAATCAATTCCGTATCGGTATGGCTCGTATGGAACGTGTCGTTCGCGAACGTATGACTACTCAAGATTCCGAAATCGTCACCCCACAAAATCTTATCAATATCCGCCCTGTCGTCGCCGCTATTAAAGAATTTTTCGGCTCTTCCCAATTATCCCAATTCATGGATCAACATAATCCTTTATCCGAACTTACCCATAAACGCAGACTTTCCGCGCTCGGTCCTGGCGGCTTGTCTAGGGAACGCGCTGGCTTTGAAGTTCGCGACGTTCATAACTCCCACTACGGCAGAATGTGCCCTATCGAAACTCCTGAAGGTCCCAATATCGGATTAATCGGCTCCCTGTCCAACTATGCCCGCGTTAATCAATTCGGCTTCATGGAAACTCCTTACCGTAAAGTTGACAAAATTAATCACAAAGTTACTAACGACGTGCGTTATATGACCGCCGACGAGGAAGAAATTCTCGTCATCGCTCAAGCTAACGAACCTCTCGACGATAACGATTGGTTCCTTAACGAACGGGTTACCGCTCGCGTTAAAGAGGAAACTACCAAAGTTCGTCGCGACCGCGTTGACTACATGGACGTTAGCCCTAAACAAGTCGTCTCTATCGCTACCGCTTTAATTCCATTCCTCGAAAATGACGACGCTAATCGCGCTTTAATGGGCGCTAATATGCAACGCCAAGCCGTTCCCCTCCTTAAAACTCAAGCTCCGCTCGTTGGTACCGGTATGGAATTTAAAGCCGCTTGCGATTCCGGCGTTATGATTCTCGCTAAACGCCCGGGCAAAGTCGTCGCCGTTGACGCCGATTCTATTAAAGTTCGCGTCGACGACCGCTTTGTTAATTCCAATAAGGATAAATTCGATGTCTACCACCTTCAAAAATTTGTCCGCTCCAATCAGGGCACTTGCATTAACCAAATTCCCATTGTCGACGAGGGCGAACAAATTTATGCTCGTCAACCCATTGCCGACGGGCCAGCTACTTCCAACGGCGAACTCGCTCTGGGCTACAATATCATCGTCGCTTACATGCCCTGGGAAGGTTACAACTACGAAGACGCTATTCTTCTTTCCGAAAATTTAATCAAACGCGATATTTTCACTTCCATTCATATTGAGGAATATCAATGCGACGCTCGCGACACTAAACTTGGGCCCGAAGAAGTCACTCGCGATATTCCTAACGTCGCGGAAGATTCTTTAAATCATCTTGATTCCGAAGGAATTATCGCCATTGGTGCTGACGTTCAAACCGGTGATATTTTAGTTGGTAAAGTTACTCCTAAGGGCGAAACTGAACTCACCGCTGAAGAACGTTTACTTCGCGCTATTTTCGGCGAAAAGGCTCGTGAAGTTCGTGATACTTCTTTAAGAGTTCCGCACGGCGAATCCGGTAAAGTTGTTGCTGTCAATGTCTTTACTCGCGAAAATAATGACGAAATGGCTCCAGGCGTCAATAAACAAGTTCGTGTTTACATTGCGCAGAAACGTAAAATTTCCGTTGGCGATAAAATGAGCGGTCGTCACGGCAACAAAGGCGTCGTTTCTGAAATTCGCCGTCAAGAGGATATGCCATTCCTACCTGACGGAACGCCTGTTGATATTGTTTTAAATCCGCTCGGTGTTCCTTCCCGCATGAATATTGGACAGGTTCTCGAAACGCATTTAGGAATGGCGGTTAGGAAAATCGGTATGCGAATTAATACCAACGACCCCAATATTGAACGCGACCTCCGCGAATTTGGTTTCGACGTTGATAAATATGGCTTGCCAAAACCTAGCGAGGCGGGCGTTAACATTGCCACGCCCGTTTTCGACGGAGCACGCGATGAAGACATTGCCAAAACGATTAAACTTGCAGGGCTTGATGACGACGGCAAAACGATTCTCTACGACGGGCGCACCGGTGAACCCTTTGAAAATCGCGTTACTGTCGGTTGCGTGTATATGTTGAAACTTCACCATTTGGTTGACGATAAAATTCACGCCCGCTCAACTGGTCCTTACTCCTTAGTCACTCAACAACCGCTCGGCGGCAAAGCGCAATTCGGCGGTCAACGTTTCGGCGAAATGGAAGTTTGGGCTTTGGAGGCTTACGGCGCGTCTTATACCTTGCAAGAAATTTTGACGGTTAAATCTGATGACGTTGTAGGACGGGTTAAAGCTTACGAGGCGATTGTTAAGGGGCAGAATATTCCTGAACCGGGCGTTCCCGAATCTTTTAAAGTTTTGATTAAGGAATTGCAATCAATCGGATTAGATATTCGCGTTCTTAGTGGCGACTCCAAAGAAATTATAATTCACGACGACGAGGACGAAGATGACCGTGTAGTTCGTAAAAAGGCAGAGGCTATGGGCGTTGATGTCGGAACTTACGGAGAACACGAAGTAAAAGCCCCCGAACCTGAAGAGCCGCCCACTGAAGATATTGTCGCCGAAATTACTAAAGACGAAAAAACTACAACCGACGAAAAACTTGCCGCTGATAAAGGATTAACCGATGAGGAAATCGACCCATATAAAGATTTGACAGATGAAGAACTTGATGCACAACTTAGGGCTTTAAGCGAATTGTCTAAAGCGAAACAGGGCAAGGAGGAAGAATAATGCTTGACGTAAATATTTTTGACTCAATGCGAATCGGGCTGGCGTCGCCGGAAAAAATTCGCGAATGGTCTTACGGCGAAGTTAAAAAGCCCGAAACAATTAATTACCGTACACTCAAGCCCGAACGCGACGGCTTATTTTGCGAGCGCATTTTCGGTCCCACGCGGGATTGGGAATGCCATTGCGGAAAATATAAGAGGGTGCGCTACAAGGGAACTATTTGCGACCGTTGCGGCGTTGAAGTCACCCGCGCTAAAGTTCGTCGTGAACGTATGGGGCATATCGAACTTGCCGCGCCAGTCAGTCATATCTGGTATTTTAAAGGTATTCCTAGCCGCATGGGTTTGCTTTTGGATATGTCGCCTCGTGCTTTAGAAAGAGTTTTGTATTTCGCTTCGTATATCGTTTTGGATCCAGGCGAAACTGAACTTAAACAAAAAGATTTATTGACGGAAGGACAATATCGCGTTCACCGTGATACATATGGACGCAATGCATTTAAAGTTGGTATGGGCGCAGAGGCAATTCAAGAACTTCTGCGCGGCATTGACTTAGATGCTTTACGTGATGAATTACGCGAGGAACTTAATAGCTCCAATGGACAAAAACGAATTCGCGCCATAAGAAGATTAGAAGTTGTCGAGGCATTCAGAAAATCCGGTAACAAGCCGGAATGGATGATAATGACGGTTATTCCGGTAATCCCGCCCGAATTGCGCCCTATGGTTCAGCTTGACGGCGGACGCTTTGCAACTTCTGATTTAAATGATTTATATCGACGTGTAATCAATCGCAATAATCGGTTAAATCGTCTGCTTAAACTCAAGGCTCCAGATATTATCGTTCGCAACGAAAAACGCATGTTGCAAGAAGCTGTAGACAGTCTTATTGATAATGGTCGGCGCGGACGTCCTGTGGCTGGTCCCGGCAATCGTCCGCTCAAAAGTTTATCGGATATGTTAAAGGGCAAGCAGGGACGTTTTCGCCAAAATCTTTTAGGTAAGCGCGTCGATTATTCGGGACGCTCGGTTATCGTCGTAGGTCCTGAATTAAAATTACATCAATGCGGCTTGCCTAAAGAAATGGCGTTGGAATTGTTTAAACCGTTCGTAATGAAAAAATTAAGTGCTGATGCGGGCATGACAATTAAGGCGGCTAAGAAAAAAGTTGAACGCGCAACGCCTGAAGTTTGGGCAGTTTTGGAAGAAGTTATTAAAGAACACCCCGTGCTGTTGAATCGCGCCCCGACGTTGCATAGGTTAGGAATCCAAGCGTTTGAACCGGTGTTGACGGAAGGTCGAGCGTTGAAATTGCACCCGTTAGCGTGCACAGCGTATAATGCGGACTTCGACGGAGACCAAATGGCGATACATTTACCGCTGAGTGCAGAGGCGCAAGCCGAAGCGCGAGTATTAATGTTAGCGGCGAATCACATCTTGGCGCCCAAAGACGGCAAGCCGATAATCGTACCGACGCAAGATATGGTATTGGGCACATATTATTTAACAAAGTTGCGCAAGGATAAGCCGGAGCGAGCGGTAAAAGGCGAGGGGAAATATTATACGGGAATAGAAGAGGCACTATTGGCATATGACGGGAAAGATTTGGACTTGCAAGCGGAAATAAATGTGCGAATCAGCATAGAGCGGTTGCCGGACTTTGTAATAGAGCAGTTGGAGCCGGACGCGGAAAGCATAATGGTAAAAACGAGTGTAGGGCGCATGATATTCAACGAGAAATTGCCGCAAGAGCTAAGGTATTATAAGAAGGACGAGCAGGGGCAGTGGGAACTGGGCGAAGTAATGGACAAAAAAGCGTTAGGAAAGTTAGTAGCGGCATGTTTCAATGAATTTGGAGCGACGAAGACGGCGGAAGTAATAGACGAGGTCAAGCGTCTGGGCTATCATTATGCGTGTATAGCGGGGATGACGGTAGCGATAAGTGATGTAATAGTGCCGCCGAAGAAGAAGGAAATATTAGCGGCGACGTCGGAAAAGGTTAAGAAGGTAGAGGCGTATTATAATAGGGGAATATTAACGGAGAAGGAACGCTACGACAAAGTATGTGCGTTGTGGAATGAGGCGACGGACAAAGTAGCAGAGGCGATGATGGACAACATGGACGAATTCAATCCGATATACATGATGAGCAAGAGCGGTGCGCGAGGAAATCCAAAGCAAATGCGGCAATTAGCGGGCATGCGCGGATTAATGGCGGACCCGTCAGGCAAGATAATCGACTTACCGATAACGGCGAATTTCCGCGAGGGCTTAAGCGTTTCAGATTATTTTATAAGCAGTCATGGAGCGCGTAAGGGCTTAGCGGATACGGCGTTGCGCACGGCTGATAGTGGATATTTAACGCGGCGACTTGTTGATGTAGCGCAAGATGTAATTGTTCGCGAGGAAGATTGCGACGTCGAGACGGTAAATTTAAAATTAGAGCGTGCGTTATTAGTAGAAGACCCGTTAGACGCATTGGAAATATTGAATGAATCGTTAATGGGACGAGTGCTTGGCGAAGACATAGTAAATCCGGAGACAGGGGAAATAGCGTTAAGTCAAGACACGATACTTGATGATGAGACTATGGTTAAGTTAGGCGAGACGTTGGCGACGTTAGGAGACCTGATAAAGCCGGAGATAACGATACGGGGAACGAATTTAACGGAACCGACAGCGGCGAATCACAGTCGAGTAACGGAGACGATAAGATTAGGAACGCCGGACGAAGAGACGCGGGAGGCGTTGCGGCACGGCTTTATTCACGAGTATATAGGCAAGGAATTAGCAAAGCCGGTGCACATAGACGGTTTGACATTAGAGGCGGGCGAGCATTTAACGCACGACATGTTGGAAGTAATCTTGGAGTCGGAAGAAGTCGGGGAAATCTTTATTCGGAACAATAATATCAAGGGGATAGAGGTAGAGGCGATAACGGAAGGCACGCGGGGAGTAATAGAATCGTTGCACGACAGGATAGTAGGACGAGTATTAGCGGAAAATATTTATGATAACGAGGGCAATTTAATAGCGAGTATAAACGAGACGATAGATGACAAGTTAGCAGACAAAATCTGTGCGGTGCGTGAAAAGGTAGTAATCCGGAGTGTGTTAACGTGCAAGAGTGCGCAAGGTGTCTGCATAAAATGTTATGGGCAAGATTTAGCTAATCGGACGGAAGTAGAAGTAGGCGAGGCGGTCGGGATAATCGCGGCGCAAAGCATAGGGGAGCCTGGCACGCAGTTAACGATGCGGACGTTCCACACGGGCGGGGTCGCAGGCGGCGACATAACGCAAGGTTTACCGAGAGTAGAGGAGTTATTTGAGGCGCGTAAGCCGAAAAACAATGCGATAATCGCGGAAATCGACGGGGTAGTCAGTTGGGGCGAGCCTGACAAGAACAATTTAAAGACGATAGTAATCACGCCGGAAGACTTAGAAAATCAGCAACCTCGCGAATATTCGATACCGTTTGGGATAATTCCTCGCGTAAAAGAGGGCGACACGATAAAAGCAGGGGAAAACATCACCGATGGCGCGAAAAATCCGCACGACATACTTCGCATTTGCGGCTTAAAAGAAACCCACCGCTACCTCGTCAAAGAGGTCCAAAAAGTTTACAAGTCGCAGGGCGTCGAAATTAACGATAAGCATATCGAAGTTATGGTTCGTCAAATGCTCCACAAGGTCAAAATTGAAGACAGCGGCTCAACAGAATTTTTGCCGGGCGAATTCGTCGATATGAATGTTTTCGAGGCGGCAAATACCAAAGCTATCGAAGAGGATAGAGCACCCGCCGTTGCTAAACCTATTCTCTTAGGTATAACAAAAGCGTCGTTGGCAACAGATTCTTTCTTGAGCGCGGCGAGTTTCCAAGAGACAACCAGAGTTTTGACTGACGCGGCGATTAAAGGCAAAATTGACCCGCTTATCGGCTTGAAAGAAAACGTAATTATCGGCAAGCTGATTCCTGCCGGCACGGGAATGGCGCGTTATCGTGAACTTACCGTCGTCGACAACGTAGCAGAAGCCAAATAATTTATCAGTTAATAAAAAAATCTCTCGAAGTAGTTGGTCGGGAGATTTTTTGTTGCATAAATTTTTTTCTCGTTAGTAAATTTTAATGAAGTCGGCAAATGTACATAGTTAAGCTGACGAAAGCAATTCAGGTAAGTAGGTCTGTTTTTTTTTCTGCAAATCGTGTAAAATATTTTTTAGGAGGCGATGATATGGATTTCCAAAAAATTTACGAGGAATTTAAAGAGGCAGAAGCAAAACACGATTTGGAAAAAATGTCTGAAATAATTTCGCAAGTTAATGAACATTGTAGCGAATTGGCGCGAATAGGCAAAGCAAATGAAATTTCCAACGAAGCTTATATAATTAAGTCCTATATTAATATCTTTGTCTTTGAAATAATGCAACTTTTAAGCGCGGGCAAGGGCGATAAGGCAACAATTTATCTGCTTTCGATAAATAAATTTTCTAATCAAAGTTTCAACCTATTTTTTTACCTGCGTTATCTTTTTGGCAAAGCACTTTATCAAACCGGCGATTATCAGACTGCTGAAAAAATTTTTTGTCGCTATGAAGAGGCTCGCGCTGAAGAATTTGGCGATTTCGACGAGTTGAGCATATTTTATCGGGCGAATTGTTGCGCTTTACTTGGATATTTCGATTTGGCGGCTGCGCTTTACGAATTTATTCTTAAATTTAAAGCTAACTTCCCCGAAGTCAAAAAGAATCTCGATATTGTGCGGCAAGGAACTAATAAAAATCTTGTCCGCGAAGTTAAAAGCTTATGGAAATTTCCTGGTTGGCGTGACGTGCCGATTTTTATTAATGCTCGCGACCGTCTCGGCGTGTTGAAGAAATTAATTGATTGGCTCCTCGACGCTGGTTATCGTAATTTAATTATCCTCGATAATAATTCGACTTATCCGCCACTTCTCGAATATTATTTCGCACTTCAAAAAGATTCGCGGATAAAAATTGTTCAGCTTGGAAAAAATCTTGGTTATAAAGCTTTGTGGCTGTCGGGTATTCTTGAGAAAATGAAAATTTCTACGCCGTATGTTTATACAGACCCCGATGTTTTGCCGATTGAGCGTTGCCCAAAAAATTTCGTCAAAAAATTAATGGAAATCCTCAACTCAAATCACGAAATACGCAAAGTCGGACTTGGTCTCGTCTGGGAGGACATAACTTTTTTCGATAAGGAAGAAACGCAACGTCGTGAATCAAATTTTTATGCAGGCTCACAAATCGGCGATAATCTTTTTTATGCACAGGTCGATACAACTTTTGCGCTTTACTCGAACGTTCGCCATTACAGTTTAAGATTTTCACTGCGCACGACCGGTAATTTAATGGCTTATCATTTGCCATGGTATTTCGATTATGATAATTTGCCCGATGACGAAAAATATTACATGCAACACGCCGATAAAAATTCTGTGACCAGTATAGGCGGGTTTTTTAATCGGTAATCTAAAATTCTATATATGTTGAAAATCCATTTTTAGCCTCAAAATACCCACAAAAAATAGGGGGTTTTTTTGTACCCCTTAAAAACCCGCATAATCACGCCATTTTCTCAACCATAAAATTGCATTTAAATTCATTTTTCGTTTTGAAGCTAAAAATCGCCCCTCAAGCCACGTTTTGAACTTCAAAATCACTTTCAAGCCTCCAAAATTACTTTCAAACCACTCAACCTTGCATCGTGTGGTATAATTAGCTAAAAATTTGCTCTCGGAGGTATTTTCATCTTGAATTTCATTAAAATTCGCGGCGCAAAGGTTCATAACCTTAAAAATATCAGTTTAGACATTCCTAAAAATAAATTTGTCGTTATAACTGGCGTTTCTGGCTCCGGCAAAAGTTCTCTCGCCTTCGATACCATTTATGCTGAAGGTCAACGCCGTTATTTGGAATCTTTATCCAGTTACGCCCGTCAATTTCTCGGTTTGCCAGATAAACCCGACGTTGAATTAATCGAAGGGCTTAGCCCAGCCATTGCAATCAATCAAAAAACTACAAATAATAATCCGCGCTCGACTGTCGGCACTGTAACCGAAATTTATGACTACTTAAGGCTCCTATTCGCCAGAATCGGCAAGCCTCACTGCCCAAAATGCGGAAAACCCGTTAAAAGTCAGAGTGTCGACCAAATTTTAGCCCAAATTTTATCTTTGCCGCCCGAAACTAAATTTTATCTGCTTGCGCCCGTCGTTAATCATCAAAAAGGCACGCACAAAGATATTTTAGAAAAATTGAGCGCGGCGGGCTTTGTCAGAGCTAAAATCGACGGCAAAATTCACGAACTCGACAAAGAACTTTCGCTCGCCAAAACTAAAAAACATTCGATTGAACTCGTCGTTGACAGGTTGATTAATCGCGACGGCATTCGCTCAAGATTGGCTGATTCGCTCGAAACTGCGCTGAAATTCGGCAACGGAATTGTTTTCGTTGAGACTGATAAAGAGATTTTGACGTTCAGCGAAAAAAATGCTTGCGTCGATTGCGGAATTAGTTTGCCCGACATTACGCCACAACTTTTTTCTTTTAACAGCCCAAAAGGTGCTTGCCCAAAATGTAACGGGCTTGGTAAAGTTTTTAATTTGCGCGAATGGTCGACGATGTACGAGTGGATGATTGCAATTCACGATTTTAAAATGTCAGATTTGCCCGAAGACGCTTGCCCCGCCTGTCACGGTAAAAGATTGAAACCCGAAGCTTTAAGCGTAAAAATTAACGACAAAAATATTGCTGAAGTCTGCGATTTGTCGGTTAACGCTTGTAAAAAATTTTTCTCCGCGCTTGAGCTTGACGAAACTGATAAAAAAATCGCCGCGCAGGTTCTTAAAGAAATAAATTCGCGATTAAATTTCCTTTGCGACGTCGGATTAGATTATTTGAGCTTGTCGAGGAAATCAGCGACGTTAAGCGGCGGCGAATCTCAACGAATCAGACTTGCGACACAAATTGGCTCGGCGTTAACGGGCGTTTTATATGTTTTAGACGAGCCGTCAATCGGACTTCATCAACACGACAATCAAAAACTTTTAGAGACGCTAAAAAATTTGCGCGACTTGGGAAATACTTTGATAGTTGTCGAACACGACGAGGAAACAATTCGCGAGGCTGATGAAATTGTCGACATTGGGCGCGGCGCAGGCAAAAATGGCGGCGAAGTCATTGCTCAAGGCACGGAGGATAAAATTTCTGCTGAAAAAAATTCTTTGACGGGCGATTATCTTAGCGGCAGAAAAATTATTCCATTTCCGACGACGAGGCGCGATATTTCGCAAGTTTTGGAGTTCAAAAACGCTTGCAAGAATAATTTAAAAAATATTTCCGTAAAAATTCCGCTGAAAGCGTTGACGTTGATAACGGGCGTGAGTGGCAGTGGAAAATCTACGCTGGTTGAGGAAATTATTTATCCTCGTCTTAAGGAAATGGCACTTGAGCCGCTCGGAATCAGCAAAGTTACGATGATAGACCAAGACCCGATTGGCAGGACGCCGCGTTCAAATATTGCGACTTATACGGGCGTTGCTGACCATATCCGAAAACTTTTTGCCGAAACGAACGGCGCAAAACTTCGCGGATATAAAGCTGGACGATTTAGTTTCAATGTAAAAGGCGGGCGTTGTGAAAGTTGCAATGGAAATGGCGTTTTAAAGATTCCGATGAATTTTTTGCCAGATGTTTATGTAACTTGCGACGTTTGCAAGGGCAAAAGATTTAACGCCGAAACTTTGGAGGTAAATTACAAAGGAAAAAATATTTCGGACGTTTTGAACATGCCCGTTGATGAGGCTTTAGAATTTTTCGAGAACGTTCCGACGATTAAACGTATGTTGCAAGTTTTGCACGATGTCGGCTTGGGATATATCGAATTAGGGCAATCAGCGAACACTTTTAGTGGCGGCGAAGCTCAAAGGGTTAAATTGGCGTATGAATTGGCGCGACCACTCGGCAAGGCGGCGAATATTTATATTATGGACGAGCCAACGACGGGTTTGCACTTCGACGACGTAAAAAAATTGATAGAAGTGATTCAACGGCTGGTAAATCGCGGCGACACGGTGATAATTATCGAGCACAATTTAGACGTAATAAAAAATGCAGATTATATCATTGATTTGGGTCCTGACGGAGGCGACAAGGGCGGCGAAGTCGTCGCGAGCGGCACTCCGGAAGAAATTTCGCAAGTAGAAAATTCTTACACTGGTCAAGCCTTGAAAAATATTTTGAAATAAAAAAATCCCCTGCGTAAACCTGCGCGGGGGATAAAATTTTTATGGAATGAAAAATTATTCGCCTTTACCACGAGCATTATAGAAATAATAGCCGATAATCGTCCAAACAAGCAAAAACAGATAAGATTCTCTGCCCAAAGAAATATTAAAGTACGGAATGGGAATCAACAGCAAGATTGCAAACAAAATCGAGAACGCAAAGCCCAAAAGTCCCGTAATTTGAATCGCAGTGTCGCCATTATTTTTTGCATACTTATAAGCAACGAGCGAAGTGTAGCCATAACCGACTGCGGCACCCAAAGACGCCATATCAACAATCCAACCTAAAACAGTACGCCCCATAAACGGCGCGATAACCGATACAGCTAAAATAAACAGGATTGCATTGCGCGGAGTTTTATATTTGCTGTGCAGTTTGCTAAAAGTTTGAGGAATGACTTTATCTCTTGCCATAGCGAACAATAACCGGCTGGTTGCCATGTAAAATCCGAGCAGACCAGAAAGAATCGCACCAATAACCGCCGCACTGAGAACAAACAAGCTGGCTTCGCCCAAAAGCAAATACGTTGAATAGAAAGTTGGCAACGTCATCAAGCCGGAAACGGTTTTAGAGGCGGCTATGTAGTCGACCCAACTATTAAATCCGGGCGGCAAAATCGATATGGTTATCATGTTCAAAGCGACGTAAGCAAATGCGCCGAAAACTATCGCTACAACCATTATGAAGAGACTTTTGGCCGGTGAAAAATTAAATTCCTCTGCGGCTTGTGGTATCGTGTCGAAGCCAACGAACGCCCACGGCGATATTGCTAAAATGGAAAGTATCGCGACGACATGATTATCTACATTGGGCGGGAATCCCGGCGAAAAGTTTGACCAAGAAAATTGCGGATTCATTAACGCCGCAACAGAAACAACACCAATACCTCCGACGAGCAACATTACTAAAAGCGTTTGGAATTTGCCGGTAATGCTTACGCCTCTAATGCTAAGCCACGCGAATAAAAACAGTGCCGCTAAAGCCAGCATCATTTCGCCCATATAAACATCATAACCGGCTATCGTGTAGTGGAAACCGAATTGGAAACTAAAAATGTCGTGTAGAACGGTTCGGAAAATCAAAGCGAGAGCCGTTGCATTGAGCGGAACGATTGACAGATAGCACAGAGCCAAAAACCACGAGCAGATAAAAGCATTTTTCCTGCCGAAAATGGCGTTAACGTAAATAAATTCGCCACCAGCGACTGGATAACGCTTTATCATGTAGTAATAGTTGGTTGCGATTATAATTAAGATGATAGTAGCGGCGAGCATAGCGAGAGCCATACCGAGCGGACCGGCTTTGACCAAAAAAATTTCGCCTGGCATGATAAAAGCACCCCAGCCGATTATGCAACCAAAAGCTAATGCCCAAACGTTTAACGGAGTCAATTTTTTTTGCAAAGTTTCTTCTGGTAAAGCAGTTGAGACCACTGAAAAATTATTTTGAACTACAGACAAAATGAATACCTCCTTAAAATTCTGCAAATATATCTGGACTGTGGTAAAAACGAGGCTTATTATATTGGAAAAAATTATCTATTGCAAATGTTTAAGAAAAATTAATAAAAACTCATTGGTCTTGCGCGTCGAAGAATTCTTTTAGGGCTATAGCGGCGGATTTTGTCATGCTCGGAACATTTGCTAGTTCCTCGACCGTAGCAGATTTTATTTTGGCTAGCGTTTTGAATTTTTTAAATAGTTCAGTGCGTCGTTTAGCTCCAATACCTGCTACGTTGTCGAGTTCAGATTTTAAATTGCGTTTTCGGCGTAATTTTCTGTGATAAGTTATGGCGAAACGGTGAGCCTCGTCTCGAATTCGTTGCATTAGCTTAAGAGCCTGGCTATCACGCGGCAATTCTACGGGGATTGAAGAGCCTTCGACAAAAATCAATTCAAATTGTTTAGCTAAGCCTACGACGGGAATTTTATGACCTGCGCCGCGAATAATTTCAAGCGCGGAACTAAGTTGTCCCAAGCCGCCGTCAATAACGATTAAATCGGGCAAATTATCGGTTGCGCCATATCGACGGCTCGTAACTTCGCGCATTGATAAAAAATCATCGGGCTTGCCCTCTGTTGAGCGGATTTTAAAGCGGCGATAACTTTTTTTATCGGGTACGCCGTCCTCGAAAACGACCATTGACGCAACAGTTTCCGCGCCCTGTATGTGTGATATATCGAAACATTCCATACGACGCGGCAGTTGTTGAAGGTTTAAAAATTTTTTCAGTTCTTCGACTGCGCCTAAAGTTTGAGCGTTTTTAAGTTGTTGCCGCGCAGATTCTTCCGCCAAAAATTTTTCTGCGTTTTGATTAGCCATTTCAACCAGCGAACGTTTAACGCCGCGTTTAGGTTCGATTAATTTAACGGCGAGCCATTCGCTTAAAATTTTCAAGTCATCTTCGGCTAAAGTTGTTGGCAATAAAATTTCTGTGGCTACGATTTGCGCCCGCGAATAATATTGCTTGATAAATTCCGTGACAGCTTGCGTGTCCGATTCGTCAGCCGCTCCACTCAATAAAAAATTTTCACGCCCCGTAACTTTACCTTCTCTAATGAAAAAAATCTGCACGCAAGTTTCATTTTCAAGCCGCGCCAAACCAATCGCGTCAACGTCGCCGGTATCAGTTACGATTTTTTGTTTTTCCGTGACTTTTTTTATCGCCGACAAAATATCTCTAAAGCGCGCCGCCTGCTCAAAGTTTAAAGCCTCTGCCGCCTGGTTCATCTGCGCGGAAAGTTCGCGTTCAATCTGTGTAGTGCGTCCCTCTAAAAATTTTTCGGCGGCGTGAACAAATTGCATATAATCTTCGCATGAAATTTTATTTGCACATGGTGCGAGGCACCGTTTGATATGAAACTCCAGACACGGACGTTTAGCAAAAGTTTTGCACGTCCTTAGCGGAAAAATTTTTCTAAGCAAGGCGAGAGTTTCCTTGACGGCAAGCCCGCTCGTATAAGGTCCAAAGTAACGCGAGCCATCGTGAATAATTCGCCGCGTCAAAATAATTCGCGGAAAATCTTCAGCAGTTACACGCAAGTAAGGATAACTTTTGTCGTCTTTAAGGCTGATATTGTAGCGAGGGCGGTGTTTCTTAATCAAATTACATTCTAAAATCAAAGCTTCTACTTCTGTTGCAGTGATAATTGTTTCAAAGTCGGCGATTTTGGCGACCATAGCTTTAACTTTCGCGCTGTGATTTTTGCCGCCTTGAAAATATTGGCGGACGCGATTTTTTAGCACGCGAGCCTTGCCGATGTAAATAATTTTGCCGCGAGCGTCTTTCATGACGTAAACGCCTGGCTTATCGGGCAATCTTTTAAGTTTTTCTTGAAGAATATCCATTGTTAATCCTTTCTAAAGTTTGCTTGAAAAATTTATGAGTGTATGATATTTTATGCACGAAAAAAGCCGCATCAGCAGACGCGACCTTCTTCAAATAGCATCATTATCAAAAGAGAAGGCGTCGACGGTCCCACACCGACTACCTTTAAAATTATCTTCTTGACGGAAAAAATCTATCACATTTAAAATAAATTGTCAATATTGCCTTAATCGGAGGTGTATCAGTGATTAAAATTTATACAGACGGTTCATGTTTAGGAAATCCCGGCGCAGGCGGCTGGGCGGCGGTCATTGTCGACGAACAAAATCATCGCGAGGAAATTTTTGGTGGCGAAGAGCATACGACGAATAATCGCATGGAACTTACAGCGGCAATTCAAGCGTTGAGTAAAATTTCTGCGGGCGCAGGGGCTGAACTTTTTACAGACAGCAATTATTTAAAAAACGCTTTCACAAACGGCTGGCTCGTCAAGTGGAAACGTAACGGCTGGCGAACTGCGACGGGTAGTCACGTGCTCAATAAAGATTTATGGCAAAAGCTTGACGAATTAATTTCAACACGCGCCGTTAAATTTAATTGGGTAAAAGGTCATGCGGGAAATTTTTTTAACGAACGTTGCGATACCCTTGCGCGGACAACTGCAGAAAAATTTAAACGCGGCGAGTTTAAAAAACCGCTTAAACAGGAAAAAAATATTGCTCCAATTCAGTTGAGTTTATTTGACAAATAATTGACGCGGATTTTTTCTATATATAACTTGCGCGGCAAAATTTTCTGTGATAAAATGCGCGTGTCTTTTTTCAGAGAAGAGGTGATTCACATGTCTGCTTACTGCGAAATTTGTCAAAAAGGTGCAATGTCTGGAATGAACGTGAGCCACTCGCACTTAAAGACCAAACGCAAATGGAAACCGAATATTCAGCGCGTACGTGCTGTCGTCAACGGCGAAATTAAGCGCGTCAATGTTTGTACTCGTTGCCTTCGTTCTGGCAAAATTCAACGCGCAATCTAACTTGAATTAAAAGCTAAAAGCCCCCTCCGCATGAAGGGGGCTTTTATTGTTGTTGAGTAGCGAATCAAGCATTTAAGAATCTTTTGACTAAAATCTCTGCAACAATGGCGTCGACAGGTTCGGGCGGAACTTGCATTGATGTCGGCAAAAATTTTCGCCAACCCTGCGGGGGATTTTTTTTCCAATATTCGCGCCGCGCCTCTTCTGTCGTGTGTTTTTCGTCGACAAGTTTAAATGTTAAGCCCGCCGCTGAAACTTTTTGAGCCGCCGCCTTATGTGTGGTGCCGTCGCCCAAAATCACCGACTCTATCTGAAACTCTGCCGCCAAATTTTTTATTACACTGTCAAGTTCCTCTGTTGCTACAACGCGCTGAAATTTTATCTCGCCCTTCGACGTTAAGACTGCTACGCCGCATTTGTCGCGTCCGGGGTCTATTCCCATAAACATTATTTTTGCTCCAATTTTATATTTAACCTCACTGGTCCGTTTGAATCGGTTTCTTCGCGGGCTGTCGCCGTTAATATAACTTCGCCCTTTGCGTCCAGTAACAAATTAAGAATTTCATAAAGTTGCGTGCCCTCCATGCGTCCAACACTGCCCGTTAACGGGTCGCTTAAAATTCCTTTCTCGACCGCGATTTGATTTATCTCTGTAAAGAAATCTTGCAGAATCATTTCAGGCTCTACACCTTCGCTCAGTTCGTATGCTTTGGTAAGAATGATTTCGTTTTTCTTAAAAACTAATTTGTTCGGATAAAGTTCAAGCTTAGCGCGAACCGGCTCGCCGCGAACTAAATTGCCCGCCGCAGAAATTCTTAAAACCATATCGCCGCCGCTCTTTTCAATTTCCGAAATGACGCGCTGCAGTTCCGGCTGATATATCCAAACAGAATTGTCCTCATCGCCGCCAAAACGTTCAGTTAAAATTTGCGTCGCACGGGCGGCAAGCGCATTTATCGCGTTAGAAATTTCTTCGGCAGTTTGTCCGCCCTTTATAATTCCACTCGCTAAAATCTCACCAGCACGCAATGTTATATCGCCCTCGCGAATTGCAATGATTCCCTCACGCAAACGATTATTGCGCTCTTCAAGCTCGCTGTTATCGGCGGAAAGTTTATTGTTGTCGGAAGAAAGTTTTTCATTGTCGGCACTAAGTGTAACGTTAAATTCGCCTAACTTTTTATTATCAGCTTCCAATGTGGCGTTCGTGTCAGAAAGATTTTCATTCTGCGCGGCAAGCTCGGAATTTGTAGCCTCAAGTTGTTCGTTGCCCTCTTTTAAACGGTCACTTTCAGCGCGAAGGTCTTCTTGCTCCGATTTAAGCGACAAAATTTCTTCCCGCGATATGCGCAAGTTTTCGTTAGCCCGCTCGAATTCCGTTTGCGCCTTGAAAAGATTTTCCGTCGCCTCGTCCAACTCGGAAAGTGTTGCGTCCATAGTTTGCCGCAATTCGTCCATACCAAATAGTGCCGTGCGAACGTTTTGCGAAATTAAAACCATAAATCCGATTGACAAGCCCGTTATCAGACAACCCGTTACGACTGTCACGATCATTGACGTATGACGCGGGCGCAGTCCAAAGATTGAAAGTCTTTTCTTGCCGATTTTAGTTCCAAGTTTGTCGCCGATAAATGCTATCGCGCCGCCCGTTACTATCATCACCAAAATTAAATAAATTCCTTCCAATCAATCACCCCCCGCAAGTTTCATCGGGCGCACGACGCTGTAAACATTTTCGACACGCCGCAATTTATTCATGAACGTTTCGACCTGCGCGGTGTTGTTAACTTCGACGCCAAGTTTAACTGTGGAAGTTTTATCGTATCTGTTCGGCGCGGCGTGTATAGAATGCAAGTTAAGTTTCATTTCAGCGGGCACGGCTATTAAATCAGCAAGCACGCCCGTTTTGTCCTCGCAAATAATTTCAACTTCAACCGTATAAAATTTGTCGTTCCCTTCTTCCCAACTAACCTCAATCATGCGCTCAACGTCGCTCGCCCCGTTTAAAATATTCGGGCAATCCGCTCTATGAACTGAAACTCCGCGTCCACGAGTTATATAGCCGGCAATTTTATCGCCCGGAATCGGATTGCAACATTTAGCCAAACGAACAAAAAAGCCACTCTCGCCCTCGACTAAAACTCCGTGCTCCGTTTTTCTCTGATTGCCCCGCGCAGGTTTCTTTTTAACTTCGGCAAGCAACGCAGAAACATCAAGCGGCATGTGTTCGGAAATATCTTTTTTATGAATTTCGACAAGTTTTTTTATAACCGAATGCACCGACGCGCCGCCGTAACCAATGCCCGCCAATAAATCGTCTTCGTTGGCAATGTTCATACTTTTAGCGACTTCAGTCAGCTGATTTTCTTTAAGTAAATCTTTGGGATTATAACCAAGTTTTTTAAGTTCCGCCTCAATCAGCTCGCGCCCATGTGTAATATTTTCCTCGCGATTTTCCCGTTTAAACCATGAACGAATTTTACTGCGCGTATCACTCGACGCCACAATATTTAACCAATCGCGGCTCGGTCCGTTGTTAGATTTATTCGTCACGACCTCCACGAAGTCGCCGTTCTGAAGTTTGTATTCAAGCGGAACAATTCGCCCATTAACCTTCGCGCCAACGCAATGATGACCAACCTCCGTGTGAATTCGATATGCAAAGTCAATCGGATTAGAACCCTTCGGCAAAACAACCAAATCTTTACCCGGCGTGAAGACAAAAACCTCGTCGCTGAAAAAATCTAACTTCAACGTCTCAAGATATTCCTTCGGGTCTTTAATTTCCTTTTGCAACTTAGCCATTTGACGGAGCCACGAAATTTTTTGGTCGCGGTCGGTATTGGCAGGCTTAGAGGAGCCGCTTTCTTTATACTTCCAATGAGCAGCCACGCCATATTCCGAAATTTTATGCATGGCGAACGTCCGAATTTGAATTTCTAGCGGATAGCCCAACGCCATAACCGTTGTATGCAACGAACGATAACCGTTGCTTTTGGGCATGGCAATATAATCTTTAAATCTGCCTGGAATCGGTCGCCATTTCGAGTGAATCACGCCCAAAACACTGTAGCAATCCTTAACGTCGTCAACCAAAATTCTAACCGCTGATAAGTCATAAATCTCGCCAATATCTTTATGGTCGCGCATCATTTTTTTGTAAATGCTGTAGAAATGTTTTGCTCGTCCGCTTATCGACGCATGAATATCCAGCTCGTCAAATTCTTCCTCGATAAGTCTAACCGCCTCGCTGATATAAATTTGCCGCTCGCGCCGTTTCTGCTTAACGTGCTCCACTAAATCGTAATAAACATCCGGCTCTAGATAGCGCAGACATAAATCTTCTAGCTCCCACTTGATATTTGAAATGCCTAGCCGATTTGCCAACGGCGCGTAAAGTTCCATTGTCTCTTTGGCGATTCGTTTGCGTTTTTCCTCTGGCACAAATTTCAACGTGCGCATGTTGTGCAATCGGTCGGCAAGCTTTATCAAAATTACTCGTAAATCTTTTGCCGTCGCGATAATTAATTTTCTGTAAGCCTCGATTTGTTGTTGCTCCTTAGTCTTGAAATAAATTTGTCCGATTTTTGTCACGCCGTCAATTAATAATGCGATTTCCTCACCGAACATGTCTTTAATTTCGGCTAGCGTGAAAAGTGTATCCTCAACAACGTCGTGCAAAATTGCGGCGGCTATCGTCGTATCGTCCAGTTGCAATTCCGCCAATATCGCTGCGACGTTAAGCGGGTGATTTATGTAAGGCTCGCCCGATGCCCGCGTTTGTCCCGCGTGTCCTTCCTTAGCAACGAGGTACGCTCGCTCAATTAAATCTAAGTCCGCGTCGGGTTGATAGCTTTTAACCGTGTCCATTAAAAATTTTATCGTCACGGGTGGTTTGCCCTTGTCGTTCATAGTTGTAGGGAACGCCGTTTAGAAACTTCCTCCAACGAAATAATTTTCCCTGAGGTCGGTTTCGTAATTTCGGCTTCCCTCTCCCTCCTTCCTAACCTGAATATCCTCGAATTCGTCAATTCCAATTTATTTTTCGGTCGCGGCAATTCAAATGTTTGCTTGTCGCTGTTAATTATTATCAAGCCCAGCTCCTCAAAAATTTTAATCGCGCTGTCGAATTTATACGTAGAAAAATTTTTGCCCGATTCATTAAAAACTTTAACAAAAGAGCACAAGTCAAATCGCTCCGTAAAGGCGCGGGCACGACGCAAAAATTTATAAATGTCAACAAGTTGCTCGCGGTCGGGAAATTCGCCTTTTACCTCTACAGGCTCCAAACTCGACACGCTACATTGCAGGTGAATTTCGCCCTGCCATTCGTCCAGCGACGGTTCATAAGCTATATCAATCGGCTCATTTTCCACAAGCGGCACGAGATTTCCACTGTTCCACGCAATCGCACGAATTTTTTGTTCGCCGTCAATCGCAAAACTCAAATGCGCTCCGCCTGAACCGATTGTCCGCGCCCAAGTTCCACGAATATTTTTGCAGGCAAGCACGGGGTGCGGATTTCCTAAGCCATAAGGCTCAAACTTTTCAAACTCGTGCGCCATATCCAAAGTTATCTGCGCGGGGTCAATAATTGCGTCGATGTATAAAATCGGCTGAAAATCTTCGTCACTCAAATTTTGCCTAACATAATTATCAAAACGCCGCACTAATTCCGGAACATTTTCAGCTACGATTTCAAGACCTGCCGCTTGAGAATGCCCGCCATATTGCTTAAAAATTTCGGACATGCTGTCGAGGGCGTTTTTCATGTGGAGCGCGGGAATACTTCTGCACGAGCCACGA
Source organism: uncultured Selenomonadales bacterium (assembly GCA_946408355.1). Taxonomy (GTDB): domain Bacteria; phylum Bacillota; class Negativicutes; order Selenomonadales; family Selenomonadaceae; genus Quinella. Next base: position 38,000 of record CAMJRX010000002.1, read on the forward strand.
TAAGCAATTCCGTCATGCGTCGTCAAAATAATCGTCGGCAAATTGTAACGTTCGACAAGTTTAGAGGCAGTCAATCCGATAACGCCTTCCTGCCAACCTTCGCCCGCGATAACCAGCGTACTTAAATCGCCGCCACATTCCTCGCGCAGGGCACGAACTTTTCCCTCCGCCGCCTCTAAAATTTCCGTCTCAATATCTTTGCGCTTTTGATTCATCTTGTTAAGCCGTCTAGCTAAAGTTTTAGCTTCGTCTGCATCTTCCATAAGCAAAAGTTTAAGCCCTTCGGTTGCCGTCTTCAATCGCCCAATGGAATTTAAACGCGGCGCAATTTGGAAGGCGACATGCCCAGCGGCAATTCTTTTCTCGCCTAGACCAGACGCATAAACCAAAGCTTTAAGCCCGATACATTCCGTTTGACACATTTCCTTTAAGCCCATACGGACAATTTTGCGATTTTCCCCGACAAGCTGAACTAAATCTGCGACGGTCGCCATTGCGGCAATTTCAATGTCTGTCGTGTACGTTTGGAAGTCGACGCCGTTAAGTTCTTGCTCCAATGCTTGACAGAGTTTGAACGCGACGCCCGCCCCGCAAAGATTTTTTTCGGGATAAGGACAGCCTTTTTGATTAGGATCAACGACTGCGACGGCAGATTTAATTTCCTCCAGCGCGGGCAAGTGGTGGTCAGTTACAATCACGTCGAGCGAATCTTTGACGGCGGCAATTTCTTTCTCGTTAGTTATGCCGCAGTCCACACTGATTAAAAGCGTCGCGCCCTCCGAAGAAATTTTTTTAAGCGCGGTTTCATTCAAGCCGTAACCTTCAGAACGGTCGGGAATGTAACTTTCAACCTCCGCGCCGAATTTGCGGAACTTCCTAATTAAAATTGCCGACGCGCTCATTCCGTCAACGTCATAATCTCCGTAGACGCAAATTTTTTCGTGCGCGTCGAGAGCCTTTTTAATTCTATCGACAGCGGTGCGCATTCCCTTCATTGCGAACGGGTCGTTAAAAGGCGCGGCTTCCGGCTCCAAAAAATTTTTCGCCGATTGAGCGTCCCTTATCCCGCGATTATACAAAACTTTCGCAGTCAATTCACTTACGCCCAATGCCTCCGCTATAGTCTGAACTTTTGCGGCGTCCGTCTTTTTAATAACCCATTTTTTTCGCATAGCAATCCTCCGTCCTTATTTATCTTTTGCCGCTTGATTGTACAATTCTTTTTTAAAACTGTCTACAACAAAAAAATTCGCCGCTCAAACGAGTAGCGAACTTTTTAATTTTTATTCGAGTGTCATAGCAATTTCGTCGCAGTTGGGAAATTTTGGACAGTCTATACATTCTTTCCAAATTTTATGCGGCAATGATTCTTTAGTCGTCGTCGTGAATCCCAGCGATTTAAAAAATTCCGGACGATAAGTCAGCGTGAAAAAATTTTTTACTCCGAGAGTTTGCCCTTCCTCTAAAAGTTTTTTGACGATTGAAGAGCCGATACCGCGCCGCGAATAATTTTCGTGAACCGCCATTGACCGGACTTCTGCTAATTCGTTCCAAGTCAAATGCAACGCTCCGACGCCGACGATTTTTTTTGATTCAACGTCCACTGCCACGACAAATTCTCGCAACGCCTCGTAAAGTGTGCTGTGCGGTTTTGGAAGCATGACGCCTTGCGCCGCGTAGCCCGCGATTAAGTCGTGAATTTCGTCAACGTCAGCGAACGTCGCCTTACGATAATAAATCATCAATTCACCTTCAATTAACGATTGACTTTAAAATTTCTATAGTTTTCCTTACACCCGACCGCGTATCGTCTTTAGGCGACCAGCCAAGCGCACGAAGTTTATCGTTGCTCATGACTGCGTTTACGGCTTTGGAAAAACCTTTAACTTGCGTTTCGCTAGGCAACGTGAAAACAACTTTGCGACCGGCAAGAGAACTAATATATTCGGCGATTTGGTGCAAGGAAAGAATTTCGCTAGAGTCTGCAACGTTATAAGCCTCGCCGCATTTGCCATTCAATAAGCAGTAAAGAATTCCGCTCGCCGCGTCCGTCGCGTAGCAGTAAGAAAATCTCGGAACGCCTTGACTTTTTAAAACAATATCCTCGCCGCGTACGCCGTTCATAATAAATTCGCTCATTGCCTTAGAATCGTTAAGACGCATTGTCGCGCCGTAAATCCTGCTCAATCGCGGAATCACAATGTCAAGTCCGTACTGGCTGATATAAGCTTGACAAAGAGCCTCGCCCGCCCGCTTAGCTTCGGGATAACCCGCGCGGAGTGCATTGCAATTTATGTAGCCGCAATAACTTTCGTCGAAAATATCTTCATCGCGCAGAGCCTTGCCGTAAATTTCAACACTCGACACGAAGATAAAGCGCGAAATTTTTTTCCGCAATCCGAACTCCAAAAGATTATACGTTCCGATAATATTTGTTGTCATAGTGCCGACGGGTTCAGTTGAGTAAAGGAGCGGGTGAGTATTGCTCGCCGCGTGAATTATAAAGTCGACAGCAAAATTATTTTTAATCGGCTCGTTAACGTCAAGTTTAACGAACTCAAAATTTTTATCGTCGAGGTAATCAGCGAATCTTTCCTTAGCAATTTTCTCGTTACGTCCAGCCGCGCAGATTTTCACGTTGAGATTGTCGTCACGATTTTTTTTCATAAGCGCATCGACAAGCACAGTACCGACAAGCCCGCTCGCGCCGGTTAAGAGCAAACTTTTTCCCGACAATTTTTCCCACGACAAATTTTCGTTGGCAATGCCGGCAATATCCGCCGTGTAAATTTTATGCTTAATATACACGTCAACACCTCATTTCAGCCAATCGGTTTTCTTGGCGGCAAGCAATGCTTTAAACAGCTCAATATCCTCGACAGTTGTAATTTTAATATTTCTGTCGGAGCCGCTCGCGAAGTACAAAGTTTCGCCCAAATCAACCATCATGGTATTAACGTAAGACGAACCGTAAATACCAATTTTCTCTTTGAAAGCTTTTTCGTAAGCCCAAAGAAGTTTACCGAATTTGTAAGCTTGTGGAGTTTGGACGCGGCGCAAAGTGTCACGGACAATATATTCTCGCGTGCTGTATTCGTCGGCTTTCTTAAAAATCTGTTCATTGTAAGGCATACTCGTTACGCCGTTTCCGTGCCGTCTACAAGTCGCGATAACGTCGGAGAGAACTTCCGAATCAACCAACGGGCGAATACCGTCATGGATAATAACAATATCGTCGTCAGCGCAAAATTCTTTCATGGCGAATATACCGTTGCGCGTGGACTCTTGGACGGACGCGCCGCCGTTAACTATGCTGTTTAACTTCGTGATATTGTATTGACGCGAATAGGCACGCAAAATATCTTGCCAGCCGTCAAGGCAGACAACAAATATAGAATCAATTTCAGGGTGTTGCTGAAAGTTTTCAAGCGTGTAGATAATAATCGGCTTGTCGTAGACGTTTATAAATTGCTTAGGAATATCTTGACGTGTGCGCTGTCCTTTGCCGGATGCAAGCAATAATGCAACTGTACTCATAAAAATTCGCGGAAAAAAATTCGCCGCAATTCACCTCCGCAAAAAATTTATTTCTTTGATTTTAATTGTGCAAAATATTCTTTGTAGGGAATGTCCACGCTGTAGGTATTCAAATGCCCGTCTGTTCTAATCATTTTATGCCAGTCGCCGAAATCATCAGTCAAAGTTGCGTCATAATCAGCAGGCGCAGGAATTTCTATCGTTTCAAACGGCAGATACACAACGTCTTTAAAACTTTTCGCCTTGTAAGCACGCCTTCTTTGTCTTATCGTCTGATAGGCTAATTCGGATACGTAAGGACTTTCAAAATAATTTTTAGCTAAAAATCGGTCGAGTTGTTGCGCACGCATTTTATACGGAAGGTTTAGAAACGACAAAATTGTATCATACGGAGTTAAAAAGTTTTCTTTATTCTGGACGGCTTGTCGCACTTTATCAGGCTCAATAGTCGCATAAAATAATTCTTTAGCTATGTCAAAATTTTTCTGAGCATTATCATCTTCAAAGGGCGGACACGGATCAAAGCAGAAAATATCAATCCATATGGCGTAAAAAATATCTTTACGCGCCTCGCTTATAAAACAAGTGGTACGCTCGTCAATCAATCTTAACATCGGGAAAAAAGGCAATAACCCAGAATATCTTTCGGCATATTTTCTGGAAATTAACGGCAAATCTGTATTGACATGTTGAGCCGCTTCGCTGTCGCTTTCGAGCCGATGATTATACCAATACCACATGCTGTAGTTAGGATTATATTTTAATTCCTCTTCGACGACGCTTTTAAATTTTTCGTATTCAGGTCTGAACATAATAACATCAACGTCGTCGTCCCAAGGAATAAAGCCTTTGTGACGCGCCGCGCCTAAAAGTGTACCTCCGATTGCAAACCAACGAATATTATGTTTTTTGCAGATACGAGCGAATTCTTGCAACAAGCCGATTTCCACATTCCACAACTTTTTTCTGTGGCTGGTTACGAGAAATCCCTCGCGCATTTCGTCGTGGTCAATGTTTTCGATAAAAATTTCGCGGTCATATTTCTGATTAATCGAAGCCGCTTGCCTTAAAAGTTTATTTCGTTCGCGCAATAGTTCGTTTTGTTCCTGTAGAAGTTTATTTTGTTGAGCTATCATATCGACGCTAATTTTTTCTTCTTCCATAGAATCACTCCCATTTAAATCAAATTAAAAAAAGTTTAGCATACCAAGAAAAAATTTTCAATCTAAACTTGTTTAAAACTCAATCCCTGCCTGCGCGGCAACTCCTTTTTGAAGCGGGTGCTTGATTAATTTCATTTCTGTAACGAGGTCGGCTTTATCAATTAATTCTGGCAGGGCATCGCGTCCTGTGAATACCAAATGCATTTGCGGCGGACGAATTCTTATCAGCTCCAAAATTTCTTCCGCGTCAAGCAAGCCGAATTTTACCGCATAATTTATTTCGTCAAGGATAATTAAATCCCACGCGCCCGACAAAATTTCTTTATGCGCCAATTCGAGAGCTGCCCGCGCAGATTTTTTTTGTTCGTCGAAATTTTCTTTGGTAATAAAACCTAGCCCCAACTGTCGAACTTCGACGCCTAAAATTTCTAAAACTTTTAATTCGCCCGAATGTTTTCTGCCCTTGATAAATTGCAGAATTAAAACTTTCAAGCCCGCGCCGAACGCCCGCATTGCTAAACCGAGTGCCGCAGTTGTTTTACCCTTGCCGTCGCCCGTGTGTACGATTATCAGTCCGTGTCTTTCCAAATTTAATTCTCCTTATCCGACGTAATGATTTTTTTCAAACCGTTAATGTGCGCAAAAATTATATTGCGGTTATTTGATTCGTAATTCTTCAAGTCGCCGCCCAATAAAAGTGTCAGTTTATCCCACGTGCGCGAGCCTAAAAGCGTTTCAGACCAAGCGGGCAATTTAATAGGCGGGACAACAACCAAGTCGTCGTTTTTATGCGCGGCAACAATTTTATATCTTTCTGCAATCTGATTGTGGAAACTGTATTCGACGTAAATACAGCCGAGCAAACTCAACGACCAGACGACAGCAAGAACGGCAACAATTTTTATTTGGCGGCAGAAAAAATTTTCTACGAGCGGCAAAATTTCTTTCAGCGCGTCGAGCGAGGCAACTAATAAAAATATCGTGGAGGGGAAGCCGGCGCGTTCGGGGAACATCGGAGCAAACATCATAACTGCTAAACTTAAAATCGACGCCGCCGCAAATGTCAAGATAAATTTCGTGACTTCCGGCGAAGTTTTTGCCTTAACGAAATAAAAAATTATCGGCACGAACAAAATAACCTCGCGCAATAAGACCGGCAAGAATCCGTTTAAAAAATTCGTGTAAAGCATTTGAATTTTGGAGGGCGGTAAATGATCGCCTATCAATTCCATTCGGTGCAAATTGCCCGGCGCGAGCATTAAAATTATAAAGCCGACGAGCAAAAATATAAATCCGACTTTCATACACGACGGAAGATTTTTTTCTCTGCGGAAGTGTATTAGGAATATAAACGTTACAAAAATCGTGACTGCCGCGCCAGGCTCACTAGACCAGCCTGTTAAAAATCCGAGCAAAGGGACGAGGATTAATGGATAAGGGACTAATTTTTTTCGGCGATAAGCTTCAGCGAACGGCAACAGGAATAAAATTTCGAGCGTGCACATCCAAAGATAATTGCAAGTTCCGGTTAGCCAAATTGTCGTTATTATTTGCGCCGGTGCACAGAAATAAATTCCCGCTAAAATTAGTAGCAGATAACTTTTATTCATTTCACGCAAAGATAAGCCCGTCCCGATTTTGAACAGTAGCAAAACCAACGCCGCGAACACCAAGACATTTGCCACGTCGAAGAAAATTTTATCTTGCCAAACGAAGAATTGCACAAAGATATGAGCAACCGTTCGCCCACCCCAAGCAAAATAATGTTGCCACTGCGAAATTAAAATGTCCGAAAAACTTTCCACAGGTTGCAAGCGACTTGGATCAATGCCGTTTATTAAATTTCCTTTGCCCGCGCCGTCCCAAATAAATTTGTAAGACAAATCGTCGGCGACATTCGGCATTAGCAAATTGCGTAAAAAAAATATCGCCAAATACGCGGCGAAAATCATTTGCCACGAGAGGCGTTCAAAAAAATTTTTCATGTCAATTCAACCCCAATGAATTCCAAATATTATCGACGCGAGCTTTAACTTCGGGCGACATTTCGATTTCGTCAGGCCATTCGCGGGCGTGCCCTTCCTCTGCCCAAGTTTTAGTTGCGTCAATGCCGAGTTTAGCTCCCCATTTTGCATAAGGCGACGAGTGATCCAGCACGTCAAGCGGTCCGTGAACAATTTCGAGGTCGTGTTCGGCGTCAATGTTGTTAAAAACGCGCCAAGCAACCTCGCTCAAGTCTTGAACATTAACATGCGAATCAACGACGATAATCATCTTGACGTTCATCATCTGCCCCAAACCCCAAAGCGCATGCATAACTTTTCTTGCGTGCATTGGGAATTGTTTTTTTATGGAGACGATAACGCAATCATGAAAAACGCCTTCGAGCGGCATGTTAATATCGATAATTTCGGGTAAAAGTTGTTGCAGGAGCGGCAAGAAAATTCTTTCCGTCGCCTTAGCCATATAGCAATCTTCCATAGGCGGCTTGCCTACGACGGTCGCGAAATAAATCGGATTTTTCCTGTGCGTTATGCAAGTGACGTGGAAAACAGGATAATCATCAGCTAATGAATAATAGCCAGTGTGGTCGCCAAAAGGACCTTCGCGGCGCAATTCGTCAGTCGCAACGTAACCTTCCAAAATAATTTCGGCAGTCGCTGGGACTTCTAAGTCAACGGTTTTACATTTGGTAAGCTCAACGGATTTTTTCCTCAAGAAACCCGCAAAAACCATTTCATCAACATCGCGAGGAAGTGGAGCCGTCGCGGCATAAGTTACAGTGGGGTCAGTGCCGATTGCAACAGCCGCCTCGATTTTATTTGAGCCGAGAGCTTGCGCGTCACGAAAATTTTCTGCGCCGTTCTTGTGAACATGCCAATGCATACCGGTCGTCCGTGCGTCATATTTCTGCAAACGATACATTCCGACATTTCGCTTGCCGGTTTTAGGATTTTTAGTAAAGACCAGCGGCAAAGTTATAAAAGCTCCGCCGTCTTTAGGCCAACACTTTAAGATAGGAATTTTATTAAGCGATGGATTAACCTCGACGACTTCTTGGCAGGGCGCGTTTTTAATATATTTTGGAAAGTTAATAGCCTTGTGCGCTGTCGAAACTATAGAAAAAATGTTAGAGCGATTTTTGAACGACAGATACGGCAACTTCATAATTTCGCGAATATCGTCAGCCGCGTCGTCCAATTTTTCCACGCCGAGCGCAAGAGCCATTCGCTCATAACTGCCGAACGCATTCATCAAAACGGGCATATCATAGCCGCGAACATTTTCAAACAGCAGAGCGACGTTGCGGCTATCCTTAAACTTAGAAACACGGTCAGTTATTTCAGTTATCTCAAGTTCCGCGTCGACGGGAATTTTTATTCGCTTGAGTAAATTTCTTTTCTCCAGTTCTGCAATGAATTCGCGTAAATCTTTATAAGCCATTATTTTCCTCCGATGGTTCGTAATTCATCAAAACAGCTTCGATTATGGAATTTCGATTAATCTCTTTGGCACCTACATGATAAAAATGTTCCTGCGTTCTCTGTCGGCAAAATTGCCAAATATCATCAATACAAGAATTGATTCGGAATTTATTTTGGAGCCATGTTGAAACCATGAAAAATTTTTTTGAACTTTTAAGCACATTACACAAAGTATGCTCGTCTTCTATGCTCCAAGAATTGTAATAATCTACATGTCTTCCAATATAAGGCGGATCGCAATAAATGAACACTTGTTTTGAGTTGTCAATTTGTGCTATTGTTTTTCGAAAATCTTGGCAAAGAAATTTCCAATCTAAGTATAAAAGACATTCCTCAACATGTCGAACTTGATTAACTACTTTAGTCACATAAGCTTTTGAAAATCGTTGTGGCTTATGACCATAAGGAACATTAAATTTTCCTTCGCGATTGAAACGAATCAAACCATTAAAGCACGAGCGATTTAAAAACAAAAAATCCAGCGGTTCATGAAACTTATTAAAACGGTCGCGCACTTCATAATAATAACTTTCGCCACGTTCAGAAAGTATTTTGCCTTGTTCTGTTAAAAATTCTCGAACGATACGAGAAGAAATTTTTTCAAAGCGGAGGGCATTATAAAAGGCAATAAGATGAGGATTTTTGTCTGTAAACAAAGCTTGTCGCGGTCTTAAATTGAAGCCAACAACCCCTGAACCCATAAACGGCTCTACCCAAATTAATTCATCGAGGGGCAAAACATTTTTCTTTATAAGCGGTAAGAGTTTTGTCTTTATACCTTGAATTTTTATTGGCGGTACGAAAATTTTATTCATTGGAACTACTCCGTTTTTTGGAATGTTTCGGATAATTCAAATTCAGCGGTAAACCTTTAAAAGTCAGAAACTCATCAAATGCCGACAAAGCTTTATAGCCGCCTTTTTTGTCGGGAACTTTTAATTTCCCAAAATTCACCCAATACTCATCGAAGAGTTCTTAGCCTGCCAGAGAGAAGACTCCCTTTCCGGCGATAATATCTTCAATATATTTTATGCTACCGATATTTGCTGTATTGCCACTACCTTGATTATCTGCCGCAATTTTCCATTTCTCTTCGACAAAAATAATAAAATCTTTTGCCACAGCAGGAATTTTTGACAATTGCTCGACAGAAAAAATCTGGATATTATTTTTGTTAATTCGAGTTTCTCTGGTATAAATTATTCCTATACAATAATGTGCGAGATATTCTCCGTAAGGATATTGAACGTTCTTTTTGCTTTTTCTGTCGATAAAGTATTCGCCATGAGAACCCAAAGTAAATCCGTTGCAGAAGTCGGAATTTTTTTCGTCACGATATGTTGTTTTCAAATCAACGGCAAATTTAATCATTGGGTTTTCCCGTGATACAAAAGTTAAATCAGGATACCAATTTTGATGTTCTGCAAGCTCCAAATTAAAGTTAATCTCTTCGGCAAATTTCAAAAAATATGGAAATAACTGTAACTCTAAAATTTTTGAAACTACTTTGGTATCATGTGGAAGAGGATAAATTTTCCGGGATATGTCTATACAGCCGCGCATTGTCCATTCGTCATCTATTGATATTTTTTCAGAAAGCCTTCCGACAAAAGATTTTAAGTCTTGTAGGAAATTCTGCTTGATTAAAATTTTCTTTGTTACGGTAAATCACCTTCGCAGAACATATTTTACGACAAGATAGCCGACTTCGTAGAGCAAAATTACGGGGATTGCGACGGCAATTTGAGTTATGACATCGGGCGAAGTGACGAGTGCACCTATTACGAACGAAAAGAAAAATACATAGCGGCGATATTTGCCTAACTTTTCGCTAGTTAAAATGCCCAGCTTGCCCAAAACAATTATCACGAGCGGCAACTCGAATACAACGCCAAAGGGCAACACGAACAGTATCACGAACTCAAAATAGCTACCGAACGAAAACAGCGTCTCTAGATTTTCCGACTCTTTACCGAATCCCATAAAAAATTTTAGCGCGACCGGCAAGATTAGGAAAAATGAAAACGCTAGCCCTGCGAAAAATAACGCAACCGACGAAGGAACGAGGACCCCTAAAACGGCGCGTTCGCTCCTCGTTAGCGCGGGAAGGAAAAATTTCCACACGTGATAAAAAATTATCGGCAATGCGATTAAAAAGCCCGCCGCAATGTCGATTTTGAGATACGTGAAAAATGCCTCGCCGGGTTTCATATAATAGAGTTTGCCGACGGGGAGCGTGAGGTAATTTGTAATTTCGTCAAGAAAAAGATACGCAACGCAACTGCCAAAGACAATCGCAAGCAAAGATTTTATAATGCGCGAGCGAAGTTCTTCAAGGTGCGCCGTCAAACTCATGGTGCCGTCGTCTTCAGCGGGAACTTCTTGCGCGGGATTTTTTTCAGGCTCAGTCATTTTTTATCCGCGTCAACTTTTGCGGCGTCGAGTTTCTTTTGTTCAGTCACGTCAACGGTTTTGGCGTCGTCAGAATTCGCCTGCTTGAATTCCTTAATGCTCTGCCCTAAAGCTTTGCCGACGCCGGGCAATTTGCCGGGACCAAAGACAACCAAACCAATAATCAAAATCAAAATAAGTTCAGGTACGCCAATTCCAAACATATTAATCACTCTCCAAAAATTTTTCGTGATTATATCACAAGTTTTTTTGCGTGTCGAAAGTTTTTTTGCTATCATTACGGCGGAGGTGTTTTTAGTGGCAAGCGGGAAAATAATTTTCATGCCATTGGGCGGAGCGCAGGAAGTCGGAGCAAGTTGTTACTTCCTAAAGCTCGGCGAAAATAATCTTTTGCTCGATTGTGGTTGCGGCTTGACACGCGGAATAAAATACGCGCCGAAATTTTCCGCGCTGTTGCAGTCGCCTTATCTGCAAGATTTTCATCAAATTTCACACGTATTTTTATCTCATGCGCACCTTGACCATTCTGCCGCCTTGCCCGATTTTTTGGAGCTAAATGAACGCGCCGCAATTTATATGACAGATTTAACGCGAGAAATTTTATCCGCGCAGTTAGAGGAACGTTTCAGCTCAATCGAAGAAAATATTTCGTCCGTCGCCTTCCTGCAGAAAATTCCTCTGCCGCGTTTGACGGTAAGTTTTCATCAAGCGGGACATATTCCAGGCGCAATGATGACGTTGATAAATTTTCGCGGGAAAAATATTTTGTACACGGGCGATTATTCGACATTTCCGACGCAACTTGTAGGTTCTGCACTTTTGCCCAATGTCAAAATTGATATTTTAATTTTATGTGGCTTACACGCCCGCCACCCAAATTATCAACGCTATGGCGACAGTGATTCTGCCTTGAAAAAAATTCTGCACAAAATTTATCACGCGCTCCGTTGGCGCAAGTCAGTTTACTGTCAAGTTACGCAAATTAGCAAGGGCGTCGAACTCATCACGCTGATTAATAAGTTCTTGCCACAAGCTGAAATTTTTATTGACGAACGAGTTATGAGAATCGTCCACCGCTTTGAAAATTTGCGTATCCCGATAATGCGCGAACAAAATCATTCGCTGAACATTTTACCGCGTGCTCCCTGCGTAATCTTGTCAACGTTGCCGCCGCCGACACATTCGGGATTGGAAATTGTAAATGCTGATTTTTCATTGCACGACGACTTTAACGCGACAGTTGAATTTGTTCGACGTATTAATCCAAAAATTTGCGTCGTAGTACACAGTCCGCCCGATAAAATTTTCCGCACGAGCACCACGCTTGAACAAGTTTTAATCAACGACCCAGATTCAAGGACGAGTTTTATTTTCCCAAGAACAGGCGAACCTTTCGAGTTATGACAAGGAGGGAATTCTCTCATGATAAACATCAACGATCCTATGATGAAAAGACTTATCGAAAACCTGCACAAATCCGTAGAACGCAAAAGTAAAAACCTTTCCGCCTCCGCCGGTGAAGACTACGTTCTGGAAAATCGCGTCATTAAAATTTTCTGCGAACATAAAGGCTTTGGTCCGCGTCAATGCGCCGCCGAAATGAACGACCTCTACGGCACCAACATGGATAATGAGGACGTTATCCGCATTCTTAAATCGCACCGCTTGAGCTTTCAACCTAAACGCTCCGAATTGCTTAATTGGGCGGAAAATACGATTGACACTTTTGCAAGGGCTTTGGAAACGCACAACCCAAAAGATTTTGAAGAGTTTATTAATCTGCGCAACAAAACGATTATGACTCGCGACAACGAACCCTACAAAATTCAAGAACGCATTGCCTGCCTTATGTTTTATGTTAAAATGCCCGAACTCGACAGCGGCAACGACATCAATACCCTCGAAAAATTCGGCAATGTCTATATGAAACATTTTCTCTTCGACGCCAGCGATTTCCTTAGAAATATTTGCATTCGTCCAAAAGGCAGGGATAAAGGCGATAAAAAAGATTCGCAAGCGGATAAAATTGACCTGTTGGAAAATATGTTGAACCGCTCCGATATGTTGCTTAAAGATTTGCAGGACGAATTCGACGCCCGTATTAAACAAAGTCATCAAGATGATTTGGTTGAATTTTTCTCGCGGCTCAACTCGGAAAAGTACGGTTGCATTCTCGACGAGGTTTTAAATGCTAGAACTGGTGTCCGTCAGCTCCGTAAAAAAAATATTCAGCTTCCGCCCGAAATTGGCGGCTTGTTCATTTTGATTGAACGCCTCGCGCAGTTTATTCGCGACAGTGAAATTAATCCGATTCTTAAACCCGGCGTGGTTAAAGACATGCGCCTTGACGAAGTTGAAAGTTGCGATTATGAAGGCTCGCCCTTCCTCAACACCACCGAAGTTAAGCGCGTTAAAGTCCTCTCGCCTGGCTGGGTTTATCAAAATAAAGATGTTCAAATTTCTAGACCGCGCCTTAAAGAGGTCGTGGAGTAAGGAGGAATTTTTATGTTGATTAATGGAGAAAAGCACAACGATTTGTGCGTAGGAATTGATTTGGGCACTACAAATTCCGTTTTGGCTACGGTGAATATCCGCCCGAACGGAAATATCGTTAGTAAAGTTGTCGACTTGGATAGAGCAGTTGATATGTACAATGCGGGAGCAGGAGCAAAGTTTACGCTCAAGAAAAGTCCAATCTTGCCTAGCTGTGTTTACTACAACGACGAAAAAAATTATCAGCCGATTGTCGGCGACTTCGCGAAAGGAAGATACCCGCTTCGACCGTATCTAGTTGCTAAGTCAATCAAAAGTCAGATGGGCAACGAATTTGCAGAAGGGTTATCCTCAAATATTCACGACAAAACACCCGCGCAGGTTTCCTCCAGAATTTTAGAGCACATGTTGAGAAATGCCGCTAAAATTTATCACGTGGAAAGGATAGACGACGCAATTATAACCGTGCCCGCGAATTTTGATTTTATAATGCGGCAAGCGACATTAAAGGCGGCAGAATTAGCAGGAATAAAAATTCGGAAGGCGGACGGCTCACCGAGACAAATTTTATTATCGGAGCCACGAGCGGTTATCTACGACTTTATAAATCAAGTGCGCAACGGAGAAATTGCCGACCAAATTTTAGACTTAAGCTCGAAAAAAAATGTAATGGTTTTCGACTTGGGCGGCGGCACGCTCGATATTACTTTGCATGAGATTTCACGACGCGACGACGCACCCGAAATTTTAAAAGTTCAAGACATAGCGACCAATCGTTATACACTTTTGGGCGGCGACGATTTTGATTTATGTTTAGCAAAGGTCATGTTCCAACATTATCTGAATCAATACGCCGCGCACGCAAATATTGTTCAAAAAATCCGCAATGAGGAACGAGGCGTTATGAGCCAGCTCCTAAACTATGCGGAAAATTTAAAGTTGGAAGTCAGCGCGCAGAAAAGTGATGCATTCGGCGGAGATAATTCCGGTTGGTGGGACGAGGAGGAAGATTTTCCCGTTGGCGGCAATATCGGCACTACGGGTTATGCTTACAGCGATAATTTCACCGCGAATCAACTTGAGGATATTTGGCGCGAATTCATGGGCGAGGAGCTTAAATTCGACGATTATAAAAATCTCAACGTTATCAACGAAAAATTTGGCAAGCAGAAAAATATTATCCTGCCGATTCTCGACGTGCTAAATAAAGCGTCAGCTAAACTTGCTACTGATAACGTTAAAGTCGACGCGGTTATAATGAACGGCGGAATGTCGCGCTTTTATATGGTTATCAATCGCTTGAAAAAATTTTTTGGATTTGACCCGATTGTCGCGCTCGACCCCGATCAAGCCGTTGCTCGCGGTGCCGCCGTTTATCATTACTTCTTGCATAAATACGATAAAGAACTTGCAGAGGATTTGCGTAATGAAGTGCCCGAAAAAACGCCCGTGAGACTTCCGCCGCTTCCGCTAATTTCTCAACAAAGACAAAACACGCGACCGGATTTCCTTACGTCGTCGCCGCGCAGAAATTTTTCAAGCAACAGAAATATCACAGCGGCAGACCGTTCAATCGGCGTAGTTTTTGGTAACAATGTCCTCAACGAAAGTTTTTATTTGGTTACATTCGGCGGCAATTACGAGGAAATTATTCCTGCCGGTAAAGAATTACCGTACACGTCCGAGAGATTTACGGGTTTTAGACTTCCGCCCGGAAAAAATGTTATCAGCGTACCGATTGCCCGCGCAGAAGCCGACGGAACTTATAAAATTATCGCGAAAGGCAATATCCAATTCCCCGAACGCTATTCGCGCATGAAGGAAGATATTTTTATCACGTTCAGCATTTTTATGGACGAGGATAAAATTATTCGCATGGACGCCGCCACTTGTCGCGACGAACGTGGGCTTGAATTAATGGATCACGGCACAACGGAAATTTCTATTGCTACGGGCGTTGAGAAAGGTCCCAAAACTAAACTCATTGCAAAATTCGGCGGGAAAGTTAATCCGCGTTCGCAACTCAATACAATTCGCTCGTTATGTCGTAATGTTGACGACGCCTTCAGGCGCAGGAGCAAAGACGATAACATTAAATTTTCAGCAACGCTTAAACTCAACGTGAACACGATTATTTCTGCAAGCAATCACAAAGAATTTGCCGAACCGCTACTGCAAATGCTTGACGACGCTAAAAATTCCCGCGAAGAATCATTTAAGTTGCGTTGCATAATCATTGCTCGGAAAATCGGCGCGAATTGGACGGCGCAACAAAAAAGACGCCTTGCACGCCTTTGTTTATATCAACTTGACGAGGAACTTTATAATCCCGGAGTAAGTCTTGGTAGAGGCTTAAAGATGAACACGAAAATTCAAGCGGTTTACGCGCTGTCAATGTGCGGGAGCGACGAAGATATTGCGATGCTCGTAAACCTGCATAATAACGAAAAATTCCGCATGGCGACTCTTTACACGCACGCCATAACTAAAACCGAAGTCGATTGGATTTACTCCGAATTCAAGAAGGATTGCAATAGAGTTTTGGCGGGCATGCCGACTTCTGCCATACAAATTTCTGCTCATGCGCTCGGCGTTGCCTTTAAGATTGACGGACGCCCGACAAATTCCACAGTTCACCGCGAACAAGTTGTTTCTGATTTGTGCAAAGTAATTCGTTCGCAAAATTTAAATAACGTTGAGATCAGCGTTTGCCTTTTGGCTATCGGTATGATTTGCGACCGTCGCACCGGCAATAACTTAGCGCAAACTTCTTTTGACGACGCCGAAAAACTTTTTGTCGACTTGGATAAAATTTACGACGATAATTTTGTTGAACTTTTTGCTAAAGCACAAGACGTAGCGCAAAAAATGATTCACGGCGGCTATCTCACGCCCGAAGAGGAAGAATCTTTACTAATGAAATGGGCAATGTAAAAACAACTAAAGCGAGGAATTAGGAATGGAGACTTTAGACTTTACAGTTATGGCAGTAATGGCGGGCATGGGTTTTATCGCGGCGTTTATCGATTCGGTTGTCGGTGGCGGCGGATTAATTTCAGTACCAACTTTAATGTGGGCGGGCTTGCCGATGTTAAACGTACTCGGCACGAACAAAATCGCCTCTTGCATGGGAGCCTGTGCGGGGTTCTTAACTTATCTGCGTTCGGGCACGATTGACAAAAAAATTATGCGCGTGATGTTCCCGCTATCGTTTATCGGCTCTATTATTGGCGTGTTCGTCGTAAGAGAAATTCCGCCCGATTTCTTGCGCCCACTGGTCGTCGTCATGTTGATTGTAATTGCGATTTACAGCGTGGCGAAAAAAAATTGGGGCGCGGATAAAAAATCTGTCCACGTCTCCCATAAAAATTATTTGCTCGGTATCGTGTTAATTTTCGCGCTCGGTTTTTATGACGGATTCTTTGGTCCGGGAACAGGCTCGTTTATGTTGTTTCTGTATCTGATGATGGGCTACGGATTTTTAGGAGCCGCCGCCAATGCCAGAGCCGCTAATTTTGCAAGCAACATTGCCGCCGCGATTGTCTTTGCGGCTTTAGGGCTTGTAAATTTTTCCTATGCAATTCCTATGGGTGTCGGCATGATTTTAGGTGCGGCTTGTGGCGCGAAAATGGCGATTTCAAAGGGTGCGGCTTATGTTCGCCCGTTGTTTATCGGAATGACGGTAATTTTAATCGGCAAACAAATTATTGAGCTGTTCAAATAAAGTTTAACCATTCAAGTTATAAATATTGGCGACGTAGAAAAATCACTTTGCGGCGGGCGCGGCGTCTCGAATAAGATTGAGCGCAAATCCGTTGCCAACACGTCGAATAACAAAATTTTTTGATACGGTTCTAAAAATCTCTTGCGTTCGTAAATATCACGGCGATTTAAATGTTTCGTGAGTTTCGTGATTATCAGCGCGGAGATTTTTTTTAATAGAATTCGTCCGCGCTCGTTGAATGCTAAAACTCTTGCACAAGTCGCCGCGTCAAGTTCTGCAACCTCTTCCGCCGTTAAGTTCAGCAAAAAATATAAAAGCAGTCGTCGAATTCGGCTTGCGGTGTAACGTCGTCCGACCAAAATTTTTATAAGCTCGGAAAAATTTTTAGCTATCGTCGCGTTGAGTAATCTGAATTCCAATCCCTCTGTCATGCCGTAAATTTTTTTCCGCTCGTCGACGCGGGCAGTTAAAAGTTTCGTCATGAGCGGGCGGAATAAAAAATTTTCGTCAACTAATTTTTCTGCGCGAAGAGCGTTTAAAGTTTCGTTTGAAACCTGCGCGGCGATTTTTTCCCACGACGGAGGATTTTCGTAAAGAGCCGCCCGAATTGCCGTCGCACTCGAAATTTTTTCTTGCAAAGTTAAATCGTCATAAGCCGCCCCGACCCGTTCAATTAAAAGCGGCGAAAATTTTTCGGGCAGTGCACGCAGATATTCAATCGCGAGGATTGTATTTGGTTGTCGCAAAAGTTTTTCGTCTAATTTAGTGACTTTGGATAAAATTTTCGTGACTGCCGCCGCGTAGGAAATTCCTTGCGACATTAGTCGCCGCAGTTCTGTAGCGAAAAATTTTTCATCGAACGTTGCCGCCGCCAATTTTAATTTTTCTAAGTCAGTGACCTCCGCGCCGAATGCCAGCGTATCGACGACGCCTAAACTTTTTAGCAAGTTGATTCCGCCGCGTGCAAAATCCTGCGCACTTCTTACAGCTTTAACGAACGGCAATTCCAAAACTAAATCTACGCCGCCCAAAACGGCAAGTCTTGCCCGCGTCCACTTGTCTAAGATTGCGGGCGAGCCGCGTTGCGTGAAACTTCCGCTCATCACTGCGACGATTTCCCAGCCGTAAACTTTTTTTATCTCGGAAATTTGATATGCGTGCCCCGCGTGAAACGGATTATATTCTGCAATTATTCCAACTGCCAATTTTCTCGCCTCCAATTTCAGTTGATTTTCTTGCAATAAATTTTCAAATGGTGTATACTTCGCGGCAGTTAAGAGTTAATGAAAAAAATCTGTACGAGGTGAATAAATTGGAATTTTCTCAAGCCAAAAAATTATTAGCGGCGGCGTTGCTCGGTGCATTTGCAATTTCATATCCCGTAACAGTTGACGCAAGAGTTCACGACCCAAAAGTTGAAACTAAATCTGTCCAACGGAAATTGCCGACTTTGCGCGAACGTGTCGCCGAAACAATGAGCAAATTTAAACCTGCTGAAGACGAAGAAATTTTTGACGCATTCGATAAACAACGAAATTTTTCAGTACCTACGACAGTCTCAACCTCTGACACGTCGATAATCGGGACGCCTATCGCCACTCAACAACAGTGCGTTAAATATCTCCTACGCAACAATCCTAATCCGAACTTAAACGTTTCAGCGGAAGAAATTGTTGCCTATTATTACGAGGAAGGCGCACGCGAGGGAATTCGTCCCGACGTTGCATTTGCGCAAGCTCTCAAGGAAACTGGATTTTTCCGTTACGGCGGCGATGTTATTCCCGAACAAAATAATTATTGCGGACTCGGTACGACAGGCGGCGGCGTCAAGGGCGAATTTTTTGCTACGCCACAACTCGGAGTTCGCGCCCATATTCAGCACTTATTAGCTTATTCTTCGACGCGACGCCCCTCAATGCCTGTTGTTGACCCGCGCTATGGAATTGTTCGTCAAGCTTACGGTTCGCGGACTTTAGGCAAATGGCAAGATTTAAACGGTCGCTGGGCTGTTCCCGGCAGATATTACGGGCAAGAAATTTTGTCTATGTTCCGCGATATTTTAGTTCAGTAAAAAATTTTTTAAAAGGCTCTGATTCCCTATGTCTGAAAATAAAATGCAACGTGGTTTAAAGAATCGCCATTTGCAGATGATTGCGTTGGGCACGGCTGTTGGCACGGGCTTATTTTACGGCTCGACAGCAACAATCGCCCTTGCAGGTCCCGCCGTCTCGTTGAGCTATTTAATCGGCGGGATAATTATTTTTCTTATCGTGCGCATGTTGGGCGAGATGTCCGTTGAAGAGCCGGTTAGCGGTTCATTCAGTTACTATGCCTCTAAATATTGGGGCGAATTCCCCGGCTTTTTGGCGGGCTGGAATTATTGGTTCCTTTATATTCTCGTTAGCATGGCGGAACTTTCTGCCGTCTCTATTTATCTGGGCTATTGGTTCCCCGACTTGCCCAAATGGGTTGGCGTGCTTGCCTG
Source organism: uncultured Selenomonadales bacterium (assembly GCA_946408355.1). Taxonomy (GTDB): domain Bacteria; phylum Bacillota; class Negativicutes; order Selenomonadales; family Selenomonadaceae; genus Quinella. The sequence continues at coordinate 57,299 of CAMJRX010000002.1, forward strand.
TTTGATAATTATTACGGTTATTAATCTCGTTACAGTCAGCGCGTATGGCGAAATTGAATTTTGGATGGCGTTTATTAAAATTGCCGCGATTATCGGAATGATTTTGCTCGGCTCGTATTATATCGCAACCGACCCCGATCCTTTCCCCGAAAATTTTTCTTACTTGTGGGATCACGGCGGATTTTTCCCGAACGGTATCGAAGGTATGCTGATGTCGTTGGCTCCGGTGCTGTTTAGTTTTGGCGGCATTGAACTTTTGGGAATTACGGCGGGCGAGGCTGAAAATCCCGATAAAACAATTCCCCGCGCCATTAATCAAGTTATTTACCGCATTTTGATTTTTTACGTCGGCACAATGATTGTTCTTATGACTTTGTGGCCGTGGAATGAAGTTGGCAAAGAGGCAAGTCCTTTCGTGCAGATTTTCAGCAACGCGGGCTTCACGTCGACGGCGAACATTTTAAATTTCGTCGTGTTGACTGCGGCTGTCAGCGTTTATAATTCGGCGATTTACTCGAATTCGCGAATGCTTTACGGCTTAGCGAAGAGTGGCAACGCTCCGAAATTTTTTGAGAAACTTTCAAGTCGCGGCGTCCCAGTCAACGGAATTTTAGTTTCGTCAGGGATAACGCTTTTGGCGGCAGTGCTGAATTATATTTTGCCCGAAGAGGCTTTTATGTACATGATGGCAATCGTGACGGGCGCGGTCGTCATAAGTTGGGCAATGATTATCTTGACGCATTTAAAATTCCGTCAACACTGCGCGGCGGTGGGCATCGTTCCGAAATTTAAATCGCTGTTCTACCCGTTCGCCGATTATCTTTGCTTAGCGTTTCTAACAATGATTTTGGTAATTATGGCGTTAATGGACGACATGCGACCGGCAGTTATTGTCATGCCTATTTGGATTGTGGCAATTCGCCTGTTCTATCAATCGAAGAAAAAATCATGATAATTTACAACGAAAATATTTGCGTGAAATGTTTGGCTTGTGTTAGTGAATCGGAACTCGGCGGCGTGATTTATGAGCGCGGTCGAATTTTTTTTTATGAAATTTGCGCGGAAGATTGGGAAAATATTATTTCAATTTGCCCAGTCGCCGCCATAAAAAAAGTCGCCGAAGCGACAAATAAAAATTTACAGTTTAGTGATTAAAATTTTCCCAATGCGAACTCCGTCCATTTCCTTAACTTTAAAGCGGAAACCGTTCCATTCGCAGACCTCGCCGACTTTTGGAATATAGCCGAATTGCGAAGTTACAAAGCCGCCCATAGTTTGAAAATGGTCGTGCTCCTCGTCAGGCAAAGTTTCGATATTAAAACGCTCCTTAAAGTCGTCAATATCGCAAAGCCCGTCGACAGTCCACGAATTATCCTTGTTGCGCTTGAACTGCTTATCAGTAATTTCGTCGCCGCTAATGTCAACAATCTCGCCTAAAATGTCGTCAAGCGTGATAAAGCCGATAATGCCGCCGTATTCGTCGTTGACCATAGCCTCTGTTATGCCGCTTGAACGAAACTTTTCAACAATGCGGAACGCCTCCATAGTTCGCGGCACGTAGCTTGCCTTTTTAATCAGCGCAGTCAAGTCAATCTCGCGCCCGTCCTTTAAAATGGCGTCAAGTAAATCTTTAGCGTAAATCAGCCCGCGACAATCGTCTAAACTGCCATAACCGACCGGAAAAATCGTGTAGGGACTTTCTTGCACGATTTTTAAATTTTTTTCCAAGTCGTTGTCTAAATCAAGCCAAATAATTTTAACTCGTGGCGTCATCAAAGAATAAGCTGTCTCGTCGCCAACGTCGAAAATTCTATCAACCATTTCTTGTTCGGATTTCTCAATCGTGCCGTCTTCCGTTCCCTGCTCAATCAAATCTTTAACTTCATCTTCGGTTACGGCGTCGGGTTTGGTTGAGTTCATTCCGAATATAAATCCGATACCGCCCGCTACAGCCGACAACATAGCTACAAACGGATTCATAACTGCCACGATTAATCGGAACGTTTTGTAGTGGTTGAGCAAAAACTTTTCTGGTTTACGTTTAGCCGCTTGCTTAGGTAAAAATTCTCCAAACAACAAGAAAATAAACGTCGTTACACAAAGCGCGATTACCGCCGCAGGGATTATCGATAAATTTATCAGCCCCGCGATTGTCGGACTTGTAAGTATTGCGCACACGCCCGCCAATATTCCCGTGCAAGTGATTCCGACTTGTGCGACGGTCAACGGGGCAGGCGATTCTATCATTGCCAAAACTGCCTGTGCATTTGCGTCGCCGTCTTCAGATAATTTTTCCAGCCGCCCGCGGTGACTTTCTATCAGCGCAGTTTCCGTTAGCGAAAAGTAACCGCTCACTGCCGCCAATAAAACTATCAACGCAGGCGGGATTAGTCCTGTCTCCAAACTCTACACCTCATTAACACAAAAACTTAAAACGCGGTGATGAACAAAAAATTTTTTTACGGTAAAGCGCGACCGCTGTTCTGTAGCTTTTAAAGCGGTCTCCTTATCAATTCAAAGCAATTCTTGCATACTCGTCAAGCATGTCGGCAAATGTCATGTGCCCGCGCTCGTTCGCCTTAGACTTGCCGATAATTTTAATCGTCGCGTCGTAAATCGCGGACTCAACGCTACCGGGAACTAAATTTTCCCAGTTCTTATAATCGTAGGCTCGCTCGTTAATTGCATTTTGCGGACGCCCGAAAACTTCCAGCTCGCAGAGGAATTGGATTTGTTGAGTTTTTGGACGCAAATAATAATGCTCCAAAACGTAACTTTGCTGACGGAGAACTTTTATATCTTCAGGCGAATATTGATAGCCCTTTTCTCGTGCCAACGCGATTTGCGCTCTGAAATTATCTGCGCCGTAATAAGCCATGTCGTCATCAAGTTGTTTTGGCTCGCGCTCAATCATACGAACCCAAACATCCGCCATATACTCATTAGCCATATACGGCATTCTCTTCCATTGCACAGAAGTTTTATCCAAATAATAAATGTACGTGTCGTCGACTGCCAACTTGATGAAACGCGGCTTTAGAATTTTTAAATCCGATTGCACCGGCGCACTACTGCTTGACGGGAAATATCGCCGCGCAGGTTTTTCCGCAAGTGTTGATTCGGGCGATGGTTGAACGATTACAGCCGGCTCGTTAATAGGTTCTTGTACATCGGAAATATTTGTCGGGTGCTCAAACGGTCGATTAGTTTCTATTGGCGGCAAAGACTCAATAGTCGGCTCCTCAATCGGTGTGGTTGGCTTAGGTTCAACTTTTGGTTGTTGCGTAGGCGGATTTTGCGCAGGAATTTTGCTAACGTCGTTAAAAATCAATACGTCGCCAAAATTTTCGTCGTCGGCTTCGGGTTGTTCAATCGGTTTAGTTGGCGGCTCGTCTTTAGGCTTTACAACTTCGGGTTCGGCGGTCGGCTTTTCTACAGGCGGCTTTTCTACAGGCGGTTTTTCTACAGGCGGTTTTTCTGCAGGTAATTTTTCTGCAGGAGGTTTTGGCGCGGGCGTATCGACTTTTTTCGGTGCAGGCTTTTTAACTTTTTTTGACGCGGTTGACTCTGCCTCGTCCTCGAATTCGCCGCCGAAAATTACAATATCATCGTCCGCTGAAACTTGCGGCGCATTCATCAGCAACGCGAGAACCGCCGCGCTTGTTATCAATTTTTTTCTCACGTTAATTCCCCATTCCCAAATTTTTAGTTCTAATTACATTTTCACGACGTGGAAATTTATTTGGTGTAGATTTTTTCTTGTCAATGTAAATTACGGCTCGTGAATCGTCAAGCGTCGGCAATTTTATTTCACGAATGATAATTTCTCCGCTGCCCAAAATTTTGATTGCCGCTCGTGCCTCGTCCAGTTCCTCACGGAAATTTTTGCCTTTTAACGCGACGAATTTTCCGCCGACTTTTACGAAGGGTAAACAATATTCCGCCAAAATATTCAATCGTGCGACGGCTCGCGAAGTCACAACGTCGAATTGTTCACGAAAAATTTTTTGCCGTGCAAGCTCTTCTGCTCGTCCGTGAAAAATTTCTACGCCGTTAAGCTCCAATTCTGCGACGACTCGTTTTAAAAATTCCACGCGCTTATTTAGCGAATCAATCAGACAGAATTTTATTTGCGGGCGGAAAATTTTCAACGGTATTGCAGGAAAACCCGCGCCCGTTCCAATGTCGGCAATACGTTCGACGCCGTGAAAAAATTTTTCGTCCCACGCGCTCAACGAATCAATTATGTGTTTGATTGCGAACTCGTGCGGCTCGGTTATCGTCGTCAAGTTCATTACGCGATTTTGTTCAATAATCAGCCGATAAAACTTTTCGCAAAGGTCAATCTGCGCGTCGTTCAATCCGAATCGTTTCAACTCGCCGCGAAACATTTTAATCATCTCCATAAATATTTTAGCCGCCTTGCAGAAACTTTGCAAGCTAAAGTATATTTCTGTTATAATCTAAAAAAATTCTAAAGAGGTTTTGCAAATGCTCAATTACCGAAACGAACTGGAAAAAATGCCGTCATATGACGGAGTGGAAAAAAGTTATCGGATAAAAGTCAACGCGAACGAATCGACGATGAATTTGCCGCCGTTGGTTGAAGAGCGCGTGATTAATCGGCTGGCGTTGCTGGCGTTCAATCGCTACCCGAATGCGGAATATTATTCGCTGGTCGAACAAATTGCTAAAAATTTTTCCGTCGACATGTCGCAAGTTTTATTGGGCGGCGGCTCCAGCGAAATTATCGAAAAAGTTTTTCACGCATTTGGCGGCGCGTGGCACAAAGTCGTTTATCCGCAACCGAGCTTTTCCATGTACAAAATCTACGCAAAAGCGGCTGACGCGGAAGGAATTCCTTTTGACTTAGACGAGAAATTTAATCTTAACGTCGACGAGTTCATTAAAAAAATCCGTGAAGTCAATGCAAGCCTCGCTGTCGTCTGCAACCCGAATAATCCGACTGGTAATGTCTTGACGCCCGCGCAGGTCGAAAAAATTGCCGCATCGATTGATTGCGCATTTTTGCTTGACGAGGCTTATGTTGAGTTCTACGGAAAATCGGCGGTTAATCTCGTTAAAAGATATTCAAACTTAATTGTCGCACGAACTTTTTCTAAAGCTTACGGTATGGCGGGTGCTCGCGTCGGCTACATGATTGCCCAGCCTGAAGTTACACGCATGATTAACAAAACTTTTATGCCTTATCACATGAACGTTTTGACATTGGCGGCGGCGGATATTGTTTATCAAATGCGCGACGAATTTGTTCCGCGTCTGCAAATGATAATCGCCGAACGCAAACGCATGAGTGAACGTCTTAAAAAAATTCGCGGCGTCGAGATTTTTCCGTCGGAGGCAAATTTTATTTTGATTCGGCTTGCCCGCGCAGAAGAACTTAAAAATTATTTGGAGTCGCTAGACATTGGCATAAGATATTTTTCGCCGAGCGCGTTTGGACTAAAAAATTGCTTGCGAATATCAATCGGCACGCGAATTGAGAACGATGAAGTTTTCGGCGCAATAAAAAATTTCTTGGAGGCAAAGTGACGTTGCCTCCAGCGGGCGCGATTGACATTACGAAAATTTTCAGCAAATCACCGCGTCCATACACAACGCATGCGCATTGCTAGCATAAAATTTTGGAGGGAATATTAAATTGAGAATCGGAAAAATAAATCGTGCGACAAATGAAACCCGCGTCGACGTTGAAATAAATCTTGACGGCGGCGGTAAAGCGGAAATTTCGTCGGGCGTTGGCTTTTTTAATCACATGCTGAACTTATTCGCGGCGCACGGACAATTCGACTTAAAAGTTATCTGCGCGGGCGATTTGGAAGTTGACGGACACCACAGCATAGAGGACATTGGCATTTCGTTAGGCGCTGCGTTAAAGGCGGCTTTGGACGACAAGCGCGGCATTACTCGCTACGGAACTTTTTTCTTACCGATGGACGAAACTTTAGCGTTAGTAAGTTTGGACATCAGTGGGCGGCCGTTTTTAGTCTGCGAAATCGGCGAACTTGCACCTATGATTGGCGACTTTGACACGGAACTTGTTGAAGAATTTTTGCGTGCATTCGCTTTTAACGCGGGAATAACTTTGCACGTCAAAATTCTTTACGGAAAAAATTCTCATCATAAAGTTGAAGCGATTTTTAAGGCATTGGGACACGCGCTGAAAACCGCTGTCACTATCGACGAAAAGATTAAGGGCGTCCCCTCAACGAAGGGCACTCTTTAAAGTATAAAAAATTTGAAGACTATAGAAAAAATTCGCTACAGAAAATCGGTTGGAATTAGAACGGAGCCTTAATGCTCTGTTTTTTATTGCACTTAAAAATTTCTTTGCTATAATCGGCACAAGTTGATTAATTTTTATTTTAAAACATGGAGGAATTTACAAATGATTTTAGTCACAGGTATAACAGGACAACTCGGTTTTGACGTTTTAAAGGAACTCAAACAACGCGGCGAAGACGTTATCGGAACAACGCGCAAGGAAATTGACTTGACGACAGAAAAGGGCGCGAAAAATTTTATCCTCGCCAAAAAACCCGATACGGTGATTCACTGCGCGGCTTACACTGCAGTTGACAAGGCGGAAAGCGAATCGGAACTTGCGCTGACTGTCAATGGATTTGGCACTCGTTGGATAGCGGAGGCATGCCGCAAAGTCGGCACGAAGATGATTTATATCAGCACCGATTACGTCTTCGGCGGCGACGGAAGAACACCTTACGAAGTGCACGACGAAAAAAATCCCGTCAACGTCTACGGGCGGAGTAAACTTTTGGGCGAGGACGCTGTTAGCGCGATTCTTGAGCAACACTTTATTGTTCGTGTGAGCTGGGTTTTCGGCATTAATGGAAAAAATTTTGTTAAGACTATGTTGCGCCTCGCAGAAACTAAAAATAAATTGAACGTTGTTAACGACCAAATCGGTAGCCCAACTTACACCGTCGACTTGGCGAAACTTTTAGCTGATATGGCGGCAACAGAAAAATTTGGCATTTATCACGCAAGCAACGAAGGTTTTTGTTCGTGGGCAGATTTTGCGCGAGAAATTTTTGAACAAGCTGGACTTGACGTTAAAGTTGAGGGCATTCCGACGATAGAATATCCGACACCTGCGCGGCGTCCGTTTAATTCGCGGCTTAGTAAAAAATCACTCGACGAGGCAGGCTTTAATCGACTGCCTGCTTGGCAAGACGCCGTTAAAAGATTTTTATCTGAAATTAAGTAGTATTCTTTTGATTGACGCCATAATCTAAGTAAGATATAATCGCCGCAAATGATTCATAAAAATTTCATGCATTGACGGAGGATAACGAACATGTGCGGGATTAATAATCTCCAGACAATTAAAGCAAGCAAATACCACGCCGAAAGATACGGATTGACGATTGATAATATCCCCCATCCCCGCCACAAATATTTCACGAATTAGGAAAAATCCGTTTAGCAGAATAAATGCAATGAACAAATTCATAATCTGGAAGAAACTGCGCGAATGTTCACTTTTACTGAAATATACCGACACAAAAACGAACGCCGGCATATGAAACATATAAATCGCATCGACTAAAGCATTATTGAGCAGCGAATTCTGCAGATTGAAGAGGCAATGAGCAAAACAACAAGAATAATCAAGAAACCTTTTATATTATCCCAATAAGCTGAGCGAAAAACATTTTCAGTAGCCAAAGCATATTCCCTCCTCAAAATAATTGAACGCGAATTTCTTTCGTTCCCACGTTTTAATTTAAAGCAAAAATCGCTTGTCCAATACAAATTCCGCCGTCATTAGGTGGAATCAGTTCGTGGCGCAAAATTTTTAGCCCGCGATATTGTAATTTGGAAAATACCAGCGAACTCAATAACGAATTTTGAAATACTCCGCCGCTCAATACGACGGTTTTTATTTTTGTCCGTTCTCTAAGCTCAAAAACAATTTCAGCTGTCATTTCAGCAAGTAAATCGTGGAATAATCTTGCTAAATCGCAAATATTTTCTCCAGCAAGCCGCCGATTTAATATCTCGCTAAAAATTTCGTTCGTATCTTTAAAATCTGCGCGGAATTTTTTATTTGAACGCTCTGCAAGTGCTTGTAAACGCATAGCCGCTTCGCCCTCGTAACTTGAGAATTTGCAAATGTCCAAAACCGCCGCGATTGCGTCAAAAAGTCTGCCAACACTCGTTGAACGCACACAATTTATATTATTGTCGAGTAAAAATTTTACGCCGCGCAGATTCTTTTCGTCAGCAAGATTTAATTTGCGTGCAATGTCAAGATTTTTTATAAAAGCAAGCGCAATTCGCCAGCCTTCTCGCGCAGATTTATCGCCACCAGCTTGAATGAAACTTTTAATCGAATTTACGCGCTCAAAATTTTTCGTATCGCAAATAAAAAATTCACCGCCCCAAATTGTGCCGTCCAAGCCGTAGCCCGTGCCGTCAAAAGCCACGCCAATAACTTCGCCGCCAAAATTATTCTCCGCCATGCAACTTAAAACGTGTGCATAGTGATGTTGAATTTTTATCAAGGGAACGTTCAATTCCTTAGAAATTTTTTCGGCAAGCGCGGTCGTCTGATAGCGCGGGTGCATGTCGCAAGCAATAATTTCCGGTTTAATTTCCAAAAGGTCGCTCATGCGCCGAATTGAACTTTCCAAAACGGCAATTGTGCGCAAATCGCCAACGTTGCCGATATAGGGCGAGGCGTAAAACAAATTATTTTTTGCGAGGCAAAAAGTATTTTTAAGTTCGCCGCCAATCGCCAGTACAGATTTTTTACTGTTTGAATCAAAAAAAATTGGCAACGGAGCATAACCACGACTGCGCCGAATCATTGACGTGCGATTATCTATAAAATCCATGACGGAATCATCTGCGCGGAGCAAAATTTTTCTGTTGTGGCTCAAAATCGCGTCGCAGTAGTCGAAATTTTTAATGGCGTCGTCATCATCAATCGTAATCGGCACGCCAGAAGGATTACCGCTCGTCATAATCAATGCGTCGGGAAAATTCGTAAGTTCGTCGGGGAAATAGAAGATAAGCAAATGCAAAGGCGTATAAGGCAACATAACGCCGAGTTTATTAATATTTGGCGCGACATTTTCGGCGATTGAACCAAATTTTTTTTGCAAAAGTACGATTGGTTTCTGTGGACTGTCCAAAAAAGTTTTTTCAACGTAAGATAAAAAACATTCGCGCTTAACGGCAGAAATATTTTTGAACATGACGGCAAAAGGTTTAGTCGGGCGAGTTTTTGAGTTGCGCAGACGTTGAACGGCAGAAAAATTTTTTGCGTCGCAAGCCAAATGAAAGCCGCCAATACCCTTTATCGCGACAATGCCGCCCGTTGCCAAAATTTTCCGTGCAAATTTAATTGCGTCATGTCCGCGCAGATTTTTTCCGATTATATAAACTTCAGGACCGCAATCATTGCAGCAAATGGGTTGGGCGTCAAAGCGTCGCGAGGTCGGATTAAAATATTCTTCTGCGCAAGCGTCGCACATAGTAAATTCGCCCATTGAAGTGCGTTCACGGTCGTAAGGCATATTTTTTAAAATCGTTAGGCGAGGTCCGCAAGCCGTACAATTTATAAACGGGTGTAAATAGCGGCGGTCGTTTGAATTGAAAAGTTCATCAGCGCATTTATCACAAATGGAAATGTCCGGCGAAACAAAAATATCTCCCGCCTCGTGAACGCTATTGATAATTTGGAAGTCGTCAAAGATTTTATCTGGCAAATTTTTAATGTCGACTTTTAGAATTGCAGAGCGCGGAGGATTTTTACTTTGGAGCGCAGATAAAAAATTTTTCAAATCATCTTCCGAACCTTGAGCAAAAATTTCGACGTAAGAGCCACGATTGGCAACGGTACCAACAATTTTATTCACGTCTGCAAGATTTTTTACGAACGGACGAAAGCCCACACCTTGAACAATTCCAAAAATTTTTATGTTAAGCAAAATGATTCGCCTCCCGCGCAGATTTTAGCAAAAAAAATCCCGCCTTTCGACGAGAATTAAGCTGTTAATTTCTAGCTGTTAGGATTTTTCTACGAACTTGTTGCTTTTTATTTGATATGTTTCGTCGTTGATATGGAAAGTCTTAGCTGTAAAGTCTTTGAACGTGACAGAGCCTTCCTCAAAAGTCAACGTAACGGCTTTATCTTTGTAAGTCGCTGTAAAGTCAATGCTGTCGAGGTTGAGCGTATCTTTGTCATCAAAGCCAAAAATAATGTCCTTGCCTTCGCCGGTGTTGTAGATAAAAATATCTGCGCCCGCGTTGCCCCAAAGCGAATCATTGCCAGCACCGCCAATTATACAATCATCACCCGCGCCGCCATAAATATTATCAGCACCTGCACCACCGAGCAATTTATCTTTACCTTCGCCGCCTTCGAGCGTATCATTTCCGAAGCCGCCGTAAATTTTATCATCGCCCTTGTTGCCTTGAATGGAATCATTGCCCGATTCGCCATAAAGTATATCGTTTTTCGAGCCGCCCAAAATTACATTGTCGAGCTTGTTACCGACGATTTTAACTGCTTTCGTGCGTTTAGAGGCGTCAGCGGTTCCAACGTCCGAATCAAGTTTTACGGGCGATTTTGTCTTGTTATTAATTGTCAAAGTTGTCGCGCCACTAACGAGCGTCTCAAAAGTTTTGCCCTTAGAATTAATCATGCTAAGTTTTTTATTTGCGCCGTCTTTAACAGTCAGCGTGCCCTTGCCGATTGTAAATACGACATCATCGCCGCTTAACGTTGCTTTAGAAATCGCGCCACCGAGAGAAATTTTATCGCCCGTCATGTAATCCTCAATAATGTCATTGCCCGCCGTGTAAATGAAAACGTCGTTGCCATTGCCGCCCTTTAAAGTGTCGTCGCCCTTGCCGCCGCTTAACGTGTCCTTACCAGTGCCGCCGAGTATAGAATCATTGCCCGAACCGCCAACGATTGAATTATCTTTAGCATTGCCAATAATCGTTATGCCCTTCTTGAGAGCCGACGCCTTGACATTTTTAACGGTGCTTGCAAAATCTGCGAGGTCGAGTGTATCTTCATCAAAGTCCGTCGAAAGCGTCAAAACAGTTTTATTTGCATTGTAAGAAACGCCGTCAGGCATGCCGTCAGAATAATTTTTGGCAAGATAGCGCAATTCAGCATAGCCACCAACTACATTTCTGCCGCTTCCACTTGTAAATGAAGTGTAGGTTGTAGTAACGTCATCAAAGCCTCCGACGATTGCGCAAAGCCCGCCAACGACAGGATCCGGCAATTTATCGGCATAGGGAACATTTGCCGCCAAAGCAACTTCCGCCATACCCTGCAGAATCAATCTATCAAGATAATTCGTGTAATTATATGTCCAACTATGAAAGTCGGAACTAACATGACAATCATTTGGAAGTGTACCGTTTACATCTTTTTCCGTAATGTTATAGAGAAGGTCTGAATTGATTTCCAGCGTTATTTCGGAGGCAAGCCCCATATCATAATCAAAATCCAATTCCACTGCTTGTGTATTTTTACTGCCGTTATTATCGAATTTAATATTCATTGTGGTGACATTAGCTCTGCCGTCCGTGAAGTTGATACCGAGCGATTTATCAATTAAGTCGAGGGCTTCGGGAATCCACCAATTATAAAGCGCACGCACAACGAGTTTTTGTTTCTCAAGATAAGTTTCGCTGTCGTAGTTAAAATTTGCGCCGGCTTCTTTGTTCGTCACTTCCTCGTATTCGACATTGACAGTTAGTCCGTTTTTGGTAAAGGAATTATATTCGGCGTCGGTGAGTTTAACAGCCTTTGCGCTTTCGGGAACGATTGATTCGGCGGTTTTGGTAGTTTTGCCGCCCGCGTCGGAACCTGTGATTGCGCCAATATCTTTGTTGTTGATACGAATTCCGCAAACTTGCTCGCAAAAATCTTGAGACGAATAACCTTTCTGCGCGGCTTTAAATTCGGCTTTAAACGCGGTGTAATTTCCTGCGCTCACAGCTTTAAAAGCTTCGTCAGCGGCGTCGGTGCCAGTCTTTTTAGTTTCAACGAGCGTTTTGACAAATTTCTTGATAACTCCAACAGGTGTTGACATAAAACCATCTCCTATAAATATTTTTGTCATAATATCAACAAATAAATTTCAAGGCAAGTATCCAAAGGGTAAAAAAAATCCCGCCTTTCGACGGGGAAAAAATTTTGTCCGCGCAGATTTTATTTCTGAACGAACTTGGAGCCGCTGATTTTATAAGTTTCGTCGTTAATGTGGAAAGTTGTCGCAGTGAAATTTTTCAACGTAACGGAGCCTTCCTCAAAAGTTAACGTGACGGCTTTATCTTTATAAGTCGCCGTAAAGTCGAGGCTGTCAAGCGTGAGGGTGTCTTTATTGTCGAAACCATAAATAATATCGTTGCCTTCGCCCGCGTTGTAGATAAAGACATCAGACCCCGCGTCGCCCCACAGCGAATCATTACCCGCGCCACCGACGAGCGTATCATTGCCCTTGCCGCCTTTTAGCGTGTCGCTACCGAGTCCGCCATAAATTTTATCGTTGCCCGCATTGCCGAGAATTGAGTCATTGCCAGATTCGCCGTAAAGTATATCGTTTTTCGAGTCGCCCAAAATTATGTTGTCGAGTTTATTACCAACGATTTTAACGGCTGCCGTGCGCTTAGAGGCGTCAGCAGTTCCAACATTCGCGTCTAGTCTCACGGGCGATTTAGTCTTGTTATTAATAGTTAAAGTCGTCGCGCCGCTAACGAGCGTCTCAAAAGTTTTGCCCTTCGAATTAATCATGCTAAGTTTTTTATTTGCGCCGTCTTTAACAGTTAACGTGCCTTTGCCGATTGTGAAAACGACATCATCGCCGCTAAGCTTTGTATTGGCAATCGCACCACCGAGAGAAATTTTATCGCCCGTCGCGTAGTCGTTAATAACGTCATTGCCCGCCGTGTAAATAAATACGTCGTCGTCTTTGCCGCCCTTTAAAGTGTCGTCGCCCTTGCCGCCGCTCAACGTATCTTTGCCGTCGCCACCAAGTATAGAATCATTGCCCGAACCGCCGACGATTGAATTATCAAGTTTGTTGCCAATAATCGTTATGCCGGTTTTGAGAGCTTTGGCGTTGACAGTCTTAACGGTGCTTTCAAAATCCGCGAGGTCGAGCGTGTCATCTGTATAGTCCGTCGTCAATGTTAAAACTGTTTTCTTTGCATTGTAAGAAACGCCGTCGGGCACGCCGTCCGAATAATTTTTAGCAAGATAGCGCATGTAACCATAACCGCGGTAGCCACTATGAAATGATTCGTTTGGATTAATAAAATTAGAATAACTTGTAGAGGCACTATCATAGCCGCCAACAAGTTCGACAAGTCCCGTGCCAATTTCCGTAGTGTAGTTTGTATAAGGAACATTTGCCTTAAAAGTTATTTCCGCCATAGCTTGCAAAATCAGCCTGTCAAGATAATTTGTAAATTTAGCTGATTCTTTATAGACACCAGAACCGTAGAGGTCGGAATAGATAAGCTTATCTCCGCCCTCCAAAACACCATTTTTATCGTCGGCAGTCATGTTGTAAAGAAAATCGGCGTTAATGTACAAATCAACTTCAGAGGCAAGCCCCATGTCGTAATTAAAACCAAGTCTTATTTCGTCTTGACGATTATAACGAAAGCTGTCACTGTCGCCGGACGAAAAAAATATTACATTGATTTTGTTGATATTGGCGCGTCCGTCAGTGAAATTAATTCCGAGCGATTTATTGATAATGTCGAGCGATTCGGGAATCCACCAATTATAAAGCGCACGAGTAACGAGCTTTTGTTTCTCAAGATAAGTTGCGCCGCTGTAATTAAATTTTTCGTCGACGTTTTTATCATCTTTTTCGGCGTAGGTTACGTTGACCGTCAAGCCATTTTTCGTGAAGGAATTATATTCGGCGTCGGTGAGCTTAACCGCTTTTGCCGTTTCGGGAACGATTGATTCGGCGGTTTTGGTAGTTTTGCCGCCCGCGTCCGAACCGGTGATTGCACCTGTGTCTTCGTTATTAAGGAGAATACCACAACCCTGCTCTGCAAAAGTTTGATAGTTGTAATTTTTCGTATCCTCCGCGAATTTTTGCTTGAACACATCGTAACGAACTGCGCCCACAGCTTTAAAAGCTTCGTCAATAGCGTCGTAACCGGTCTTTTTAGTTTCCATGAGCGTCTTAACAAATTTCTTGATAACTCCAACGGGTGTAGACATATAAACCATCTCCTTAAAATTTTTTGTGATACCTAAAAGCATTATAGCTAAGCTAAAAAAGTTTTTGGTGTCCTGCCAGCTAACTCGTAAAAAAAATTTTTAAATATCTTGTTAGCATTATAGTAATTGTTTTTTTTTTTTGTCAATTACCCGACTGATTTTCGCAAAAAAAAATTCCCGCCTTTCGACGGGATTTTAGCTGTTAGCTGTTAGAACTGAACTAAAAGCTAATCACTAACTTTGCTGCTGTATGTTATGAGATTGTCTTTCTTCGTGAGGCTCGTCAAATCGGAAGAGAAATTAAGCTCGGCAACAGAATAAGATTTATCTTTAACAAGCGAACTTAAATTATTGGTTGTCAAGAAATTGTTATCATCATCAAACCACAACGGCGAAACTTTTGCTGAATAAGTTTTCATGCTCGTCTTGCCCTTTGCGTTGACGAAATTAATTTGTTTGTTCACGGCATCTTTAAGCGTCAACGTATTAGTACCAACGCTAACGACGACATCGGAGCCGCTCTTTTGGGCGGAATAGGTGCCTTTAGTTATATGAACCGTTTCGCCGTCGTTAAAGCCGGTAACCGTATCTTTGCCGTCACCCGTGCCGAATTGATAGACGGTATCTTTGCCGCCGTTATTGTTAATGCTGTCGTTGCCTGCGCCGCCTGAAATGGTTATGTGGTCGCCTTCGTTGTGAATTGTGTCGTTGCCCGCGCCGCCACGAATAACAGCATTGACGCCTTCATTGTAGAGAATATCTTTGCCCGTGTCGCCCGAAAGAGTAGCCGCCTCGCCGCTTGAATAAATTGTATCGTTGTTTTTGCCGCCCGACAAATAGTTAAAATCGCCGAAGCTCATAATTTCATCGTTGCCCGCGTCGCCAAAGAGCGTCGAATCCGTACCTAAGTTGTAGAAAGAATCGGCACCCGCACCGCCTGAAACTGTAATCAATTTGGCGGAATTTTCAAATGCGTCGTTGCCTTTGTCTAGGAAAATGGTAGAACTATTGCCCGTATTGTCGACGTAATCATTATCCGCGCCGCCATAAATTTTGACATTCAAGCCGCTGTTGCTAATCGAGTCCAGTCCGACTTCGCCATAAATTACAGCATTGTTAGCTTCGTTTTCTATGGAGTCGTTGCCGTCGCCGCCGTAAAGTTGCGCTTCGTAGCCGCTGACATTGGCAATACCATCTTTATTAATTCCGGGCATTTCAACTTCAATCGTTGCCATGCCGTTAAAAATAATGTCGTCACCTGCGTCGCCATAAACTTTTGCTCCAAGACCGAAATTAAGTAAGGAGTCGTTGTCCGCCTCGCCGAAGAGTTGCGCCTTTGTCGCATAGTTGGTTAAGGTGTCGTCACCCGCGCCGCCCAAAATACTTGAGCTGTTACCGCCGGTAAGGTTTGCGTAGTAAGCGTTCATTGACGAAGTGCCCATGCCGACTACAACAATATCATCATTGGCAACGTATGTACCCGTCTCAATTACCGCCGAGCTAACTACGTCAATCGTCTCATAATACGAAACTCCGTTGGTTAGCACATCAGCACCTGCGCCGCCGCTGACAAAAGATTTCGCGCCAAAATTATTTATTTCATTAATACCCGCGCCGCCGTCAATTGTAACTTTTTTACCATTATTTTCAACAAAGTCATTGCCCTTGCCGCCGATTATCGAAACTTGCGCACCGTCGTTATTTATTACGTCGTTGCCGGAGCCGCCGTTGATTGTCACTTTGGCGGAGTAGTTTTTGACGGTATCAGCTTTAGCACCCGCCGTTATGTAAACTTTCGAGCCGCTGTTAGTAATGGTATCTTCGCCCGCGCCGCCCTTCATAGTTACGGTATTCCAATAATTCGTGATAAATCCACCACTGGAGCCGGTCGAAACGGTTTTGCGGTAGGTGTCGTAGTCGAAGGTCGTATCAGCCGCCGCCTGTTTTGCAAAGTAGCGCATGAAAACGTAGCCTCCCGAATAAGCTTCGCTAACCACATCAGTAAAAGTCGAATCCAAAACCTTCTCGAAAGCGTCAGGATCTTGAACGCAGGAAATAATTTGTTCATACCGCTCATCGTCGACGCCGTGAATCAATTCAGCAGTGCCGCCTTCAGCCAAAAAAATAGGCATGTCGCCAAAATAGTTGACGTTGGGAGCCATAAGCCCGTGAACAAGTTCGTGCACTAAAGTCCTATCTAAATTAAATTTACCTGTTGCGCCGTGCCGGTCAGAAGATTTCATGTTCTTAAAGTAAGCCATGTTAACAACCAGTTCGCGGTCTTCAAAAGCCTTGTAGTTGTCCGAATCATAGTAGACGTAAGCCAACCCTTGATCGTTCTCGTCGTTAATGAATCTCAACTTGAGACGGGAATTATTCGCGCCGTCAAATGTCAGCCCGTAACTTTTTTTAATTAATTTAAGCGAATCGCGAATCCACCAGCTATAAAGTCCTCTGATAACATATTGTTGGTCTTTGGTGAGTTTGCTTTTATTGGGAATGCCGTAGATTGTCAAGCCGTTGACGGTAAACGACGTACCTTCGGGATAGCGCGCCTTGCCTTTTGAAGGAACGACAGTTGTTGCAGTTTTTTCTGTGCCGCCCGCGTCCGAACCGGAAATTGCACCCGTGTCCGCATTGTCGAGAATTATTCCGCACTTTTCAACCAAGAATCTGTGCCAACTTTTAGCGGTTTTGAGGTCTTTCATGAATTTTTTTTGACTTCTTGATAGTTCGCGAAATCGGAGCTTGCTTGAACTGCCTCATCGAGTGCGGCTCGCCCACTTTGCTCGGTGTTTTTCAAGCTCTGCATGAAATTGTAAATTACTTCTTGTTGCGTCATAACATGACCTCCTAATTTAAAACTGTTTGTTTATTGTACTACAAAAAAAAATTTCTTTCCATATTGACGAAATAATTTTTTTGCAGGGGAACTTGGGCGGGCGAAGAATCAATCCTTAAAACTTTTGGAGGTAATTATATGAAACGAGTTTACAATTTTAATCCCGGTCCGGCGACTTTGCCGCTTGAAGTTTTACAAGAGACTCAAGCTGAATTTCTTAACTTTGACAATTCTGGCATGTCGATTATTGAAATTAGTCACCGCTCCAAACCCTACGAAAAAGTTCACAACGCGGCTAAGGCGGATATTTTGGAGCTTATGAATCTTGGCGACGACTACGACGTTTTATTTATTCAAGGCGGCGCGTCGTTGCAATTCGCTATGATTCCCATGAACTTTGCAAGCAAGGAAAATCCTGGCTCCTACGTTTTGAGCGGAACTTTTTCTAGCAACGCTTACAAAGAGGCAAAAATTTTGGGCGTCGGTGAAATTGCCGCCTCGACTAAGGAAGAAAATTTCTGCCGCGTTCCCCGTCAAGACGAACTCAAAATTAATCCCAACGCCGCCTATCTGCACGTCTGTTACAACAACACGATTTACGGCACAGAATTTCACTACATACCCGACACGGGCAATATTCCGCTGTTTGCCGATATGTCAAGCGATATGCTTAGCCGTCCCGTCGACTTTAAAAAGTTTTCGCTAATTTATGCTGGCGTTCAGAAAAATTTAGGTCCTGCTGGCGTCGTGATTGTCGTTGCGCGTAAAAGTTTTATCGAAAAGAGTTCAGATTTTCTGCCGACAATGCTTCGTTACGATACTTTTTATAAGAAGAATTCGCTGTACAACACGCCGCCCGCCTTTAGTATTTATATGGTTGGAAAGGTTGCCGCGTGGATTAAAAATTGTGGTGGGCTTGAAGAAATGGCTCGTCGCAATTCTATCAAAGCAAAACTCCTCTACGACGCCATTGATAATTCTGACGGCTTTTATCGTGGACATGCTGATAAAGATTCGCGTTCGTTTATGAATGTAACTTTCCGCTTGCCGAGTGAAGATTTGGAGAAAAAATTTGTCGCTGAGGCTTTGGAAAAAAATTTGAGCGGCGTCAAAGGTCATCGGTCGGTTGGCGGTATGCGCGCTTCAATTTATAATGCAATGCCGATTGAGGGCGCGGAGGCTCTTGCCGACTTCATGAACCAATTCCGCAAGTCAAATGCTTAATCTGCCGCAAATAATTTTCAGCAAAATTGTTAGGGCGGTCGTCGAATTTGAACTGATTGACGACAATGACAAAATTTTAATTGGTGTATCGGGCGGCAAGGACAGTTTGCTTTTGACTTATGCTCTTGCCGCTCTTAAGCAACACGCTAAAAAAAATTTCTCGTTATCCGCGTTGACGATTGACCCGAAATTTAGCGACGATTTGAGCGAAAAACTTTCTGCCGTCAAAAAATTTTGCAACAAGCTTGGCATTGAACACGAAGTCCGCGCAGTTGACATTGCCGCCTTGATTCGCGAGCAGGAAAATAAAAGTCCGTGCTTTACTTGCGCATATTTCCGCCGCGCAGCAGTCAATCGTTATGCAAATGAAATCGGCGCGAATAAAGTTGCTTATGCTCACCACCTCGACGATGCTGTAGAAACTTTTTTTATGAGTTTGCTGTCAAGCGGGCAATTAACGACATTTCAGCCGAAAACTTTTTTGGATAGGACAAATATAACAGTGATTCGCCCGCTAGTTTACGTTCGCGAGGCGGAGGTAGAAAATTTCACGCGGGACTTTGACGTTTTAAAATCGCCATGTCCATTCGACGGCTTAACCAATCGTCAACGAATAAAAAATTTAATTGTCGACTTGGAGAAAGATTTTCCCGACCTGTTTAATCACTTAGCGGCGGCAATGCGGAGAAATTCAATCGGCGAGCTGTGGGACGCGCCTAAAACTCGTCAGCAAATGCGCGAGGAATATTTTGCGTTGAAATTTGGAGGAAGTCATCATGTTTAAAGATTTGTGGAAACGGAGAGTTGCGCTCGTCGAGGCAGATTTAATAAAAGAATTGCGGCGAACAAAATCGCTTGACGAAAATTTAATGCGAGCAATGGAGTACAGCTTAATGGCGGGCGGCAAGCGATTGCGTCCAATACTTTTAATGGCGGCGGCGGACGCGATTAACAATTTGGGCGAAAAATTTATAACCGTAGCTGACGCGCTGGAAATGATTCATACGTATTCGCTGATTCATGACGACTTGCCGGCAATGGACGACGACGACTATCGACGCGGAAAATTGACGAATCATAAAGTTTTCGGCGAGGCTACAGCGATTTTGGCGGGTGACGCGCTGTTGACATTGGCTTTTGAAGTCGCACTCAGACAAGAAGACGTTCCGCCCGAAATTTTGTTAAGAGTTTTAAAAGAGATAAGCATTGCTTCAGGCGCGGCGGGCATGGTTGGCGGTCAAGCGGTTGATTTGCGCTCGGAAGGTGTTCATATAGATTTTGCGACGCTTAAAATTATGCACAGCGGCAAAACGGGCGCATTGTTTAAAGCGGCGATCCGTTCAGGCGCGATTTTGGCGGGAGCTTCAGAGAAAAATTTAGACGCCCTCACGCGCTACGCTGAAAATTTCGGACTTGCTTTCCAAATTACCGACGATATTTTAGATGTGACTGGCGACGAAAAAATTTTGGGCAAGCCGACCGGCTCCGACGAAAAAAATCATAAGTCAACTTACGTAAGCTTAACTTCCCTTTACGAGGCGAAAAATCTTGCACATGCGGCAGTTGACGAGGCTTTTACCGCACTGGAAAATTTTGGCTCGGAGGCAGATTTCTTGCGCGAACTTGTTCAATATCTAATTGCTCGCAAAAAATAATTCTATCGAAAGGATTTTATCTAATTGCGCCGAATAGTTAAACGAGACTTTTATAAGGAGATGTTTTTAATGAGGAAAATTTTTTTGGCGACGTTGCTTGTCTTTATGATGAGCGCAGCGACGGCATTGGCGGCTAACTGGCAACAGATTTACACCGACAACGACGACAACGTCATTTTGTTCGACACCGATTCCGTCCAAATCACGTCTATGACGGCAGACCGAGAGGACATCGCGTTCAGTGCGTCTTTTTGCATGCGCTACAGCGACAAAGGTCGCAACAATCTGATTGATTGGTACCGCAATTATTCAATCGTTCCGGCGGGCATTGAAAATCTTTCCTACGACGTATCTACGATTCAATTCAAATTTGAAAACGGCAAAAGATATTATCACATTTCGGAGCGCGTCTCTTACACCGCAAACGGTTCGCAAATTTCGGGCATGCACTATACTAACGCGGAACCGACTTGGCAAGAAATTCCGGTCGCTTCGGTTGTCGACGTTGAATACAATGAGGCAAAGTTGATTGTTGACGGAAAACTTTACAAACGAATTGATTCACAAGGAATTTAAATTTAAGGAGCGATTAACACGGGGCTGTTGAAAAGATTAAACTCACCCGCCCAACTTCACACGATGAGCTTGGCTGAGCTGGAGGAGCTGGCGGGCGAAATTCGAGAGCTAATCTTGACGACGGTCGCAAAAAATGGCGGGCACCTCGCGCCGAGCTTGGGCACGGTCGAGTTGACGCTCGCGCTTTATTCGGTGTTCGATTTCAGTAAAGACAGGCTTATCTGGGACGTCGGACATCAGGCTTATACGCACAAAATTTTAACAGGGCGACGCGACACATTCCACACGCTTAGGACTTTGGGAGGCATAACGGGCTTTCCGAAGCGTGCCGAGTCGCCTTTTGATTCTTTTGGCGTTGGGCATGCGTCAACGTCGATTAGTGCCGCGTTGGGATTTTTGATTGCGGCGGAGATTGAGCAAGTTGAGCGCAAAGTTATCGCGGTTATCGGCGACGGAGCCTTGACGGGCGGCATGGCGTTTGAGGCTCTCAATCACGCAGGGCAACTTAAGAAAAATTTGCTCGTCATACTCAATGATAACGAAATGTCGATTGATAAAAATGTCGGCGCGTTGTCGGAGTATCTTTCCAAAATTCGACTCAAGCCGCAATATCACCGCGTCAAAAAAGAATTCGAGGATTTCGTTAAAAATATTCCCTTCCGCGACGTAAGCCAAAAAATTTTACTTGCGGCAAATTCAGTTCGTATGGGCGTATCGGCGGCTGTTTTTCCCGGCGCAATGTTCGAGGCTTTTGGCTTTACTTATCTTGGACCGATTGACGGGCACGATATTAAAGGTATGAAAGACGTTTTCTCCCGCGTCGGTGTGATTAATGCGCCGGTTTTGATTCACGTTAACACAAAAAAGGGTAAAGGTTATGCACCCGCTGAAACTGCTCCCGAAAAATTTCACGGCGTTGGAAAGTTCGATAAAGCGACGGGGCAAGTTATCAAGAAAAAATCGCCGCCGAGTTATACAGAAGTTTTTGCTCAAGCGGTGATTGACTGCGCGGCGCGTTATGAAAAAATTGTCGCAATAACTGCCGCAATGCCGACGGGCACTGGCTTAAAAAAGTTTGCAGAAAAATTCCCGCGCAGATTTTTCGACGTGGGAATAGCTGAAGAACACGCGGTAACTTTAGCGGCTGGCATGGCGGCTGGTGGATTAAAACCCGTCGTGGCGATTTATTCGACGTTTATTCAGCGGGCTTACGATCAAATTCTTCACGACGTTTGCTTACAAAATTTACCAGTTGTCTTATGTCTCGACAGAGCGGGGCTGGTCGGTGAAGATGGAGCAACTCATCACGGAGCATTTGATTTGGCTTATCTGCGCACGATACCGAACATAAATATCCTTGCGCCAAAAGACGAAAACGAATTGCGGCAAATGATTTTTGCGGCTCTGCATAAAGATTTTCCAGTAGCAATTCGCTATCCACGCGGCGCGGGCTTAGGCGTCGAAATCAAAACTGAGCCGGAAGAAATTTCTTGGGGCAAGGCTGAAGTCGTCGAACAAAATCCGTTGTCGGAAATTGTAATCTTCGCAGTCGGGACAATGGTAAAAACTTCTTTGGACGCAGCTAAACTTTTGCGCGATAAAAATATTTTCGTCGACGTGATAAACGCCCGATTCGTCAAGCCGTTCGATAAAGAGTTAATAAAAAAATCTGCGCGGGCGGCAAAACTTTTAGTCACGTGCGAAGAGGGAACTTTAAATGGCGGTTTCGGTTCGGCGGTCGCAGAATTTTTAGCAGACGAAAAAATTTCAACGCCGCTGTTAAGATTGGGCATAAAGGACAAATTCATTGAGCAGGGTACACGCACTGAACTTTTAGACATTTGCGGCTTGACAGCGGAAAAAATTTCAAAGCGGATAATCGAACGGTTCAACGAATTAATTTTTGGATTCTTGACGGTGGCGACATGAAACAACGACTTGACATTTTATTAACGGAGAAAAATTTTTTCGATAGCCGCGTTCGCGCTAAGGCTATGATTATGGCTGGGAAAATTTTAGTTAACGGGCAGAAAGTCGACAAGGCGGGCACGTTGATTGCCCCCAACGCTGAAATTAGAATTCTCGGTGAAGATATGCCTTTCGTAAGTCGCGGCGGCTTGAAACTTCAAAAGGCTCTCGACGTTTTTAGAATAATTTTGAGCGGGAAAATTGCGGCTGATGTTGGTGCGTCGACGGGCGGATTTACCGATTGCATGTTGCAACACGGCGCAGCAAAAGTTTACGCGATTGATGTCGGCTACGGTCAACTGGCGTGGAAACTTCGTAGCAATGTGCAAGTCGTCGATATGGAACGGACGAATATTCGCAACGTGACGCAGAAAGATTTTTATTATGGCTTGCCGGATTTTATATCAATCGACGTGGCATTTATATCGTTGGAAAAAGTTTTGCCCGTTGTTTATGACTTGCTAAAAGATTCGGGCGAAGTCGTTGCACTTATAAAGCCACAATTCGAGGCGGGGCGCGAACACGTTGGTAAAAAGGGCGTCGTTCGTGATAAAAAAGTTCATGTGGCAGTTATTGAAAAAGTTTTGGACTTCGCAACGAGTATAGGATTTGCAATTCGTGGATTGAGTTTTTCGCCCGTCAAAGGTCCGGAGGGCAATATAGAATACCTCGCGTATTTGTCAAAAAATTTTTCGGCGGTTGACGTTGAGATTTTATCGGTGGTTAATTCGGCACATGAGGAACTTAACAATGGCTAAGCAAAATATTTTCGGGACGGTGTTTGGAGTTCGCCCCTCAAAAGTCCGGAGGGCAATATAGAATACCTCGCGTATCTGTCAAAAAATTTTTCAGCGGTGGACGTTAAGATTTTATCGGTGGTTAATTTGGCACATGAGGGACTTAACAATGGCTAGGCAAAATATTTTCGGGACGGTGTTTGGAGTTGATGCGGGCATGATGCAAATTGCGGTTTTTCCGAATATGAGTAAGCGGCGGGCGGGTGAAATCGTCGACCGCATTTTTAATTTCTATCACAATAAAGACGTGCGACTTGTCATGCCTGCAACGGAGGCGCGACAATTTCGCAAAGATGAATATGGCTTGCCGTGTGTCGAGCGTGTTCATGTCGATATGGCGTTAAGCATCGGCGGCGACGGAACTTTATTAGGCGTGTGCAGAAGATTCAGCGGGCAAAGCGTTCCTGTTTGCGGGATTAATCTTGGGACGCTAGGATTTTTGGCAGACATTGAGCCACGCGAACTTGAAAGCCGACTTGCGAAAATTTTGGCGGGCGAATATCGCGTTGAGCGTCGACTTCTTTTAAGCGGCTACGTTCGCAATGAACTTGGTGAAAAATTTTTGGGCAACGCCATTAACGACGTTGTAATAACTAAGGGCGGCGTCGCTCGTATGTTGCACTTAAGCCTTTATGTTAATCAAACTCATCTAATGGACTACAAAGCAGACGGCTTGATTGTTTCCAGTCCGACAGGTTCGACGGCGTATTCATTGAGTGCGGGCGGTCCCATTTTAAATCCGACTGTTCGCGCCTTGCTTTTAACTCCGATTTGCGCTCATACTTTCCAAATGCGTCCGCTCATTGTCAACGAGGACGACAAAGTTTTTATAAAAATTTCTGCGGCGCAAGATATTATGTTAACGCTTGACGGGCAAGTCAGCCATAAGATTCAGCCTAACGACGACATTATTGTTCGCAAAGCAGAGGAATCCGCGCTGATTGTCAAGTTCGACGACAAAAATTATTATGACGTTCTCAAAGCTAAGATGTGGAGTAACACTTAAATTATTTGCGCACAAAAAATCACGACAAAAAAATTATCGCCTACGCAATGACCGCGCAGGCGATTTATATTGTCAAATTTTATTGCCGTATTTAATTCAGTCAACCTTAACTTTCATCCACAAACTATTATAATATTCGTCCATTTGGTTGCCGAGATATTTATAAGTTTCTTGTCCTTTGTAGACATCGGGCGACGGGAAAGCAATAGGCGAATTCTTAAGTTCCTCGTCCTCTACAAGTTCGCGGACACCGGTATTTGGCGTGGAGTAGCCTAAATGGTCAAAATTTTTGGCGGCAATGTCAGGGCGGCACATGAAGTCAATAAATTTATGCGCGTTGTCGACGTTCTGCGAATCCTTAGTTATTACCCAGCCATCAATCCAGAAATTTGTACCCTCTTTAGGAATGGAGAACGCCATATTCGGATTTTCCATTAAAATAATCGGAGCCTCGCCGGAAAATACAACGCCCATTGCCGCTTCAGAATTAATAAGTTTATCCTTAACTTCGTCGACGACATAAGCTTGCACGAGCGGTTTTTGCTTAACCAACATTTCCTGCGCCTTTGCTAAAACTTCTTTATCAGTTTCGTTTAAACTTTTGCCCATAATTTTGAGCGGAATCATAAGCGCATCGCGAGCAGAATCTTGCATTAAAATTTGCCCTTTATATTTTTCATTCCAAAGAATATTCCAGCTATCGACGGGGTCAGTGACTTTTGTTTTGTCGTAAATTATTCCGACGGTTCCCCAGCAATACGGAACGGAATATTTGTTACCGGGATCAAACGATTCGGCTTGCTTGAAAAATTCCTCGCCGATATATTTTTTGGCGTCGGGAATTTTATTAAAGTCAAGTGGCTGAATCAAATCGTTGCTGATAAGCTTTTGAATCATGTAATCCGACGGGCAAAGTACATCGTAATGAACAGCACCTTCAGCAATGCGCGGATACATGCTCTCGTTTGTGTCGAACTCGTCGAGGATAACGTGAATACCCGTTTCCTTCTCGAAAAGTTGCAAGACTTCGGGGTTAAGATAATCGCCCCAGCTGTAGACGTAGACGACTTGTTCTTTCTTGTCTCCGCCGCCACCGCAACCGGCAATGCCGAACGTTATACAGCTAACCAGAATCAACGCGAGAATCTTAAGTTTCATTGTAAAACCTCCTCATATTTTATTAACTTGCGACGATTAATCGCGAATAACATGACAAATATCAATACAAAAAAGAATACCAACGTCGAGAGTGCGTACATTTCGGGGTGAATTCCGATTTTAAGTTCTGCGTAAATTTCTGTCGTCAACGTGTCGACGCCTGCGCCTTTCGTGAAGTGAGTTATTATAAAATCGTCAGCCGACATGGTGAACGCCAATAAAAATCCCGCAAAGATACTCGGACGCAACTCCGGCAAAACTACGCTCATAAACGCTTTGAACGGCGACGCGCCCAAATCTAACGCCGCCTCGTAAAAACTTTTATCTAAAGCCATAAGCTGTGGCATTATACACAAAATTACATACGGCACGTTGAAGACGATATGCGCTAACAAAATTGACACATAGCCGAGCTTTAGCCCCAAGCCCATAAACAACAGCATTAGCGATATTCCCGTTACAATGTCCGCGTTCAAAATCGGGACGTTCGTTATGCTTAAAAATGTCGCTCGCCACTTGCGCGAAAGTTCTTTCATCGCCACGCAAGTTATCAAGCCTAAAAGTGTCGCAATTCCAGCCGATAACAATCCGATTGATAGCGTGTTTGATAAGGCGTCGGCTATTCGGGCGTCGTTGAAAAGTTTTTCGTACCAATTTAACGTGACGCCCGTCCAATGTCCACGATAACGGCTGGCATTAAAAGATTGCGCAATTAAAACTCCAATCGGCGCGTAGAGGAAGAGGAAAATTATCGCGAGGTAAATTTGCTTGATATATTTCATCAGAAATCCTCCTCCTCGTGACTTTTATCAAATGCCGCCGTCAACAACATGTTCAACACGATAAAAATCATTAGAATAACCGACAACGCGCAACCGATATGCCAATCATAATGGAAAGTAAATTCCTGCTCGATAATGTTGCCGATTAGCAAAAGTTTGCCGCCGCCAAGTAGCGCACTGATTACAAACGTCGTAAGCGCGGGAATAAAAACCATTGTAATTCCGCTGATTGCGCCAGGTATAGTCAACGGCAAAATTATTTTCGTGAACGTCTGCCATGAATTTGCGCCCAAATCCCGCGCCGCCTCTAAAATTCGCTTGTCAATCTTCGTTAGCGCAATGTACAACGGCAAAACCATGTACGGCAAATAATTATAAACCATGCCCAAAACGATTGCGCCGGGTGTATTTATCAGTTGCAAGTCGGGCAAGCCGAACAGCCGCATAATTTGATTGATTATTCCGTTGCCCTCTAAAATTGTCTGCCAAGCCATTGTCGACAAAAGCGAATTCATCCACAGCGGCAAGATAAATAGCAGGGAAATTATAGTTGTGTTGTCGCGTTGTCGTTCCGTTAAGATTAAGCACAGCGGATAAGCCAACAGCAGACAAATTACCGTGCTGATTAGCGCAAGCGCGATTGAAAGTTCCAGCGCGTCAAAGTAGCCGTGCTTAAAAATTAATCCCATGTTGGCGAGCGAAAAATTTCCGTCGTAATCCGTCACGCCGTACCAGACGATACAAACCAGCGGGATAAATATAAAAAGCCCCGCCCAAATTAAAAACGGAGTTAATAAAATGTTTCTTACGCCGCGATTAAACATCTTGAGCAACCTCCTCGTCTTCGGATTGAGGTTTGCTCATAATTTGAATATTTTCCGGCGCAACGTGCAAACTTACCTCCTCGCCGACTGTGCGTCCCGTCGTCGACTGAATAAGCCACTCAAAGCCGTCAGCCTCAACGTTTATATCGTAAGACATGCCCCAAAACACCACGCGAGTTACGACGCCATTAAAAGCACCTTCACGCGGCGCGGCAAGTTTAATATCTTCGGGGCGAATTTGAACGTCAACGGGACACTCTTCAGGAAAGCCGCTGTCGACGCAGGGATATTCGCGCCCAAAAATACGAACGACTTTATCACGAACCATGACGCCATCAATTATATTGCTGTCACCGATAAAATCTGCGACGAATGCATTTTCCGGTTCGTTGTAAACATTTTCGGGCGTGCCGACTTGTTGAATGTAGCCTTGATTCATGACGACAACACGGTCGCTCATCGATAAAGCCTCTTCCTGGTCGTGCGTCACGAAAATAAAAGTTATGCCCGTCTCTTTGTTAATTCGGACGAGTTCACGGCGCATATTACGACGGAGTTTTAAATCCAACGCGCTCAACGGTTCGTCAAGCAATAAAACTTTTGGCTCATTGACGACTGCGCGGGCGATTGCAATTCTCTGTTGTTGACCGCCGCTAAGTTTAGTAACGTCGTGTTTTTCGTAGCCGTCGAGATTGACGAGTTTAAGGGCGTACTTAACTTTATCGCGAATATAATCATCTGATTTGCCCGCGATTTTTGGTCCGAATGAAATATTTTCCTCAACGTTCATGTGAGAAAAGAGAGAATACTTTTGGAAAACCGTATTGACCGGTCGTCGATTCGGCGGAAGTTTTGTAATATCTTTGCCGTCGAAAATTACGCGCCCCGTGTCAGGCATTTCAAAGCCGCCGATTATCCTAAGCATTGTCGTTTTGCCGCAACCAGAAGGTCCAAGCAACGTAATAAATTCACTTTCGTAAATCGTTAAATCAATTTCGTCGAGCACGAGCAAATTACCAAAAGATTTGGCGACGTTTTCCAAATGTATAAGTTCCCTTTTCATCTCCCAGCAACCTTTCAAAAAAATTTTCAGCATTATACAAAAAAACGACGTTTCAATCAAGAAACGCCGCTTAAAATTTTTCAACCGAGAATGTCGGAGAATTTTTTGTTCACATCGCGCATTTCAATCATAATTTTATTCATCGTCTTGGCGAAATTAATCATTGCGTTTTCGGAGTAGCGGCTCGCGTCGTAATCCAAAGATACGCAATATGTTCCGGTCTCTTGAGCCTCAACCTCTATGTCGAGCGCATTTTCAACAGCGGAAATTTCATTGGGCGGCAGATAAATAACTTTAGCGGTCGTGTCTGCCAAAAGCATATCGCCGTGCATGTATTTTTGGAAAATGAAACTTACGCAATCGTCCTCAAGTCCCTCGTTATAGATAAGGTTTAGGCTTTTGCGATATTTCATGCCGATTTGGTTTTGTCCTTCGAGCCGGTTAAGGAATTCTCCAATCGAAATGTCCTCGTGAAAATCCCACGCGCAAGGATATTGCTCCAACATCAAGCCCATTAATCGACGCTCGCGCATATTCGTCCGCCCGTTGTGTATCCAGCTCATGATAGAATCTTTCGAGCCGGTTATCTTCGCCAACGTCAACATGCTCGCGCCGAGAAAGAAATTGTTCTCATTGATTCGCGTCGTGCGGAAAAATTCTTCCGTGAAATTTTTAAACTCATAACTTAACTTGCCCTGCGTCCATGCAGCTACGCCCTCCACATCAGCGGGCGGCAAATGTTTTTTCGGGTCGAAATTGGCAAGCATTTTTTTCCAATACGCGTGACCTTCGGCAAGTTCTTCGAGCGGAATTTTCGATTCTTCCTCGACATATTCCGCATAGCTCGGAGAGGTTTTCTTGGCTCTTCCGCGATATGCCGCGTCCACAGCTTTAACGAAAAGATACGAGGCAGACACGCCGTCCATTATTGCGTGGTAAAAATCGGCATAAAGATACTTCGCGGTTGGCGTCTGCATAAGATAAATTCGGTACAGCGGGCTATTGATTAAATAATACGGCTCGCGCAACTTTTCCATGCGTTGATCGAAAGCTTTATCGCTTAAACCCTCAACAAAAACTCTTTCGGGCGCACCGTCAAAAATTTGGCACAAGTCGCTGGTTTCGGGGTGAAAAATAAATCTGCAGTGGAAAATGTCGAACTCTTCCAAGACGTGGTTAATCGCGTCCGCCAAATGATTCATATCAATCGACGCCGACAACTTGTAAAGTCCGCCGATATTCATCATCGTCGATTTGGCTTTGTTAAAATGCGTGTCGACCAGCCAACGTTGAATCGGACGCAACGGATAATACTTCATAAAATTTTTCCTCCTTATGCTACGATAAATTTGTTATAGCCGTTGATTATCATAAACTTTTTTTTAGATTGTTGTCAATTATTTCTTGCGCGAAGTTTTATCTTGCTCGTCGAAGAAATTTATAACGTCGTCGATAAATTTACGTCCCGCCTCTTCGGAGATTATCGCTTGCTTTTCGTTAGCGGTAATTTCCTCGCGCAAAATTTTAAGTGTCGGGTCGAGGCGTCCGGTTTTAAGTGATTCGAGTGCAACTTTATCTGCGCGGGCAATTCTTTTGAGCTGTTCGAGTTGCGGCTTGCATTCGGCTAAATATATTTGCGGCAGTCGTTGCAGTAAAATATCAACGGCGCGATCAACCTTTGCAATTTCTTTATCAAGCGGCGCGAAGTCGACGAAAGTTTTCTTGCCCATATCATAAACTAAGTTGTTAGCTATCGTGGCGAATTCAATTGCGTCAGGGGGACCAACTTTAGCCCAAGAATTTTCCATATGGCGCGAGTGTTCAGCGAAAATTTTCATAGCGGGGGCAAGTGAGCCGAATTGTTCTTGCAAAACTTTATCCCAAGCTTGATCCGCGTCGTAAGTGGCAGGATTATTAGCGTAAATCGCGCCCGTCGCCAAAGCAATCTTCGACAGCTGAACTTGTTCCATTGGATTAAAGAAAATCGCCGTCATTTTAGCCGTCGGAAGTTTTTCAATCGCGCCGAGTGCCAATTTAACATTGCGATTGCCGTCGGGAGTCAAAGAATAATCGTTAACGGGATAATTCCACCAAACGCCGACTTCGCGCCCGAAAATTTTATTGACTTCAGCAAGTTCTTTATCGGTTATGCCGTCGCAGACTACGCCGCTCCCGCTGTACAGTACAACAATACGCGGGTCAAGATTCTTTGCAAGATCGCGGGTGTAAGGCTTTACTTTATCGCTCTTAACCATGTCAAGATAAAAATATTCCGTCGGCACAGTGATAAGCGGCGCAACGTCGTTATAGCGTTCGTGCAGATTTTTTTGCACGCGGTTAAGGAATGCCGCCTGATTCTTGCCACTCTCGTGATGATTGCCTTTATCGTCCTTGAGGTCGTCAAAGAAAATTGCAAAGTCGCGCACACCGATATTATACATTGCGTCGAGCTTGCGAATCATAGCGTTGAAGTCCTCGTCACCTTTTGAGCCGCTGTAACTTAAATCTAAGCCAGGCGACACGGCGAATATAAATCGAACTTTATTTTCCCTAGCGACAGCAACTAGACGGCTCATTTCGGCGAGCTTTTCGGCGGGATAAGGCTTGCGCCATTTTTCGCGATGATACGGGTCGTCTTTTGGCGCGTAAATGTAGGAGTTCAAATTATTTTGGCGGCAGAAGTCGATAATATCTACGCGGTCTTCAAAAGTCCAAGGAGTGCCGTAAAAACCTTCAACGACGCCGCGCAGGGGAATTGGCACTGCTTGAGCTGAACCGTTGATAAAAATCGTCGCCAGCGTCAAGACAATCAGCCGCGTTAAAAATTTTTTCATTTGAATTGCTCCTCTTGATATGGAAAATTTACTTGGAAAAAATCGAATACAAAACAGTTATAGCAATGCCGATTGTAGTTATAAGACAAATTTGTCCTTGATTCATAGATGCGTCAATTTTCTTTGAAAGCTCGTCAATTTTGTCCGCTAGTTTGTCAATCTTCGCGTCTTGCTTATCCATGCGAGCGTTCAACTCTTTACGAACGGTATCAATTTTCGCGTCGACTTTATCAATGTGTTCGCTTAATTCTTGTCGCGTAGTGTCAATTTTCGCGTCGACTTTATCAATGCGTTCGTTTAATTCTTGTCGCGTAGTTTCCAATTTAGCTTCGAGCTTATCTTGACATTGCTCTATTCTGTCCATGCGAGCGTTGAGTTCTTTGCGAGAGTCGCGAAATTCGTCTTTTAAATCTTTGAGCTGGAGAAAAATTAAATCGTCAGCCGTCATTGGGATAATTCGCGAAACATTTTCCTTAGCTTGGGTTTCCGGCATTTTAATTACCTCCCTGCGCCTCCTGATACTGTCGGAAGTTTTTCAAGATACAAATCGGGCGTTTCTGCGAGGCATTACCAAAGGGATTATCAATCAGCAAATCAGAGGCAAGTTGCGCGTTCATGCCGGGCGTAGCTCCAACAATTCGCGAGCGTTTCAAGTCGTTGACATCGGCAATCATCGCGCCAAAACAATTCAGCCGCGCTTTTAAATCTGCAACAACTTTATCAGGATTTTCCGGACCGTAGACGACGCATTTATCAAACGGCGGCATTGTACCAGTCACGTCGTCGATTAAAGCCGCTTGACGCCCGCCCCATTTATAAAATAATCCGCGCATACCAATGACTTTACCTAAAAAGCCAGCGAATAACGCAAATGCAACGCGCCATTCGCCTTCCTTCTCCATCAAAGCTTGCATGCCGTGCGGCGTCGCTAAACTTCCGTAATCGGGAATAAATCGACAACAAAGACGAGCGAGATTACTGATATGCATTTCGTCGGGGCGAATAATATTTCCCTGCGTTATTGCGACGACACTTTCAGCAACGGTAATCACGTCATCAGCTCCGATTATGTCGCGGGTATATTTTTCAATCACGTCGACAATATCATCTTTCGGCGTCAAAATTCTGGTCGTTATCGGGATAATTTCCACGTTCATAAAAATTTTCACTCCTTAACTAATTCTACGCCGATAATTTTAGCAAGTTCTTCAGCAGTCAAAATAATTCGCGCAATCGACCAATGCATAGGCGTCCGCCCAACTTCGCGATAAATAAATTCAACGGGAAAATCTACCATGTGACGAACTGCCTCTTCCAACGAAAGATTTTTCCGCGCCGTCAACGTAACTTTCGCCACAAGATTTGCGCTCTGTTGATGTTCAATAACTAACGCCTCAAAATAATCGTCTTCGCGGGGAACGCCTTCATGTTCAGCCCTGCCGCGCACGTTCATTCCGTCATATTGCTCAAATGGCAACAGCGGATGGCAAATTGCGTCGACAATCATAGCCGATTGCGTGCCCTCGTTGCGAAATTCTATCGTCGTTGAAAGCGTTACGGATTTTTCGTCGCGACTTTCGATTTTAAACGGCGTGCGACTTTCCAACTTTGGAACAACTTTTTCCTGCCCACGATTTTTTAAGTAAAGATACACAACCAATACAACTGCTAATGCCGCAACGATTAATCCTTCCAATATCGCTAGCAAAATTTTTCAACCCCTTTTCATTTATACAGCGCATTATAACCGAATCTGGAATTTTTGCAAAGCTTTACATTAAAGCGCGTTGCGAATATAATTGCGCCGGTAAAAATTTTTTAGTTTCAATGAGGTGTTAAGTTTGAAGAATCATACAAAGTACAGCAAAGGTTACTTCCTGCCGCCCGAAATGATTTTGGATTGGGCGAGCAAAGAATATCCCGAAAAGGCTCCGGTGTGGTGCAGTGTCGACTTGCGCGACGGTAATCAATCGCTGATTATTCCTATGAGCCTCGACGAGAAAATCGAGTTTTATAAAACGCTCGTCAAAATCGGATTTAAAGAAATTGAAGTCGGCTTTCCTGCCGCCAGTGATACTGAATACGCGCTCCTTCGCAAGCTGATTGAAGATAATCTTATCCCCGACGATGTAACTGTTCAAGTGTTGACGCAAGCGCGGGAACATATCATAAAGAAAACTTTTGAGGCACTCGACGGTGCGAAAAATGCAATCGTCCACGTTTACAACTCGACAAGTGTCGCGCAACGTGAACAAGTTTTTAAAATGTCTAAGAACGAAATTAAAAATATTGCAATCGACGGAGCGAAACTTTTGCTTGAGCTGACGAATAAGGCGGGCGCAAATTATCGCTTTGAATATTCGCCGGAAAGTTTTACGGGCACTGAACCCGAATATGCTTTGGAAGTTTGCAACGCAGTCCTCGACGTTTGGGAACCTGTTATTGACCGCCGACCGATTATAAATATTCCAGTAACTGTCGAAATGAGTTTGCCGCATATTTACGCCGCGCAGGTTGCTTACATTAATAAGTATCTCAAGTTCCGCGATAAAGTTGTCTTGAGCTTGCACCCACATAACGATAGAGGTTGTGGCGTGGCAGATTGCGAGCTTGGACTTTTGGCAGGCGCGGACAGAATTGAGGGGACTCTCTTTGGCAACGGCGAACGCACTGGCAACGTCGACATTGTAACTTTGGCAATGAATATGTTCGCGCTCGGCGTTGACCCTGAACTTGACTTTACGAATATGCCCGCGCTTGTCGAAATGTATGAGCGTGTAACTAGAATGCACGTTCACGACCGGCAACCTTATGCCGGCGCATTGGTCTTTACGGCGTTCAGCGGCTCTCATCAAGATGCGATTGCAAAAGGTATGCATTGGCGCGACGAAAAAAATCCCGACCGCTGGACTGTACCTTATCTGCCAATCGACCCGCACGACGTTGGACGCGAATACGACGGCGACGTTATCCGAATCAATTCGCAAAGTGGCAAGGGCGGCGTCGGCTTTATCATGGAGCAAAAATACGGCGTCGAAATGCCCAAAAAAATGCGCGAGGACTTCGGCTATTGCGTCAAGTCTGTTAGCGACCGCAAACACAAAGAACTTTTGCCCGACGAAATTTATCAAATTTTCAGCGACCAATATGTCAACGTCGACAAGCCGTATAAGCTTATTGAATTCCACCTGCGCAAAGAACCGGGCGGTGCTCGCGTTGGCAGTGTAGATTTGGAAGTCAACGGCGAACGTGTCACTTATATGGCACGCGGCAACGGACGCCTCGACGCAGTTTCAAACGCTCTGCAGAAAAATTTAGGCGTAACTTATTCCAATTTGACTTACAACGAACACGCCCTCGAAATTGGACAATCTGCGCGGGCTATCGCTTACATTTCGATAACAGGTGCGGACGGCAAAGTTACTTGGGGCGCGGGCATGGATACCGACATTATCACCGCCTCGATTCAAGCCCTAATCAGCGCGATTAACCGCATGGTTACAAATAAATAATTCAAGCAAGAAATCTTAAGGGCGTAGAATTATCAAACTTATAAAAAAGTAAAGACATAAATAAAGATTTAAAAAACAAAAAAATAAACCTCGTGCGTAAGCTTGAAGTTTCATTTTGCTCGATTTTTATCGGGCTTATTTTTTAGCGTTTATGTTTTCTTACAAATCGTTTCGACTCTCATAAAGAATTAAACAAGTTTTTAATGATGTTTCATGCGCACGACGGTAATTCGCGGGTCAGAGCCTCTTTCCAGCTCCATTACCATAAACGAACCGCGAGTATCGTCACGCGGGCGGGCGGCACTTCCAGGATTTAAAATGACGGGCGGACCAATCAAATATTCAACAATGTGCGTATGTCCATAAACTGCAATGTCCGCGTTCTGCGATTCCGCCGCCTCCATTATGTATTCTTGCGTGTAACGGACGCCATAATTATGCCCATGCGTTATAAAAATTTTATGTTCCTCAACTTCGATGATTCTCTCGTACAAAATGTTGGGCGTCGGCCAGTCGCAGTTGCCAGCCACGCCATAAACAGGAACGTCTAATAATGATTGCAAATATTCTGCGTCGGGCGTGCAATCGCCCATGTGTAGCCACATATCCATATTTTGCGCGATACTTACTGCCTGGTCTATCGCCGACCAACTTCCGTGAGTGTCGCTTATAAGTCCAATTTTCACGGCGGGTGCCGCGCAAGTCCATGCGCGACTATCCTCCTTTCGTTTCTGTAAAGCATTATGAAAATTTTTCTTTAAGCTTTAAAATCATCTCCCTTAGTGCCGCGCCTCTGTGGCTAATTTTATTTTTTTCGTCGACGGGCAGTTGAGCCATAGTGCGCTTGTCGTCAATGTAAAAATACGGGTCATAGCCGAAACCGCCGTTGCCTTTAGCGACGGTTTTAATTTTGCCGATTATCTTGCTCTCCGTCAAAAATTCGGTGCCGTCGGTGTCAACAAAAGCCAATGCGCAACGATAAGCCGCTGTCGACTCGTTAACGCCGATTTTTTTTAGCTCGTCGAGAAGTTTTTGATTGTTTGTAAAGTCGTCAGCATGATAACCCGCAAATCGCGCCGAATGTACGCCGGGTAATCCGTTAAGCGCGTCGACTTCAAGCCCCGAATCATCAGCGAGGCAAGCCAGCCCCGTTTTTTCACGGAAAAATTTTGCTTTGATTAGCGCATTGTCCTCAAAAGTCGCGCCATCCTCCACAGCGTCGGGCAAATTATCAAAATCGGCAAGCGACAAAATTTCAAGCGGCAAATTTTTAAGTACGAGGCGCATTTCTTTAACTTTATCCAAATTCTTCGACGCAAGCACAATTTTTTTCATCAGCCAATCCTCCCAACGCGCCAAACTAATTCTCTGCCGAGTGCGTCTTTTTGCAGGGAAATTAATTCGTTAATGCCGCCTTCCGCTAAATCCAAAATTTCGTTGAGTTGCGAGCGGGTAAACGGATTTTTTTCGGCGGTTATCTGCACTTCGACGAGTTCGCCCGTGCCCGTCATAACTACATTGCAATCCGCCGCCGCTGTCGAATCTTCCGCGTAGCATAAATCTAAAATTTTTTTTCCGTCGCTTGAAATGCCCGCCGAAATTGCCGCGACAAAATCTTTCACGGGAAAAACGCCGCCGACTTCGTAAATTGTTTCGCAAGCCTCAACTAACGCGACAAAAGCCCCCGTTATCGACGCAGTGCGCGTGCCTCCGTCAGCTTGAATTACGTCGCAGTCAATTATTATCGAACGCTCGCCTATAACCGTTAAATCCGTCACGGCTCTCAAGGCTCGACCGATAAGCCGCTGAATTTCCGCAGTTCGCCCGCCGATTTTTGAACGCTCACGAGGAATTCTTTCCATTGACGAACCTGGTAGCATTGAATATTCCGCGTTAAGCCAACCAGTTCCCGTGCCCTTTAAAAATGCAGGCACATGATCTTCAATCGTCGCCGCGCAGAGAACTTTTGTATTGCCGATTTCAATCAACGCTGAACCTGCAGGAAATTTTTGCGCTCGACGCTCCAAAAAAACTTCGCGCATTTCGTCAGCACGCCGTTTGTCTATTCTCAAATTTTCACCTCCGCATTACTTAATTGAAAGCTAATATATTTTACACAAAAAATTTTTTCGCCGCAATGTTTTAGGAAAATTTTATCGCCGTGATTGACGAGTTTTAGCCGCTGTTGTAAAATTCTTTCCATAAATTTTGATAGGACGGTTGATTAAATGCCGATATATTCTTGGGCGTTCGCGGTCGCGCTGATTGTCGCGTTGGCGATTACTCCACTTATAATTTTGTTGGCAAAGAAAACTGGCGCAATGGACGCTCCAAACGCCCGAAAAGTTCATAAAAAACCAATCCCGCGAATCGGCGGACTTGCTATTTACGCAGGTTTTATGGCGTCGATAATTTTTGTCGTGATAAAATACGGACTTGATGCCGAAATGATACGAGAAACTATCGGATTAATGTTGTCGGGCACTTTAATCGTTGCGCTCGGCTTAGTTGACGATTATAAAAATTTGCCCGCCAAAATAAAACTCTTGGGACAAATCTGCGCGGCGGCAATGTTAGTTTTAGTGTTCGATGTGCGGATTGACTTCGTGACGGATCCTTTCGGCGATTATATTTACCTCGATAATTTCCCAATCCCGCATTTGGCTATACCAGTTACAATGTTTTGGCTCGTCGGACTTACAAATACCGTGAATTTAATCGACGGGCTTGACGGATTAGCGGCGGGCGTGGCGGCTATAGCCTCGTTTACAATTTTATTAGTCGCGCTTGAACAAGGTTTTATTCTGGTGGCAGTAATGACGGCGGCATTGGCGGGAGCGGCTGTCGGTTTTTTAAAATATAACTTCAACCCTGCAGAAATTTTTATGGGCGATACCGGCTCCATGTTTTTAGGTTTTATGCTCGCTGGAATTTCTGTAACGGGCGCAGTTAAATCCGTAGCGACAATCGCGCTTGTCGTTCCGATTTTCGCGCTGGGCTTGCCTATACTCGATACAACTTTTGCTATCGTTAGACGGGTGCGCGGCGGCGTTCCTATCTTTAAACCCGATAAAGGACATTTGCACCACAGATTATTAAGCGTCGGGTTCACTCAACGGCAAGCAGTTCTGTTAATGTACGTGATAAGCGCGTTATTCGGACTTAGCGCAATAGCTTTGACGGCTGTTAGTTATCAAATCGCAATTTTAATTCTATTTATCGTGTTCTTGGCGATTTTCTACGGCGTAAAAAAATTGGGCATCGCCCGACCACTTAATTAGGTGACAATCATGAGAAAATTAAAAGTTATGTCGGTATTCGGCACACGCCCTGAGGCTATAAAAATGGCTCCTGTGGTGTTGGAATTAAAAAAATATTCGCAGATAGAATCAGTCGTGGCAGTCACGGCGCAACATCGGGAAATGCTCGACCAAGTTTTAAAATTATTCAACATACACCCCGATTTCGACTTAAATATAATGTCGGAGGGGCAAACTCTGTTCGATATAACCAGCCGCGCACTTTTGGGACTCGATAAAGTTTTGACTGCGGCAAATCCCGACGTAGTTTTAGTTCACGGCGACACTACTACAACTTTTGCCGGTGCTTTGGCGGCTTATTATCATCAAATCGAAGTTGGTCACGTCGAGGCGGGTCTTCGCACCCAAAATAAATTTTCTCCCTATCCAGAGGAAATGAATCGCCGCTTAACCGGTGCACTCGCCGATTTAAACTTCGCTCCGACCTCAACCGCTAAAGAAAATCTCCTGCGCGAAGGCATCGACGCTAATAAAATCTTCGTAACCGGTAATACCGTCATCGACGCACTTTATCAGACCGTCCGCGCAGATTTTGAGTTTAAACACGTCGATATAACCAAAAAAGTTATCCTCGTAACCACGCATCGCCGCGAAAATTTGGGCGAACCTATGCGACAAGTCTATAAAGCTTTAAAATCTATCGTCGAAGAGTTCCCTGACGTCGAAATTATCTTCCCTGTTCATAAAAATCCTAAAGTTCGCGAAGTCGTCAACGAAGAACTCGGAAAATTGGATAGAGTTTGCCTAATCGACCCGCTTGATTATGAACCATTCGCAAATTTAATGAATAAAGCAACGTTAATTCTTACAGATTCGGGCGGCGTGCAGGAAGAAGCCCCCGCACTCGGCAAACCTGTCTTAGTTTTGCGCGATACTACCGAACGTCCAGAGGCTGTAGACGCCGGAACCGTTAAATTAATCGGCACTAATCAAGATACAGTCTACGAATCGGCAAAAATTTTGCTAACAAACCCGGCTGAATATAAAAAAATGGCTGAGGCTCGTAGTCCATACGGTGACGGGCACGCCGCAGAAAGAATTGTTAAAGCTTTGCTGTGGCGACATAAAATTTTAGACGCTCCACCAAGAGAATTCACCAATTAAAAAGTTTTTACTGCCTCAACGGCAGATTTTTTTTTGCAAACATGTTATAATCGCGCAGAATTATTTTTAGGAGGTTTTTATCATGAAGAAAAAAATTTTGGCGGCTATCACTGCCGGTTTAATCGCGTTGGGAAGTTTTGGAGTTTCTGACGCCGCCTCTCGCGAAGAAGTCGCCGCTATTCACGTTCAAAAGGCGTCCGATTTTCAATTTTGGAACGACGACTCCCCTACTAAGGCGAAAATTATCGAATTCGTCGAAGATGTCACCAATCCTTACAGCGCAAACTACATTCCGCCCGAAGATAGAATCGCAACTTTCGATATGGACGGAACTTTTTACTGCGAAACCGCTCCGCTCTATTTTCAAGAGATGATGTTCTTTGAACGTGTCTTAAATGACCCAAATTATACCGCGCCGAAGAAATGGATTAACTTCGCCAAGAAAATTCAGCCGAAAATCTACGCTAAACAAAAATTGACGCCCGCCGAAAGCAAAATGTATCTCGAAGGTCTTTCTGCGGTCTACTCCGGCATGACTGATGAAGAATATCGCGCTTACGTTCGCAAATTCATGCAAACTAACGAAGACGGCTTTACGAATCTCAAGCGCGGCGATGCTTTTTATCTGCCGATGGTTGAAATTATGTCGTACCTCACCAATAACGGCTTTAATGTCTACATAAACACCGGCTGCGGCGTCTCAACCACTCGCGAACTCGTCAACGGCGTCATTCCTATTCAATTCGACAGGATTTTAGGTACGGATATAGTTTATACGTCAACAAATATGGGTAAAGACGCCGCAAGTGACCATTTTTATGACCGCAACAAGGAAAAAATTATTATTTCCGGCAAAAATTTTGTACCAAATCTTAAAACCGTTAAAATCTTCTCCATTATTAACCAAATCGGCAAAAAACCCGTGCTCGCCTTCGGAAATTCTAGCGGTGATAGCGGCATGCTCGAATATACGCTCCAAGACAATAAATATCGCTCGATGTCGTTCTTTGTTATCTGCGACGACGTAGAACGCGAACGCGGCAACCTCACTCGCGCTAAAAGTGATACCGCTTTGGCTTTAAAACGCGGCTGGAATCCAATTTCTATGCGCAACGAGTTTAAAACTATTTATGGCGACAATGTTAAGAGGTCTAAATAAATGAAAAAATTTTTAGCGACTTTAACGGCTGTTTTTATCGCGTTTTGCTCGTTTAATTTCGTAAATGCCGCCTCCCGCGCAGAAATCGCCGCTATTAACGTTCAAACCGCCGCCGACTTCCAATTTTGGAATGACGACTCCCCTACTAAACAGAAAATTATCGAATTCGTCGAAGACGTGACCAATCCTTACAGCGCAAATTACATTCCGCCCGAAGATAGAATCGCTACTTTCGATATGGACGGTACAATTTACTGTGAAACCGCGCCTTACTATTTTAAGCAAATGATGTTCCTGCACCGCGTGCTTGAGGATAAAAATTATAAGCCGTCGAAGGATTTAATTAAAATTGCAGAGACTGTTAAGCCGTTTATCACGCAAAAAAAGAGTATTCCGGCAAATTTAAACTCTAAATTGAGTTTCGGCACCAGAAAAGCTTACGAATGCATGACTAACGAGGAATATTGCGACTATATCCGCCAATTTATGGACACTAACGAGGTCGGCTTGTCGAATTTGAAACGCGGCGAGGCTTTTTATCTGCCTATGGTCGAAATTATTTCCTACTTGACCAATAACGGCTTTAAAGTTTATCTGAATTCTGCCGCCGAACGCGAAATTGCTCGTTGTCTGATTGACGGCGCAGTTAATATCCCACTTGACAGGATTTTAGGCTCAAATGTTACGTATATCTCGACTAATCAAGGTAAAAATGGCGGCGCAAATTATAATTTCGACCGTTACAAAGAAAAAATCGTTCGCGCAACCGGTTATCCCTACAAAAACGAAAAAAATAATAAAGTCTATAGTATTCTCTACGAAATCGGCAAAAAACCCGTGCTTGCCTTCGGAAATTCAAGCGGCGATTATGCTATGCTAGAATTCACGCTACAAAATAATAAATATCGCGCCGAATCGTTTTTTGTAATCTGCGATGACACCGAACGCGAGCTTGGCAACTTGAAACGCGCCGAAAAAGATAAAAATTACGCCCTTAAACGCGGTTGGAATCCAATTTCTATGCGCGATGACTTTAAAACGATTTACGGCGACAATGTAAGGAGGAATTAATAAGTGAAAAAATTTTTAGCGGCAATCTGCGCGGCTTGTCTGCTAATTACGGGTTGTGGCGACGAAAAGCCCGCTGAACCTGTTAATAACGTTGGCAAAACTAAAATCGGCGTAATTAACCGCTTAAACGTCAGCGAACTCGAATATAACGAGCTGATGACTAAATTGGAGAAAATGTATAAGCCGGATAAGGCAGCTATCAGCGCGGAATATAAATATTTCGACAAAATGAGCGATTTGCAACTCGCGCTTGAGTCTGGAAAGATTGATATGCTTTCGACTTACCAAAATGTCGCTGATTACATGGTTCAACACTCGAATAACAAGGAAATTTTGCCCAGCGAACGTCATTTGCAAGATTCTTTCTGTTTTGCGTTGCGTAAAGGCGATACTAAGCTCCAAAATGAACTTAACAAAGCGATTAAGGCGATGACAGCCGACGGAACGTTGAGCAAGCTCGTAAAACAATACATTTCCGAATTAAAAGAAGGCGAAGAGCCGCACGCAGTCCCGATAACAAAAATTGACGGCGCAGATACGATAAAAGTTGCTGTAACTGGCGATTTGCCGCCATTTGATTTAATTTTGTCAGACGGAACGCCTGCAGGCTATTCGACGGCGGTTTTATCGGAAATTTCAAAGCGAATCGGCAAAAATATTGAGTTGATTAGCATTGATAGCGGCGCGAGGTCGTCAATTTTATCGTCGAAGGGCGCGGACGTAGTTTTTTGGGTAAGCGTGCCTAAAGATAGTACACTTTTGCCGAATAATATTGACCAGCCGGAAGGAATTATCATTAGCGAACCTTATTATCACGATACAATTACTCACATAGGCTTGAAACAATAAATTTTACAAAAAAAATTAGGGCTAGGCTCCGAAAGTGGAGTTTAGCCCATTTTTTTATTGTTGACTGTCGTTTAAATCTTTATGTCTACGTTTGAAAAGTAAGTATTTTGTCTGCGATATGTATAATTATCTTTTTGTCTGAGTTCGTTTTCAATCTGCGCGAGTTGACGTTGTAAATCTGCTGAATTAGGCTCGGAAGAAATTACATGATATTTATTACATTATTTATAAAATGCTTGCGCAGATTTTCTAAAAATCTTTTACACCGCGCAGATATTCTGATACAATAAAAAAAAATTCTTGGAGGCACTAAATAATGAACTTAAAAACTAAATCAATTCTTGCAGTCAACACACTAATCATTATCGTCTGCGTGCTCATGGGAATTATCGGTTATATTCGTGCAAGTGAAGTTTTCGCGAAGGCTTTACAGATGAAAGTTTCCGCCG
Source organism: uncultured Selenomonadales bacterium (assembly GCA_946408355.1). GTDB lineage: Bacteria > Bacillota > Negativicutes > Selenomonadales > Selenomonadaceae > Quinella. Next base: position 99,749 of record CAMJRX010000002.1, read on the forward strand.
ACGTGAATGCATTGGCTGAAATTTTAAATCATCGCTATTACGGCGATTGGCATTTGCAAAACGGAATTTTATTCAAGGGCGAACAACAAATTGACGGCGTAAACGAAATCGCCGAATATCTAAGCAATATTTGCGGAAGTAAAGTTACGATTTTTAATGGTGATACTCGCGTTGCTACGACGGTTAAAGATTCGGCGGGTAATCGCGATGTCGGTACAAAAGCTTCTGAAACTGTCATCGACAACGTTATAACGCAAGGAAAATTTTTCTTAGGCGAGGCAATCGTCATGGGCGAACAACATTACGCCGCTTATCAACCAATTAAAGATGTTACAGGCAAAACGATTGGAATGCTTTTCGTAGGTGTCAGCGTGGCAGAAATGAGCGAAATGCTTAAGGAATTGATTTTCCTCTCAACCGCCTTTGCAATCGTCGTGATTGTTATTATTTGCGGGCTTGCGTCGAACTTTTTTATCGGAAAAATGGTCGGTCAGCTTAAAGAAGTCGTCAGCGCAATGAAAAAAATTTCCGGCGGCAACCTCCGCATTGACGATTTGAAAATTAAATCCAATGACGAGCTTGGAATTTTATCGGAAAGCGTCAACGATATGAAAATCCGCCTCAGAAATCTTTTAACGAAAATTGCGCAGTGTTCAGAGCGCGTTGCCGCGTCCAGTGAGGAATTAACTGCCGGTACTCATCAAACTAGCGACTCAATTCAATCTGTAGCGCAAAGTATGGAAGTTTTAACGAGCGGAGCCGCCGCGCAGGAAGAAACAATTCACACTCTTGAAGAAGATATTAACGTAATGCGCAGTAAAATGGATAATCTGCACGCAACCGCTAAGGAAATGGAACAAATTGCCGTTAACAATGCGAAAAATGCGGCTATCGGCAAGGAAAAAGTCGAGGCGGCGATTGTCGTAATGAAAAATATCGCGGAGCAAGTCAACTCTTCCGCTAAAGTCGTCGGTGAACTCGGCAAGCGTTCGGACGAAATCGGGCAAATCGTCGAGGCTATTTCCGGTATCGCAGGTCAAACTAATCTTTTGGCACTCAACGCGGCTATCGAGGCGGCTCGCGCAGGTGAACAAGGTCGAGGATTCTCCGTTGTCGCTGAAGAAGTTCGCAAACTCGCCGAACAATCAAGTGAGGCGGCTGATAGTATCACTAAACTTATCGCCACGATTCAAAAAGATACAACTTCCGCCGTCGAATCAATCGAACAGGGCAATCAAAGCGTCAAAAAAGGTACAAAATCCGTCGAAGAAACCGGCGCGGCGTTCCATGACATCGAAATTCAAGCTACAAAGCTAACTGAAAACGTAAATAAAAGTATTGAAGACATTATCGCCGTTGACGCCAGCAATAAAGAAATTTTGTCGGCTGTCGGGCACGTTAAGGAAATTGCTACTCGTTCCAGCGAAAATGCAACCTCCGTAAGCGCGGCTACTCAAGAACAATCCGCTACTATGCATGAAGTTGCCGACGCAAGCGGTACTTTAGCTGAACTTGCAAGCGAAATGCAGGGCGAAGTTGCTCAATTCAAGTTGTAAGGAGAAATTTTTTTGGATTTCGCAATTAAAGCCGAACATATTACCAAAATTTATAAAATTTACGAGCGGGACATTGACAGATTGAAAGAAACTTTTCACCCGTTCCATAAACGCTACAGCAGAGATTTTTACGCGCTTAATGACGTTTCCTTTGAGATAAAACGCGGCGAAAATGTCGGTCTCGTCGGCAAAAACGGCGCGGGTAAATCAACTTTGCTAAAAATTATTACCGGCGTCCTCACTCCCAGCGGCGGAAATCTTCAAGTCAACGGAAGAATTGCCTCGCTTTTGGAATTGGGCGCAGGTTTTAATCCGGAAATGACCGGCGTCGAAAATATTTACATGAACGGGCTTTTAATCGGGCACAGCCGCGAAATCATGGACGCAAAGATTGACGACATAATTTCTTTTGCCGATATTGGCGATTTTATCAATCAACCCGTCAAAACTTATTCGTCAGGCATGTTTGCAAGGCTCGCTTTTGCCGTTAATGCCTTCGTTGAGCCGGATATTTTGATTGTCGACGAAGCTTTAAGCGTTGGCGATGCATTTTTTCAAAGCAAGTGTATGGATAAAATGCGTTCGATGATTCAAGGCGGCGTCACGGTTATTTTTGTCAGCCACGATACTTTTGCCGTTAAAAATCTTTGCGAACGCGCTTTTTTAATGCAGAACGGCAAAATTTTAATGGATTCTTCCGCTAAAGAGGTCGTCGAAGTTTATCGCAATATGTTAGTCGAATCTCGCGGCGAATTGACCGGCGCACAAGCTCAATTTCAAAATAATCTCGCTGATAATCTGCGCGGCGATAAAAAATTCGACAGACAAAACTTTTCAGCCGAAAGTTTGGAGCGCGGCAAGGAAATTTTTATGAAAAACGCAACTTATCAACGAGGCGGCGACGGTCGCGCAATTTTTGATAACGTTCAGTTGCTAAATCTCGACGGCGAACTTATTAACGAGGTTATTTTCGGGCAAGAAGTGATTTTGCGTATGATTGTCCGCTTTAAAAGCTACGTCGCGTTCCTCGGCATGGGTTATCACATTAGAAACGCAACCGGAATTGATTTGGTTTACACTGATTCGCGTTTCAACGACACAAAAGCTATCGTCGACGGCAAGGCGGGCGAAGTCTACGTTATCGATTGGCAATTTAAAGTTGAATTGCGCCAGGAAATGTACGATATTGCTTGCGTTATCTCCTCTCCCGTCGATGAAACGCTTAGTTCGGTCGAATTGTGCGATTTTGTCCCTTGCGCCGTTCAATTTAACGTCGTAAGCCCCAATCCTTACTTGAGTTTATCGGGAGGCTACGTTCATTGGCATAATGACCTAAAAATTTCACGCGTTAATTGAAAAAAATTTTTTTCGGGGTATAATAAGCTGAATAAAGTATGGAGGCGAAATTTTTGTGGAGACTTCTGAAGTAGAAAAGTTCAACATTAAAAATTTTCTCTCGACAAAGAGCGCGGCGGCGATTATTGCCTCAACTGTGGCGGTCGTCGGCGTCGGGACGATGTTTGTCTCCGATTCGGTCGCGGACGGCAATAAAATCGTGCTCGGCGTGCGTTCTGAAGGTCAACCTATCGGCGGACTCGATAAAATTGGCGCGGAAAGATTTTTTAATGACGTTGCCGCCAAAAAAATTCACAATTTAACGTTCAGATACGAGGGCGAAGAGTTTGTTATCACGCCCGAAGAAATTAATTTGACTGCGCAAGTCGATAAGGCGACGCAAGAGGCTTTAAGTTACGGGCGCGGCGGCTCCACGCTCGGAAATTTTAACGACCAAATTAAATGTTTGCTCAACGGGCGCAATGTTCAGCTTGCCGCTCAATACGATTCGGCTTTGCTCGACGAAAAACTTAATGCCATTGCCGCGAAAATTAATCGCGACCCCGTCAACGCGGTTGTCGAATTGTCTTCGGACGGCGCAATCCAAAAATTTCCTGGCGTTATCGGTAAAAAATTAAATACTCAAGAACTCGCCGAAAATTTGAAAGCTCCGTTAACGACTTTGAATTTGCCGACGGGAATTATCGACTTAAAGCCCGAAGAAATTCAACCATTCATCACAACCGAAGATATTTCCGAAATTGATTCGGTTCTCGGTTCGTTCAGCACTTATTATTATCCAGGCGACAGAGGCGATAACATTTGGCTCGCTGCGAATTCTATTTCTGACAAAATTGTTAAGCCGTCGTGGACTTTTTCGTTTAATGACACGGTTGGCGAACGGACTTGGGACGCGGGCTATAAAGTTGCGGGCGTGATTATCAACGGACGACCTGCAGAGGATTATGGCGGCGGTGTTTGTCAAGTTAGCTCGACGCTTTATAACGCGGTTTTGCTCGCTGGACTTACTCCGACCGAACGCACACCGCATTTTTATCAATCAACCTACGTCGCGCCTGGACGGGACGCTACTGTTGCCGATGGTTATCTTGATTTTAAATTTCGCAACGATTTTCCGCACAATGTTTATCTTATCGCCGACGCTTACGGCTCAACTTTAAGCGTTTATGTTTTGGGCACGAAAGCGGATTTGGGCGGCGCGGATATTGCCATTGAGCGCGAGGGTTCCGATATGTCGCCGACAATTTATCGCGTGTGGTACAGCGGAAACAACGTTATCAAAAGCGAATTTCTTCACACCGACGTTTACGAAACTCCAAAGCCCAGATTAGAATAGAAAACGCCAATTATCATTGTCCGCCAAAATCGGCGGGCTTTTTTTGTTCAAATGTAAAAATCCAGTATAGCGGATTTTTGTCCGTCATTTGGGATTTTTACGGTCATTTTAAGCCCTAAATCGGGGCTTTTTTTATTAAATCGCGCCATGACGCCATTTAGCCGATTTGAAAAAATCCGCTATTACGGATTTTCCGGTTTGCTCAAAATTTCGCCCCGAATTTTTGATTTGAGCCTCTAAAATCAGTTTCAAAGCAATTTTTTGTGTTATAATGCCCGAAAAACTGTTTGGAGGCTTGATTATGAAAAAAAAAGTTGCCGTAGCCATGAGTGGAGGCGTTGATAGCTCGTTGACAGCGGCAATTTTGCTTAAACGCGGCTTTGAAGTCTTCGGAATAACTATGATTCTTTCAGACGATGAAAAAAATATCATTGACGCCAAAAAAGTTTGCAATCATCTTGGAATTAGTCATCACGTCGCCGATTTTAGAGAAATTTTTAATGCAGAGGTCGAAAATTATTTCGTAGCTGAATATCTGCGCGGGCGAACGCCTAATCCTTGCGTCCGTTGCAATCTTAAAATAAAATTCGGCGCGTTGTTCGACTTTGCAATCGATTTTGGCGCGGATTTTTTTTCAACGGGGCATTATGCACGGATTATTTTCGAGGACGGGCAATTCAAATTAAAAAAAGCCGTCGACGCTAAAAAAGACCAATCATATGTCCTTTACAACTTGACGGCTGATAAATTATCGCGAATTATTTTGCCGCTGGGCGATTTTTCTAAGGACGAAACGAGAAGATTAGCCGCGCAGATGAATTTGCCCGTTGCAGATAAGCCTGACAGTCAAGAAATTTGTTTTGTGCCCAATGATGATTATAAAAATTTTATTTTAAGTCGCGAACCAGCCGCGCAGGCATTGCAATCCGGAGAAATCATTGATTCAAGCGGAAAGATTTTAGGAAATCATAACGGTGTTGCGAATTACACAATCGGACAGAGGAAAGGTTTAGGAATTGCCGCGCCTCAACCGCTTTACGTTACGAAACTCGACGTTGCAAATAAAAAAGTCGTCGTCGATACGAACGATAAACTTTTTACTAAAAATTTGACGGCACGCAATGCGCATTGGATTTATAAACCGAACTTGCCGAAAACTTTAGCCGCAAAAATTCGTTACGGATCGAAATTTGCAGAGTGTACAGTTGCAGAAGAAAAAAATTTTTTGCGTGTAGAATTTTCAGAGCCTCAACGAGCGATAACGCCTGGTCAGTCAATAGTTTTTTACGACGGTGAGGAAGTTTTAGGTGGCGCGATTATAAATTAATCACTTGCAAAAATTTTTCATGCAGATTATAATTTACTTGTTTAAAAACAAAAGTGCCCCGCGCATTTGCGAGGCGAAAGTTGCTTGAAGGCGGTTTAGCCCCTCACTGTATGAGGATTAACGTGAAACTGGGTAAAGCTTGTTTAGCAGTCGCCAGCCGTGCGAGGCTTAGGCGGCTGTTTTGCTAAGAAGGAGCAGAATCGCTCCACTAAGCAATGTCACGCGCACAATAAACTTGATAACGCGCATATCCTCACCCCCTTTCTGGGGGATTTTCTTTGGATTTAAACCGCCTTTTGCCGCTTAGGCATCAAGAATGCTAATTATAAATCATAAGTCGTCGAATTTCAAGGCGACTTCATTTTTTTTACAGGTTGAAAATTTTTTAAGCGGCGATTATACTTGCGCTGGAGGTGTTTTACTTGGAGACAAAAAAATTATTTCGCGGCTTTTGGTTGCTGTTTAAAGGCTATTGGTCGTCGGAATATAAATGGAAAGCGCGCGGATTATTAGCGATTGTAATTTTAATGAACTTCGCAATGGTATATTTACTCGTCCAACTCAACGAATGGTACAACACATTTTATAACGCGCTACAAAATTACGAAGCAGAAAATTTTTGGCCATTAATCGGACAATTCAGCGCGATTGCGTTCGTTTACATAATGATTGCAGTCTACGCGGTGTATTTGCGGCAAATGTTGCAAATAAAATGGCGCACGTGGATGACAAATAATTATTTAAATGAATGGATGAACGGACAAACATATTATCGACTGCAAGACGCAACCGACAACCCCGACCAGCGTATTTCGGAGGACATCGGGCAATTTGTCAACTTATCGCTCGGATTGCTCATCGGATTTTTGCGGCAGTTAACAACTTTGGCGGCGTTCGGCGTTGTTTTGTGGAATTTATCTGGCTCAATCACAATCGCAGGTCTCATTATTCCTGGCTACATGTTTTGGTTTTCGTTCGTGTATTCGGGACTTGGAACTTTCTTCGCGCACAAAGTCGGACGTAAATTAATTGGTTTAAACTTCGACCAGCAAAAATACGAGGCGGATTTTCGTTTTAGTATGATGCGCGTCAGGGAAAATTCAGAAAGTATAGCATTTTATCGCGGTGAGTCTGCTGAACTTGAGGGTTTTAATTTAAAATTCTCCAATGTCATAAAAAATTATTGGCAACTAATGAAAAAGACTAAGCACTTAAATTTTTACGTGAATGGTTACGCGCAACTAGCGGTTATCGTGCCGTTAATTATGGCGGCTCCGCGATATTTTTCTAAAGAGATTCAACTTGGCGGGCTTATGCAAATTTCTTCGGCATTTGGACGCGTTCAAGACGCTTTAAGCTTTTTTGTAGATTCATACGACACGTTAGCAAATTTAGCGGCGGTAATCAATCGACTTGCGGGCTTTACGGAGCATATGGACGAGGCTAAAAAAATTCAAAGCAAAGTTACGACTGCGACGGCTCCAGAATTAAAAATTTCCGAGTTAAACGTCTCTTTACCGACTGGACGCGAACTTTTAAAGAAACTTTCGCTCCAACTGCAAAATTCTAAGTCATTATTGGTTACAGGATTGTCCGGTTGTGGAAAATCGACGTTGTTAAGAACTTTAGCGGGAATATGGGCGCATGCAACGGGCGAAATTGCTTTACCGGAGAATTCTCGCGTAATGTTCTTGCCGCAAAAACCATATTTGCCGCTCGGAACGCTCCGACGCGCATTAATTTATCCTTTTGCCGAAAAAGATTCACCACCCGACGAAAAGTTGAAAAAAATTTTGCAAACAGTCGAATTACCCGCGCTAACAGAAAAATTAGACGTAGCAGACGATTGGAGCCGGATTTTATCTTTAGGCGAGCAACAACGATTAGCGTTTGCACGAGTTTTATTGAGCGAACCGGATTATATTTTCTTAGATGAGGCAACGAGCGCACTCGACGAGCCACGCGAAATTGAAATGTATAAGCTTCTGCGCGAAAAATTGCCTAAAGTTACCGTTGTAAGCGTTGGGCACAGGTCGACGCTATTTAAGTTGCACGACGTGGAATTAAATTTGGACGGCGCAGGCAATTATAAAATTCGCGAACTTTCTGTTTAACGATTTTCTTAGACGAGATTTCTCATACTTATAAACACATATTCTAAAAAAAATGCCTCTCAATTCGGGAGGCATTTTTTTAAATCGGAACAAATTGCCGCCAAACACGACCGATTTAAACCTGAAACAATAATGAATGCTCGTTGCTATAAATCGCAAGCTTTGCTACAATACAATCGACGCAAGGAAGCGCGGCAAGATTCAAGGGAGCAGTACAAAGGAGTTGTTCAAAATGAAACGTACCTACAAAGTTAAAAATAGAGCTAATAAAGTTGCGGCGTCTGAAATTAACACGGCGGCGCATGCAAAAGAAGTTTCTTTCATAATGGTTGCAAAAGGCGTGCTTGCTTTCAGAGAGAGCGCACATATCATAAAAGTCGCAGAGGATACAGGTTGCACAATTAGTATCGCGTCGGGCAAAAAATACGGCACGAACAAAAGTATTCTCTCGTTGGTTAATCTCGGTATCACGTCGGGTAAAAGCCTCGTGCTTAACATAAAAGGCGAACGCAACGAAGAGGCTTTCCGCGAAATTTCAAAAATTATTAGCGGCGAAACCGACTCTAACAGCTGAATGCATTCATCTTAATATTTTAACCCACCCACTCATAAAATACCCACTCACAAAGTCCCCGGCTTTATGTCGAGGACTTCTTTTTTACACGTGAATATACAATCCAAGTGCAACAAATAAAAAACTCATAGTTTCCTGCTAA
>CAMJRX010000003.1 GCA_946408355.1 uncultured Selenomonadales bacterium
TAAGATTTCTCATATTCACACTTTGCTTAATCGTTTATGAACACCTGTTCTAAGAGCGGAGCAGTTTATTACGACGGGCAAGATTTATCCGAACTGAATGTTTCGTCGGTTCGCAGTCAAATGGGCGTTGTTTTGCAGAACGGGCAACTTATGAGCGGCGATATTTTTACAAATATTGTCGGCACAACCACTTTGACGCAAGATGACGCTTGGGAAGCCGCTAAAGCCGCCGGACTCGACGAAGATATAAAAAAAATGCCAATGGGCATGCAAACCGTCATAAGCGAAGGCGCCACGAATATCAGCGGCGGGCAACGACAAAGAATTCTGATTGCGCGGGCTTTGGCGGCAAAACCGGCAATTTTAATCTTCGACGAGGCAACTTCCGCCCTCGATAACCGCACTCAAGCCATTGTCACTGAAAGTTTGAATAAGAGAAACGTCACGCGAATAATTGTCGCGCACAGATTGAGCACGATTGAAAATTGCGACCGAATAATCGTCTTAGACAAAGGAAAAATCGTTGAGAGCGGTACTTTCGCTGAACTCGTTGCAATGAACGGAATTTTCGCCGATTTGGTCAGGCGGCAGATTGCTTGAGGTGTTTTATGGATAAAAATTATTATAATCGGCTGGCAGAAATAGCTATAGATGACGACGAGGCTTTTACGGAGCTGTATGAAAGATATTTTCCGACGGTCTACGCCATGATTTTTGCACGATTAAAGGACGTTACGACTTCGGACGACATTGTCAGCGAAATTTTTATTAAGGTCGCGCTGAATTTGGATAGACACGATAAAAAATTTGCGTTTTCTACTTGGCTGTTTAAAATCGCGTCGAATACGCTTGCAGATTATTTTCGTAGGCAAAAACGAAATCGCGAGGACAGTTGGGACGACTTTTTAGAGCTTAAAGCTCCGAAAAGTGAACAGTCCGAAGAAAAATTTTTGGTTTCCGAGCTTACTAAAGATTTATTGCGAGCGTTGGACAAATTATCCGACCGTCAACGGCAAATCATCGAGCTAAAATATTGGTCAGAGCTTTCAAACGTCGAGATTGCCGAAATGTTAAATCTCAGCGCGAGCAACGTCGGTTTTATCCATTATCAAGCGATTAAACGACTGCGCGAGTTACTTAACGAATAAAAATTCAATCGGACAACGAAAAAACTTCGACCGTGCGGCGAAAAATTTTTTTGGAAACTCTAATGGATTTGGATTTTGAACGTCTATATAAGTGTAAGACAAAAAAATTTTAGGAGGCTGATAAATATGTCAGTCGAACAGGTAAAGGCGTTTTTCGCCAAGACAAAAGAAGATTCTGCACTCGCGCAGAAACTCAAGGACGCTCAAGCGGCGTACACGGGCGATAAGTCCGACAAAGACGCGGCGATTGCGGCGTTTGTCATTCCCATTGCAAAGGCGGCCGGTTTTAACTTCACGGTCGAGGACTTCAAGGCAGCTTTCGCCAATTACGAAGAAGGCGATTCGTCCGCAGACGAACTCAAGGCTGTCGCCGGTGGTATCTATGATGGCTGCGGTGATACAGCTATTTGGTGCGGTTCAGTGTGGCAGAGTTGGACTTAATTAGTTGTTAATTTAAATTAATCGTATGAAGATTGTTTAGGAGACTGATAATATATGTCAGTCGAACAGGTTAAGGCGTTTTTCGATAAGGTAAACGCGGATCCGACTCTCTCGCAGAAGTTCAAAGACGCTCAGGCGGCGTACACGGGCGACAAGTCCGACAAAGACGCGGCGATTGCGGCGTTTGTCATTCCCATTGCAAAGGCGGCCGGTTTTAACTTCACGGTCGAGGATTTCAAGGCGGCTTTCGCCAATTACGAAGAAGGCGAATCATCCGCAGACGAACTCAAAGCTGTTGCAGGAGGTTTGAAAGAGTGCGTATTAGGTGCGGTTTTCTTTGAGAGGACTGGACTAGCTAATTGCAGTGTAGTTATTAATTTAAATTAATCGTATAAAAATTACTTAGGAGGCTGAATAATATGTCATTTAACAAAATCAAGGCGTTTTTCGATAAGGTAAACGCGGATCCGGCTCTCACGCAGAAGTTCAAAGACGCTCAGGCGGCTTACAAGGGCGACACGTCTGACAAAACGGCGGTACTGGCGGCAATCGCCATTCCCATTGCAAAGGCGATCGGTTTTAACCTCACGGTCGAGGATTTCAAGGCGGTTTACGACAATGACGAAGAAGGCGAATCGTCTGCAGACGAACTCAAAGCTGTTGCAGGGGGTTGGTATGATGAGTGCGGTGAGCCTTTGGAGGCTCGTGATTACTGCGCTCTACCTAATGAACAAGTAATAATATGCGGTGCTTTAAGTCCGGCTCTTAATCCGCTTGTTGGATAACAGTAGGCTGTTTCGCGGCTAACAAAAGAAATGTGAAAATTTTTGGCAGGGTGAAGCGTTTTACCCTGCCTTTTTTTAAACGGAGGTTTTCGATATGTTTTACAAGCTGAAAAAAGATTATATGTTGCGAGGCTGGAAACTTTTGCCTACCGGAATCATAAATCGCGAGACACGGCAGCTTAAGGTCTTGTCGGGTAAAAAATTTGCGGTGTTGAAGCTGTGCAACGGGCTTTGGGACTCGGACAGCATATTGTTTGACGACGATCAGCGCAAAATAATGGAAGAACTCCGCGAAGACGGTTACGTTGAGGCAAATGACACGCCCTCGACGCTCGAATCCGTTCAGGAATATAAATTTTATGATAATCGTTTCGTAAATTCGGCACATTGGTCGATAACGGGCAAATGCAACTGCAAGTGTCGTCATTGTTATATGTCCGCGCCTAAACATAAGGTCGAGGAGTTCACTCACGAACAATGCATGGACATAATCGCACAACTTTCGGCTTGCGGCGTTCAAAATATATCGTTGACGGGCGGCGAGGCTCTCGTTCGGAAAGATTTTTGGGAGATTGTAGACGCTTTGATTGCCGCCGACATAAGAAAGTGTGTTCACAGGAAAAATTTCTCTCTGCTCTATTATCACCCCAAACTCCCAAATGCAATAATCCGCCTCATCAGTATTATCACCTGTAGAAGGACCTCTGTAGTAATTCTGAGGAGTTAATTCAAGCGAAATCTGAAATATATCTTCCTGCAGTAACCCTAAAGCAGTCAGTGTACAAATATTTTTGCCTCGTTGTCTAACAGACCCTAGAATAATTTTAAAGCGCTTCAATCCAAACTAACAGAACGGAAATATCTGCCGGCGACACTCCAGAAATCCTCGACGCTTGCCCGATTGAACGCGGGCGAATGGCAGAAAGTTTTTCGCGAGCCTCGACGCGCAAATTTTTTATCGCGTTGTAGTCAATTTGGGCGGGAATAATTTTATCTTCCAGGCGGTCAAGCTTAGCGGCGAGTTCCGCTTGTTTTTTTATGTAGCCTTCGTAAAAAATGCTGATTTCAACCTGCGCGGCGGCTTCCGAAGAAATTTCAGGCAAATCAAACGCGGCGCGAAGTTTTTCATACGTGACAAAAGGTCGACGCAAAAATTCAGCAAGCGGCATTGTGTTATGAATTTCTCCCAACTTTAATCTCGAAAGTTTTTGATTAACTTCCGCGCTCGGAGTCAATTTAATCTCGTTGAGGCGTTGAGTAGCTGATAAAATTTCGTCGCGCTTAGTCTCGAAAATTTTTCTACGTTCAGGCGAGGCAAGTCCGATTCTTATTGCGTGCGGCGTCAAGCGTAAATCGGCGTTATCTTGTCTCAAAAGTAATCTGTATTCTGCGCGGGAAGTCATCATGCGATAAGGCTCGTTGGTGCCTTTCGTAACTAAGTCGTCAATCAACACGCCGATATAAGCTTCGGAGCGTTTTAAAATCAACGGCTCAAAATTTTTAACGAAAGCCGCCGCATTTATCCCAGCGATTAATCCTTGCGCGGCTGCCTCTTCATAACCGCTGGTTCCATTCGATTGTCCAGCCGAAAAAAATCCCGCGATATTTTTAAATTCTAACGTCGGCTTGAGTTGCAACGGGTCAAGGCAATCGTATTCAATCGCATATCCCGCCCGCATAATTTTTGCCCGCTCAAGTCCGGGTATCGTGTGCAAAAATTCTATCTGTACGTCCATTGGCATTGAAGTCGACATACCTTGAACATAATATTCCTGCGTGTTCAAACCTTCCGGCTCTAAGAAAAGTTGATGGCGCTCTTTATCGGGGAAACGAATAATTTTCGACTCAATCGATGGACAATAACGCGGACCAATTCCCTCGATAATTCCATTCGCCATTGGTGCGCGGTGCAAATTTTTTCTCAAGATTTCGTGCGTCCGTTCGTTCGTGTAGGTTAAGTAGCAGTTCACGCGATTTTTAACAGGCTCACGAGTCATGAACGAAAAATTTTGCGGAGGCTCATCGCCGCGTTGAAGTTCCATTTTGTCAAAGTCTAAAGTTCTAGCGTCAACCCGCGCAGGCGTGCCCGTCTTAAAACGCATGAGTTTGACGCCTAAATTTTTCAACGCGGAAGAAAGTTTAAGGGCGGCTCGTTGACCGTTGGGACCGCCGTCAAAAATACTTTCGCCGATAATAATTTTTCCGCTAAGATAAGTGCCGCTCGCCAAAATCACCGCGCTCGCTAAAAAAGTTTCACCCGTTTCCGCGCTAACACCTACGACTTTATTATCCTCAACTAAAATATTTTCAATCAGCAGTTGTTTCAAGTCCAAGCCGTCGACGTTCTCGCAAAAATTTTTCATGACGGCTTGATAAATTTTTTTATCGGCTTGAGCGCGCAGAGCTTGAACGGCTGGACCTTTGCCGGTGTTAAGCGTGCGAAATTGAATACAAGTTTGATCAGCGGCAATTCCCATTTGTCCGCCGAGCGCGTCAATTTCTTTAACCAAATGACCTTTAGCGGGACCGCCGATTGACGGGTTGCACGGCATCATTGCTAAATTTTCCAGCGATAAAGTCGTCAACAAAGTTTTGCAACCCAGCCGCGCAGAAGCCAATGCCGCCTCAATTCCCGCGTGCCCCGCCCCAATTACTATCACGTCGTATTTATCGGCTATAAACAAATTTTCTCCTCCTGTTATATGCATTTACTTAAATCCTCCGCCGCGACGAATTCCGCGAATAATTTCTACTTGGAAATTTTTTCTTGAGATCCTCCCATTTGTAATAAGCCCAGCCCTTTTGATAGCCGCATACTTCCGCAATATGTAAACAATCCTCATAAGATTTGGCGTGTTCGAGAGATCTAAACGCAACCCAGCCAACTTGATAATTTTTAGCTTTAGCAATCTCCATAAACTCTTCAGGCGTCGTCGGTGCATGAATCACACGCGGTTTAGGCTTTTTAGGCGGCGGTGCAACTTTCTTTTTAATTTGCATAAAAACGCCTTCATGCTCCGTTAAGCGTTCCTCCTCGTCCTCTTCGGTGACAAATTTATAACCACATTCCGGACAAGTGTACATGCCGAACGGGACGACCAACCCGCATTCCGGACATTCCTTAGTAGGTGCCGGCAAATGAATTTTAGGTTTATTTGGGTTGAGCGTCCAATCGTGATTTTCATTGGGCAAGCCGTGCCGCAGATAATTTTGTACGTGGTCAATGATAATTGCGACTTTATTTGGATCCGTCGGGTCGGGACGCATAGGACGCATTGCCTGCTGAATAAAAAGCGTTAAAGATTTTGTCGGGCGGGCGAGAATAACGGCTTGCATATTCGGCACGTCAAAACCTTCGCTGAAAAGTTCGGCATTGCACAAAACTTTAATCTTACCTAAGCGAAAATCTTCAACAATGCGTTCGCGAACTTTGCTAGGAGTTTCGCCGTCAACATGTTCAGCAACAATTCCCGCCTCTTTAAAGGACGAGGCAACTTTCATGGAGTGCTTAACGTTGACGCAATAACAAATGGCAGATTTACCGCTTGCAATTTTTTTGTAGTTGTCAACGATACCGCCGATAATGCGATTGTCGCTCATAACCTTAGCGAGGTCAGAATTATTATATTCGCCGAATTTGATTCTAACTTTTTTAAGGTCGAGTTTGGTAGCAGAGGCAAAATAATGGAAGTCAGTTAAGTTGCCAAGTTTTATGAGGTCGTCGACGGTTGGACCTTTAACCATTGCAGAAAAAATATCGCAAAGAGTAATGCCGCCCATACGTTGAGGGGTAGCCGTCACACCGAGCAAATAAGCGTCGGGATAAGCGTTGAGAATTTTTTTGTAAGTATTCGCTAAAATGTGGTGGCATTCGTCGCAAATTAGAAAATCGGGTGAGGCAACTTTTTTTAAGCGGCGAGATAAAGTTTGAACGCTAGCGATTTGAACGGGCAAATCTAATTGGTCTTTGAATCCGGCAGAAATAATTCCGTGCTCAATTCCCAGTCGGTCAAAAGTTTCTGACGTCTGTTTAATAAGTTCATGGCGGTGAACAAAAAATATTGCAGTCTTGCCGCGCCGCGCCACTTCGCGAATCATCCAGCCTGTCATAATAGTTTTGCCTGCACCGCAGGGAGCCACGCCGACAATGCGCTTGTGATTTTGTATGAATTCATTTCGGACATCATCGATAAATTGTTGCTGGTAAGGTCGAAGAATAATATTTTCCATAGTAATCACGCCGTTCCATTTAATTGATTAATTTTAACGTCAAAGCCGCTATTTAGTCAAATAAATATTTAAAAATTCAAAAGACGTTGTGACATTTTTAAAGTATGATAATTTACTAGCCGTAAACAACCGCATAACGGCTAGCTTTGTAAAACTTTTGTAGTCGTCGAATTTACTCCATTGAGCGTTCCAAACGACGCAACCTAAACTGCGCCAGTCAATGTAATCTTTAAGCCAAGAATAGCTTGCATAAATATCGCAGTCCAAAGGCTTAATAGTAGCGAGAAAAGCACGGCAGATAGCAGTAACGTTGCATTTAGAAAAGTTAAAACGTACCGAGCTTTGTAGCTGTTGTCGTCGTCAATATCGAAGAAAACGGGCAGTAAGTCCGAGTTCTGAATTAACGCGGGTCAAAACATTTTGAAGTTGAGAAACTTTAATAAAATTGTCTGTATTAGCCATAATAAATTACATCCAAAATATAATTCAACGCCTAAGTCCGTGTGTACTCGTCCAAAGGACGCTTTTAGCCAAAAACATTATCAAGCAGTTGGTCAATCTATTCATTAGTTGCAATTTGAGACTCATCAACAGTAGAACAATAAAAGGCACTATTCAGCGCAGGTAAACGCTAGTGTCCTTGAAAGTGTGTTTCTGCAAGGGAGAAATTAAAATGCCGCTTTCAGGTACGGCAAAAGTCGTCATTTCAAGCGTGCGGATGTTGCTTGCGTTTTGAATTGTGCTGCTAGTTTCGTTAATCTTAATGAATTCTTTATTCGTGGTATAAAAATTGTCGCCAAGTTTGACGGTGTTAACGTCGCCGACATATCGATAAACATATTCGCCGTCAAGCCAAGCCTCAATTATGCCGTCGTCAACGCCCGAAATCATCTTGCCAAGTCCCCTGAATTTCGCGCCTAATTATGGTTTTCCAGTCATAATTGTTTGAATAATTGACAGTAGATTCTAAGAATGTGTGTTCACAGCAAAAAAGTGGTATAGTAAGTGCATTATGAGAAAAAAATACGAAACAGATTTAACGGACGAGCAATGGGACGTTATCGCACCTTTGTTTTCCAATATGCGTAAGTACAAATGGGATAAGCGGGAATTGGTGAATGCGGTGTTATATCTGGTAAAAACGGGTTGTCATTGGCGAAATTTGCCCTATGATTTTCCACCGGTTTTTACGGTGCATAGCTTTACGTGCTCGGCTCAGCGGCTTGTGGGGCAAAATTCTCCAACATATCGTAAAGCTAACTCGGCAAAAAGCAGGATTGAGCGAAGAACCGACCCAAGCTCTAATCGATTCCCAGAGTGTGAAAACGACCGGTGCCGTTGAGCAAAAAGGGTTTGACGTGGGAAAAAAACGAGTAAAACGGCAAATTGTCACCGAAGACATTGGCTGTCTTTTATATGTCTTGATTCACAAAGCCAATCAGCACGATACAAAAATGGGATATTGGGTAGCGTGCTTGTCGACTTTCGCCTATCCTACTTTGCAGAAAATCTGTGGAGATGGCGGCTATCGCTGTTCTTTTGTTTACGAGGCTTAATCACTCTCGCCGACTTAGCAAGGATTATGAGCTAACTGCGGCTTCTGCTGAAGCATTAATCAAAATTTCTCATATTCACACTTTGCTCAATCGTTTATGAACACTGCTTCTTAGAAAATCAAAGTTCTGCGTGATTTTTCTGGCGTCAATTCTAGTTCTGGCTTGTTGAGTTCTTCCAATGCCTCCTTAAGTTCGTCGACGCTTTGGAAACGATTTTTCGGGTCGTATTCGGTGCACCTATCTAAAATGTCTTTTAAGTGTTCGCCGCAATTCTCGCCGAGCAAAGTTTTTATCGTGACACCGATCAAATAAATATCACTGCGCTGGTCAGTTTGTCCACTGCCGTATTGTTCGGGCGGCGCGTAGCCTTTTGTGCCCAAAAGTTTTGTGTCAACTTCCTTGTTGGCTTTAAAAATCCTCGCCGCGTCAAAGTCAATCAGCCGAATTATTCCGCCCTGCAATATCAAATTCGACGGCTTTATATCACGGTGAATTATTTTTTGCGCGTGAAGTTCCTTTAGCCCGTCGCAAAGTTGCAATAAAATTTCTCGCGCTTCGGATTCGCTTAACAATTTTTTCCGCTCAAATAGATTTTCGCCTTGAATAAATTCCTCGACGATAACAGTTTCTTCCGCGCAGAAAAAAACTTTTGCCGGCAATCTGAACGAAAACTTTTTTATCAAGTCGTAAGGTAAGCCCGTTGCCGCCACGCGCTTTATTATCACGAGTTCGCCGCTCTGTTTGGAGGAGGCAAGCCACACTTCGCCGCGCTCCGAACGCTTGAGCAACTTTAATTTTTCAAAGCGGAATTCAAGATACTCTGCGACATTTTCTTTCATAAACGTACCTTGCCTTTCTAATGTCATTGCGATATATTTTAAAAAATTTCATTGAAGTGATTGCCATGCCCGCTAAAGATACTCAACAGTTTGAAAACGAATTGACTGAAGCCGACGACGTTAAAAATTTCCTCAACAATAACGCAGAAAATTTACGTCAGTGTACGCTTGCCGAATATCTGCGCGACTTGATTGAGGAAAAAATTTTAATCAAGGCGCAAGTAATTTGCGATTCGCAACTCGACGAGGGATATACTCAACACATTTTCGGCGGCAGAAAAAATCCGTCGCGTGAAAAAATTTTGTCGCTAGCTTTAGCAATGAAACTTTCGCCTAAAGAAAGAGATTATTTGCTGTATTACGCGGGGCACAATAAACTTTATGCACGCAATGAGCGCGACGCCGTATTTATTTTCGCGTTGGAAAATCATAAGACAGTTTTGCAAACCAATGAACTTTTGGAGGATTTAAAATGGAACCGTTAATCGGCGGCTGATAAGTGTATACAAAATTATTGGGCGGCGCGTTCCGAAAATATTTGCAATGCCGCTTGCCGTGTGATAAACTTTTTTAGATAGTATAACAAAATAATTTAATATTTAGTAGGTGAGGACATTGAAAGGAAAATTGATATTGCAGGACGGCACGACCTTTCGCGGGCAACTGTTCGGTGGCTCCAATGCTACGACCGAAGGCGAAGTTGTTTTTAACACTGGCATGACCGGCTATCAAGAAATTTTAACTGATCCGTCGTATTGCCGGCAAATCGTCACGCTAACTTATCCGCTTATCGGCAACTACGGAACCGCTAAACAATTCAATCAGAGCCGTAAAAGTTTTGTCGGAGGGCTAATCATCGGTGAGCTGTGTGAAACGCCGTCAAGTTCGTCAATGCAGAAAACTTTGCCCGAATTTTTAACGGTGGAGAAAATTCCTTGCCTCTACGATGTGGATACTCGCGCCTTAACTAGAAAAATTCGTTCGGCGGGCACAATGAAGGGCGTTATTGTCAGCGAATACACCTCGCAAAATACGATTGATGAGATGATGGCATTGCCGATTAGGAAAAATGTCGTGGAAATGGTGACGACGCCTGTTAGTTATACGCTTGACGCCCGCGCTGATTCGCCTTACGTTGTGACTATGGACTTCGGCATTAAGAAAAATATTCTCGACGCCTTGCGCAAATTGGGTTGTAAAGTTACTGTCGTTCCCGCGAAAACTTCCGCTGAAGAAATTCTTGCACTCAATCCCGACGGAATTTTCTTGTCAAATGGACCCGGCGACCCTAAAGACGTTCCAAATGTGATTCGCGAAGTGCAAAAGCTTATTGGTCAGCGTCCGATTTTCGGTATCTGCTTAGGTCATCAAATTTTGGCGTTGGCTATGGGCGCGAACACTTACAAATTAAAATTCGGGCATCGTGGCTCCAATCAGCCTGTTAAAAATTTGGAGACGGGTAAAGTTGCAATCACCGCGCAGAATCATGGCTACGCAATCGACGCAAAATCTTTGCAAGGCTTGCCGATTAAAATTACTCACGTCTCACTTAACGACGGCACGATTGAGGGCTTTCGTCATACGTCTTTACCGATAACAAGCGTGCAATATCACCCTGAAGCCGCGCCCGGTCCTAATGATAGCGTCCATTTGTTCGACGAGTTTATATACAACATGAAAAAATTTAAGGAGGCTTGACCTTGCCTAAGAAAAATAATCTCAATAAAATAATCGTCATTGGTTCGGGACCGATAATAATCGGGCAGGCGGCGGAGTTCGATTACGCCGGCTCGCAAGCATGTCGCTCGCTCAAAGAGGAGGGCTTGGAAGTTGTCCTCGTCAATTCAAATCCCGCAACCATAATGACTGACGCCAACATTGCCGACCGCGTTTATATTGAACCGCTGACTGTCGACTTTTTGTCGGCGATAATCGAGAAGGAACGCCCCGACGGTTTACTTGCGACGCTTGGCGGGCAAGCTGGCTTGAATTTGGCAGTTCAGCTGGCGGAAAGCGGCGTGCTTGATAAATACAACGTCGAACTTTTGGGCACGTCGATTGAGGCAATTAAAAAGGCTGAAGACCGAGAACTTTTCAAGGAAACAATGGAGCGTATCGGCGAACCAATTCCCGAATCTGTAATTGTCGAGGACATTCACGGCGCGATTGACTTCGCTAACAAAATCGGTTATCCGCTGATTGTCCGACCGGCTTATACACTCGGCGGCACGGGCGGCGGCATTGCCAACAACGAGGAAGAACTTTTCGAGATAACTCTGCGCGGGCTGAAATATTCTATGATTGGACAAGTTTTAATTGAACGCTCAATCGCGGGCTGGAAAGAAATTGAGTATGAAGTTATGCGCGACAGCAACGACACCTGCATAACGATTTGCAGTATGGAAAATTTCGACCCTGTCGGCGTGCATACCGGCGATTCAATCGTCGTCGCACCAACGCAAACTTTAACCGACCAAGAATATCAGATTTTGCGTTCGGCAAGTTTGAAAATTATTCGTGCGCTTGAGATTGAGGGCGGTTGCAATATTCAATTCGCGCTCGATCCGAAGAGCCAAAATTATTACGTCATCGAAGTTAATCCGCGTGTAAGTCGTTCGTCGGCTTTGGCGTCGAAGGCAACAGGTTATCCGATTGCAAAAGTTAGCGTCAAGATTGCGATTGGTTACACGCTTGACGAAATTGTTAACGCCGTCACGAAGAAAACTAAGGCTTGCTTTGAGCCGAGTGTTGACTATATCGTTGTGAAATTCCCGCGTTGGCCGTTCGATAAATTTGTCTACGCCGATACAACGCTAGGTACGCAGATGAAAGCGACCGGCGAAGTTATGAGCCTCGATAGAACTTTTGAGGGCGCGATTCTTAAAGCCGTTCGCAGTTTGGAAATTGGCGTTAATCGTCTGCATATGGACAAAATGGACGATTGGGACGACGACAAAATTAGGAAACGTTTGAGCCGCATTGACGACGAAAGACTTTTCCTTATCGCTGAAGCATTGCGCAGAAATATCGCCACGCCTGAAGAAATTGCCGAAATTACCAAGATTGACCGCTGGTTTATCGACAAAATCAAAAATATAACGGATATGGAAGTTCGGCTTGCTAAGGGCGAACTCAACGCCAAAATTCTGCGCGAGGCAAAACTTTTGGGCTTAGCTGATAAGTCAATCGCCGAATTAACTAACACGAACGTTAACGAAGTTCGCGACATGCGCAAGCAATTTAAAATTTTGCCCGTGTATAAAATGGTTGACACCTGCGCGGCGGAATTTGAAGCCATAACGCCTTACTATTACTCAACTTATCGCGGCGAGGTTGACGAGGTAGCAGTCAGCAACAATCGTAAAATCGTCGTCTTAGGCTCCGGACCGATTCGCATTGGGCAAGGCGTCGAGTTCGATTATTGCTCCGTTCATTCGGTTTGGGCATTGCGCGAAGCGGGCATTGAGGCGATTATCATCAACAACAACCCTGAAACCGTTTCAACGGACTTTGACATTTCCGATAAGCTTTATTTCGAGCCGCTAACAACGGAGGACGTTTTAAATATTATCGATAAAGAAAAACCCGCCGGCGTCATTGTGCAATTCGGCGGGCAAACGGCTATTAATTTGGCGGCAAGTTTAGCGGCGGCAGGTGTTAGGATTTTCGGTACAAGCGTCGACAACATTGACCGCGCAGAAGACCGCGAACGCTTTGACGAAATGTTGACTGAATTAAATATCCCGCGTCCCAGAGGAATCAGCGTAACTAATCTTGACGACGCGATAACTGGTGCGGCTAATATCGGCTATCCCGTCATGGTTCGTCCGAGTTATGTTTTGGGCGGGCGCGCAATGGAAATTGTCTACAACGAGGAAGAACTTCGCGATTACATGAGCCGCGCAGTTAAAGTTACACCCGACCACCCCGTTTTAGTTGATAGATATATGCAGGGGACTGAAGTTGAAGTTGACGCGATTTGCGACGGCGTTGACGTGGTTATTCCTGGCATTATGGAGCACGTCGAGCGGGCTGGCGTCCACAGTGGCGATAGCATTGCAGTTTATCCCCCGCAAACTCTTCCGTCCAAAGTTATTTACACAATCACCGACTACACCAAACGACTTGCCCTTGCGCTTAACGTCAAAGGCTTGCTGAACATTCAATACATTGTCGCAGACGGCAGAGTTTTCGTTATTGAAGTCAATCCGCGTTCAAGTCGCACAGTTCCTTTCCTCAGCAAAATCACGAATATTAAAATGGTTAACGTGGCAACTCGTGTTGCTCTCGGCGCAACGCTTAAGACAATGGGTTATTATTCGGGGCTTGTTGAGCCTAAACCTTACGTTGCCGTCAAAGCTCCGGTTTTCTCTTTTGCTAAAATGCAAGACGTTGACATTTCACTTGGTCCCGAAATGAAATCTACCGGCGAAGTTATGGGCATTGATTATCATTACGCCCGCGCACTTTACAAGGCGATAACCGGCGCAGGCATAGTCATTCCGAAAAACGGCTGTATTCTGTTTACGGTTGCCGATAAGGATAAGGAAGAAATGAAACAACTTGCCCGCGCATTTTCCGAACTCGGATTTAAGATTGTGGCGACGGAGGGCACTGCTAAGGCTCTACAATCAATCGGAATTGACGCGGAAATTGTCGGCAAAGTTCACCAGCGCAGTACAGATATTATCCAGATGATTAAGCTCGGAAAAATTCACATGGTCGTTAACACTCAAGCACCTGGTAAACACGTTGCTAAAGACGGTTTCAGAATTCGGCGGGCGACGGTTGAATTGGGCGTTCCCTGCTTTACAAGTCTCGATACGGCGTGGGAAGTCATGCGCGTTTTAACTTTCATGCGCGACAGAAGATTAGTTTACTCGTTAGCTATTCAAGATTACGTTGGCGGCGGCGACGCTTTAGCATAATTAAAATTTTCAACAAAAAATCCCTGACGTTCGTGATGAGTGTCGGGGATTTTTTACGCGATTAACTTCATGTCGTTTCGCAAAAATATTTCATGCCGGTTTTCTTCCATTCTTTTTTAGTGTAAAGGATTTTATAATTTGTGACGCCCGTTAAAGTTGAAAGCTCGCCAATAATTTTTTCGCACTCTTCGCGAGTTTTCGCATGAATCATTGTATAAAGATTATAATTCCAATTTGGCGCGGGCGTTCTGTCGTAGCAGTGAGAAACCGCCGCATGAGAAACCATTATCTGCGCGGTCTCGTCTAGCTTATCGGGCGGCACCTGCCACGCACAAAGAGCATTTGCATTAAAACCAACTTCGCGATGTCGGAGCACTGCTCCCATTTTGCGGATTTTTTTTTCGTCAACCAACTCCTTGACCCGTCGTAAAAATTCTTCCTCGCTTATACCCACTTGTGCCGCTAAAACTTTGTACGGCTCCTCGCATAGTGGAAAATCCCCCTGCAACGCTTTGATAATTTCCTTATCCCGCTGACTTAAATTTTCCAACACCTTCCCTCCGAGCTATTGGAGTTTGAACTGCACATTGATTTTGTACTTTTTGTTAGCTTTGAGCTTGAGCATATCTTCGACGCCGCGCAGTGACCGAATTTCTGCCAAAATGTTCGATTCATGCTCCGCGCTTGGTGTCAACAGCGTGAACCACAAGTTATAAGCTCCCTCGCGCTCGTAGTTGTGCGTTGCGCCTGGATAGCGATTGACTGCCTCCGCCACTGCGCAGATTGCTGACGGCTCGACTTTAAGCGCGATAAGCGTTCCTTGATAGCCCAGCCGATTTGAATCAAAGAACGTCCCGATTCGCCGCAAAAATCCTGCCGCTTTGAGTTCGCGCAATCTTGCAAGTACAGTGCCTTCGTCCGTTCCAAGACGGCTTGCCATTTCCGCGAACGGGTGCGAACAAATCGGTATATCGCCCTGCAAAAGATTCAGTAGTGCTTTGTCGAAAGTTGAAAGCCTCGTCATCTTGAACTCTCCCTCTGCGCCGCCCTCCACGCTCAACGACGCAAAATTTTTTGTTGTTATTTTATCAAAGAGCTTGCGATAACGTCAAGCAATTCTGAACGCCCTTCATTTTTTGTAGACGAGTAAGGCAGGATAGATTCCGCGTCGATTTCTAAGGAATTTTTTATAACGTCAAGATGTTTTTGCCGTTGCGTTTTGCCAATTTTATCAGCCTTAGTTGCGACGACAAGCACGGGCAAATTTTTTTCAACAAGACTTGCAAAGGAGTTTAAATCGGACTCTTGAGGCGGGTGGCGCATGTCGATAAGTTGGCAGACGAATTTAATATAGCGGCGGCTTGAAAGGTATTCGTCGATAAATTTCGCCCAAAGTTTGCGATTAGTCTTGGAAGTTTTAGCGTAACCGTAGCCAGGCAAATCAACTAGATAAAATTCGCGTTGGGCGTCGATAGTTTTAAGCTCCACGCGAAAAAAATTTATCGTTTGAGTTTTACCGGGCGTCCCCGACGTTCGCGCTAAAGATTTTCTGTTCGTCAGCGAATTAATCAGCGAAGACTTGCCGACATTAGAACGCCCAACGAAAACAATTTCCGGCAAAAGCTCTTCCGGACAAGTTTTTCTACTCACTGCCGAAGTCACGTATTCGCTTTTGATAATTTTAATTTCTTTCATGTCATTCCTCCAAAAAATTTTTCGCCGCGTCGACGCGATTAAGTATATAATTACTGAATCAAATTTACAAAGGGGATAAAAAATGTTTAGCACATATCGCCCGCAAGACGTGACGATTTTATTAAAAGACATCAGCGGATTGGTTAAACCGCTCGGAACGGCGGAACGGGAAAAATTAATTCAATCAGGGCGGCACTATTCGGAAATGTTGCCTGTTGAATATGAGCCGTCGGAAAAATATTTGCAAGCATACTTCGACGCGCTGAAACGTTACGCAAAAATTACAGCCGCCGCCGTCGCTAGCGTTGCAGAAAAAATTTTCGCTGATAAAGGTCGCAACGTCGTCTTAGTTTCGTTAGCACGAGGGGGAACGTCGATTGGAATTTTGATTAAACATTATTTGGAGCAAAAATTTTCCTGCGCGGCGGTTCATTATACGATTTCGATTATTCGTGGCGTCGGCATTGACAAAAACGCCATGAAATTTATTTTGGCGCGTCATAAGCCCGAAGAAATTAAATTCGTCGACGGCTGGACGGGCAAAGGCGCAATTCAAAACGAACTTAACAAAGCAATGAAAGATTTTCCGAATGTTAACGCGGGCTTGGCTGTATTGAGTGACCCGGCAGGTGTCGCAGAAAAATGCGGCACTCACGAAGATTTTCTAATTGCCAGCTCATGTTTGAACTCGACAGTATCTGGACTTTTGAGCAGAACTTTTTTGCGCAGTGATATAATCGGCGCGGAAGATTTTCACGGCGCGGCTTTTTACAAAGAACTTGCCGATAAAGATTTGACGTATCAATTCATTGACGCGATTGAACAAAATTTTGATGACTGGCCAGAAATAAAAATTTCAAACGTAAAATTTAATAGTGGTCTTGTAGAGGTAAAAAAAATTGCGGCGGACTTTAAAATCGCCGACATAAATTTAATCAAGCCGAGTATCGGAGAGGCGACACGGGTTTTATTGCGCCGCTTGCCGTGGAAAATTTTAGTTTACAGTTTGCACGACGAAGAACATTTGGGACATTTATATCAGCTTGCAAAAGAAAAGGGCGCACCGCTTGAAGTTTATCCGCTGAAAAATTACAAGGCGTGCGGATTAATTCGGTCGCTTGCCGATAATTGACCTCAAAATAAATTTTAATGAGCACGAAAAAATTTTCTCAAAGTTATTGCTTGCTAAAAATAATTATGTTATATTAATTGTCAGTTATCGACAAGTTGAGGATTTTTTATTTGTCGAAGCCAATCAGACAGGTGGTAGATATGGAAGTAATCTTGTCGGAATATTTGGGATTTTGTTATGGCGTCAAGCGGGCGATAAAAATTGCCAGAGAGCACGCGGATGGGAAAAGTTGTACATTAGGACCTATAATCCATAATCCGCAGATGGTAGAGCGGCTGAAAGCCGAGGGAGTCGGCACAGTCGAAGATTTGACGGCGATGGAGGAGGGTACGATAATAATTCGCTCACACGGCGTGGGACCGCAAGTTTACAAAGAAGCTAAAGCAAAGGGATTAAATGTTGTCGACGCAACTTGTCCGCACGTAAAAAAAGCGCAACTGTCTGCTAAAGAATTGGTAGAGGACGGGCGACAAGTCGTAATCGTTGGCGAAAAAAATCATCCCGAAGTTAAAAGTATCTTTGAATGGTCGAACAATCGGGCAACTATTCTGGAGACGGAAGAGGACGCTAAAAACTTCGCACCTTGCCCCAAACTCGGAATAGTTTCTCAAACAACGGTGAGCGGCGAGAATTTTGTCAGGATAGTGGCGCACCTGCTCGGAAAATCACACGACATAAGAATTCTACGAACTATCTGTACAGCAACGGAACAAAGACAAACAGCAGCATTGGAGTTGGCAAGCAAGGTTGATGTCATGCTGGTAATCGGCGGGCGCAACAGCGCAAATACCACGCGGCTTGCCCAACTTTGTGAAAAAAAATGCAGGACTTACCACATAGAGACAGCACAGGAGCTTTCACCTGAATGGTTATATAAAGCCAACAAGGTTGGTATCACAGCCGGAGCCTCAACGCCGGACTGGATTATCGGGGAGGTTTATAAAAAGTGTCAGAGGATTTGAAGAACGAAGAGATGG
The DNA here is from genome assembly GCA_946408355.1 of uncultured Selenomonadales bacterium. Lineage (GTDB taxonomy): Bacteria > Bacillota > Negativicutes > Selenomonadales > Selenomonadaceae > Quinella. Next base: position 17,732 of record CAMJRX010000003.1, read on the forward strand.
GTAATTGGCTGGAAGAGTCGGAGAGTTTCAAGAACATTCACGAACATGAAGTGGTTGAAGGTACCGTTATCCAGGTAAATCGCGACGAGGCATTCGTCGACATAGGTTACAAGCAGGAATTGCCGCTTCCGAAAAAAGAATTGGCAGTTCCCGAACCGGATTCGGCTGAAGATGTCGTCAAACAGGGCGACAAAATCAGAGTTTATATCCTGTCACTCGGCGGCGAAAATGGCGGACTTCTCTCCAAAATTAAAGCTGATGCCGAAGTTGTTTGGGACGAGCTTAGGGCGATTAAAGAGCACAACGACGACCCCGAAGTTACGGAATTGCAGACTGTCGACGCGCATATTAACAACGTCGTCAAGGGCGGCTTAACTGCAACCGTCAACGGACTGCGCGGCTTTATTCCCGCCTCGCAAATGGAATTGCATTTCGTAAAAGATTTGAGCACTTACGTTGGCCAGACGGTTAAAGCCTTGCCGATTGAAATTGAATCGTACAAACGCCGTCTTGTTTTGAGCCGCCGCCAACTTTTGGAACGCGAACGCGAAATTAAGTTGCAGGAAGTTTTCAACACATTGCACGAAGGCGACGTTATCAAAGGCACCGTTAAACGTCTCGTGGATTATGGCGCGTTTATTGACGTGGGCGGCGTCGACGGGCTTGCGCACATTTCGGATTTGTCTTGGGAACGTGTCAGCCACCCCTCCGCAGTTCTCAAAGTCGGCGATGAAGTTGATGTTTACGTTAAAAATGTCGACAGAGAAACGCACAGGATTTCCCTTTCCGTCAAGCAAACTTTGCGCGACCCGTGGCTTGACAAGGCAGAAGCTTATCACGAAGGCGACTTTATCGAGGGCAAAATTGTTAAGCTTGCGACTTTCGGCGCGTTCATGGAGATTGAGCCTGGCTTTGACGGCTTGATTCCAATGGGCGAACTCAGCGACCGCCGCATTGATAACGCAGACGAGGCAGTTGCTGTTGGCGATATTGTCAAGGTTAAAGTTTTGCGTATCGACCTCAAGCGCAAACGCATTTCTCTTTCGATTAACCGTGCTCGCCGCGAAGGTGCTCACGCGAACTTCAAACGCTATCAGCCCGCTGAAGAAAAATCGAACGAAGAATAATTAATTATCAAAAAAGACTCCCGCAAATTTAAAAGAGGCTTTGTCCCGATTGAGACAGAGCCTCTTTGCTTTACTTATTGTTGCGTTTGTAGTAGAAAATATATTGCTGAAGAATTCCGGCGTTCTTGCCAAATTTGGAGAAAATATTTTCGCCGCCAAAGTCTTGATTGATAGCTCGCCTAATCCAAACGTCCACAGGCACACGGTCGACGCGGTGATAGGCAAATAACGCGACGCAGTTGGCAATCTTATCGCCTACGCCGTCAATCAACTTTAAGTCTTCGGTGAGGTCGATATCCGAAAAGTTCCCAAGTTCCTTTAAGTCAACCATGCCGCTATCGACTTTTTCAACCGCGTCCTTAATGTAAGCTTTACGATAAGCAAGCCCCAAACCCTTTAAATCGTCAACAGTTACGTTTAACATATCCTCGATACGCGGGAAAAGATATACGCCATTTACGCACCGCCCGAATAGCTCGCAAATTTTTTCTACTGAAGTTTTTATCGAGGGGATATTTTTCCGCTGACTGATTATAAAACTTATCAACATCTCGAATGAATCTTGCCGCAAAATACGAATCCCTTTACCGTACTCCGTCGCGTCGTGCAAAAAGTTTTCGTAAGGCTTGCCCGCCGAAAAGTTCGCAATGTCGCGCCGAATGTCCGCGTAATTCGTGCCTAAGTCAAAATAATTTTCCCAAACGCCCTTCCAAGTCTCCTCGTCGCAGTCAACCTCGAAAATTTCCTCGTCAAGCTTGCTAATGTGCAAAATATTTTCCCTGACGGTAAACCTAAACAAGCCCGGCTCAACCTCTTTAGGACGAAAGCATTGACCGCTGTCGACAATTTTTTTCAAGTCAAAGTCGTCATTAATTTTAATTTCCATTGCACAATCCCCCGAAAACTTTTTTGATAATCTGCGCGGGCACGTCGCGACAAATCTCAACTTCGCCGAAATCTTTCATTAGCACCCAGTTAACCACGCCGCCAACAGTTTTTTTATCGCGAAAAGTCACGGCGTAAAGTTTATCTGCGTCAAGCCCCGTGCAAGTCGTCATTATACCAAATTTTTTTATAAGATTTTCAAGCCGCTGAACATTTTCTGCAGAAGTTTTGCCCAGCTCCAAACTAATCAAAGCCGCCGCCATCATTCCAACTGCAACCGCCTCGCCGTGTCGATATTTTTCGTAATGAGTTTCCTCTTCAATCGCGTGCGCCAATGTGTGACCAAAATTTAAAATTCTACGCAAACCCGCCTCGCGTTCGTCAGAACTTACGACCGCCGCTTTTATCCCGCAAGAACGCCTAACGACGTACTCTAAAGTTTTTAAATCGCGCTGTAAAATTTTATCCGCGTTGTCCTCAAGGTAGCTGAAAAATTTTTCGTCGCTAATCACGCCGTATTTGATGACCTCGCCAAGCCCCGATTTAATTTCGCGTTCAGGCAACGTCTTTAAAAATTTTAAGTCGATAAAAACTGCGCGGGGTTGATGAAATGCGCCGATTAAATTTTTCCCCAGCGCGTGATTGACTGCAGTTTTACCTCCAACGGAAGAATCAACTTGCGCTAAAAGCGTCGTTGGAATTTGAATAAGATTGACGCCGCGCATAAACGTCGCCGCCACGAAACCCGCCAAATCTCCGACTACGCCGCCGCCTAAAGCAAGCACGACGGATTTTCTATCAAGTCCTACCTCAATCGCTCGCGTGTAAAGTTTTTCAGCCTCGCGCAGATTTTTAGCAGTTTCACCGTCGGGAATCAGCGCAACTTCGTAAGGAAATTTTTCAGCGCACAATTCCAAAATATTTTTCTGTGTAATGAGCAGAGCTTTACCATTTACAAATTTATCGACGCCGCTCAAAATATTTTCGCCGATAAAAATTTCGTAGCTCGCCGCGTCCAAATCTACCAAAACTTTTTCCATAACTTCAACTCCTGAACTTCCGTATATAGCGGCAAATGTCGTCGATAATTTGAATTGGTGACCAATTTGTCGTGTCGACTTGATAATCTGCGCGGTCGTAAAATTTTTTTCGTTCGGCAAGAAGTTTTTTAATCGTCTCCAATCGTTCATTGCCGCCGCCGTCTAAAACAGGACGTTCACCACGCCGCGCAGTTCTGGCAAAAATTTCTTCCGGTTCCGTCGTCAAGCAAATCATTACGCCCGAATCTTTCAGCAAGCGAAGATTTTCCTCGTCCTTAATCGTGCCGCCCCCCGTCGCTATAATTAGCCCGCGCCGTTCGCTAAGTTCTTTAACTGCGGCTCGTTCCAGTTCGCGGAAATGTTTTTCGCCGTAGCGTTCAAATATGTTCGGAATGGAAAGTTTCTGTTCCATCTCAATTTTTTTATCAATGTCGACGAACGGTCGCCCTAACTTTGTAGCTAAAAGTTTGCCTAAGCTAGTCTTGCCCGTCCCCATAAAGCCCGTTAATATCACGTTGTCTTTCATAAGCCGTAATCCCTCGCAAGCCGCGCACGATAATTTTCTAAGTTAGCAAGCGTATCACAGAGCGCGTCGCCGCCGAATTTCTCAACGAACGCATTAGCCGTAACGATTGCCGCCATAGCCTCGCCGACAACTTCAGCCGCCCATATCGCGCAAGTGTCGCTACGTTCTTTACTAGCCGTCGTCGCAAGTTTCGTGGCAATGTCAACAGTTTGCAACGGTTTCATCAAAGTCGGAATCGGTTTCATTGCGGCGCGTATGATTAAATCTTCACCGTTTGTCATGCCGCCTTCAAAGCCGCCCGCCCGATTTGTTTTGCGAAAAATTTTTCCGCCGTCAATAAAAATTTCGTCGTGAACTTCGCTACCAAGTTTTGTTGCGTTTGAAAATCCATCGCCGAGCTCGACAGCCTTAATCGCTTGAATCGACATGAACGCCGCCGCAAATTTCGCGTCAAGCTTTTTATCCCACTGAATGTGACTGCCCAAACCCGCCGGCACGCCCGAAACTTTTACCTCGAAAATGCCGCCGACAGTATCACCCAAAGCTTTTGCCTCGTCAATGCGATTTTTAATTTTATCGCCGCTAACACCGCCCACGCTTAAAACTTCGCCGGAAATTTCCACGCCGCAAGCTTTAAGGAAAATTTTACACAACGCGCCCGCCGCAACTCGCATAGTCGTTTCACGAGCACTGGAGCGTTCCAAAATGTCGCGCACGTCTGAACGATTATATTTCGCCGCGCCCGTCAAGTCGGCATGACCTGGACGAGCATTAGTAACTTTGTCTCCGAACGGTGAACCTTCCGCGCTAATGCGTTCTTGCCAATTTTGCCAGTCGCGATTTTCGACGCTTAAAGTTATCGGACTGCCAATCGTCTCTCCAAAACGAATTCCCGACAAAAATTCTACGCGGTCGCTTTCGATTTTCATACGCCCGCCGCGCCCGTAGCCGCCTTGTCGTCGTTTCAGTTCCGCATTGACGAATTCGCTTGAAACTTTTAAACCCGCCGGCAAGCCCTCCAAAATGCAAACAAGCCGCGAACCGTGACTTTCGCCCCCACTGATATATTTTACTGCCATAAACTTCCTCCGTTAATTATAAGAGCCAACAACGTAGCCGCCGTCTACGAAAAAATTTTGTCCGGTTATCCAAGCGGCGCGGTCGCTTAGCAAAAATAAAATTATTCCGGCAACGTCTTGCGGTGTACCCACGCCTAAAAGATGTCGCGAAATCATTTCTTCGTTAACTATCGTCGCGTACATTTCGTTTTGCGTCATGCCAGTTTGAACCAGCGCGGGTGCCACTGAATTTATCCTGTGCTTGCCGCGAATTATTTCTGCCGCGAATGATTTGACTGCCGCTTGAACTGCCGCCTTTGCCGCCGAATATGCAAACAAAGATTTTCCGCTGAATTCGCCCGCGATTGAACTCATCAGCACGAATGACGCGCCGCCGTCCGAAAATTTTTTCCGCGTTGCCGTCTGAACAAATTTAACTGCGCCCCAAAAACTCGTATCGAAAATTTTATGGGCAAGTGATTCGTCAAAAGAATTTAGCGGCGTCAAACCCCAAATGCCCGCCGTGTATACGCCTCCATTAATCCTGCCAACCGTGCTCGTAAAGTTGCTCAAAACCTCCGACCAATCGTCAGCCGTCGCCGTGATTACGTCAAGTTGCTCTGTAAAAATTAGCGGCGGGTGTTTAACTAAACTTATCGGCGAAATTTTTTTAAGTTCGGCGAGCCGCTCCAAATTTCTGCCGATTGCTAAAACATTTGCGCCGCTCTGCGCCAGCTCAAGTGCTACCTGTTTGCCAATGCCCGACGACGCCCCAACTACTACAAAATTTTTCCCTTTAAAATCAAATGTCACGCTCATAGGCTAAAACCTCTATTTTTATAATTTCCGATAGCATTTTATCAGTTAATTCTTTTATCAGCAAGGAAAAAATATATCCTGCTAAACCTCATTGAAAACTTACAGCAAGTATCTTGTTTATCTGAAGATTTTCTGATAATATTTCTGGAGCGAAAGGAGATGATAAATTGGAAACACAATCGGAATTCGTCGCGGAAGAAACGGAACAAAATTCTGTAGCCGCGACGCTAGAAAAAATTTTGGACTTGCAACAAAAAAATTCGCGGCAATTAGTTCAAAGCCTGCGCGAGAATGTAAACTTTCAAAATCAAGTACGGCGCGGTATGCAACAAGAACTTGACGCCTTGAAAGAACAACAGCGCGGCGAACAGTTCACGCCGATTTTAAAATCAATCGCAACGGTCTGCGTAGAGTATAGAAAAATGTTAACGGACGAATCCATTTCAAGACGAACGCGACGGACGCTTAAATTACTTTTCGACGAACTGGAAGAAATTTTATCGGAGTATGACGCAGAAATTTTTACGTCGGAAATCGGCGAGCCGCGTCGACCATTACTAACTAAAATCGTCAACATCGTCGCGACTAGCAATAAAAATTTGCACAACACCATAGCTAAAAGCCGCCGTCCTGGAGTTATTCGCAACGGGCGGACACTTTATCGCGAATTCGTCGACGTTTATGTTTACGACAGCAACGATGGTGGTAGAAAATCCGAATTAGTACGCAGTGAGTAAAGGAGAAAAAAATTTATGAGCACATACGGAATTGATTTGGGCACAACTTATTCTTGCATAGCGCGTTTGGACTCGAACGGCAACCCCGAAGTTATTCGCAACAACGAAGACGACAGCAACACCGTCGCCAGCGTAGTTTTTTTTGAGAACGAAAGCAATGTAATTGTCGGGCAGGCGGCTAAGGAAAATATTGAGACTGACGGCGACCGCGTTGTACAATTTGTTAAGCGGGAAATTGGCAAACGTGATACCCGCACTTACGAATTTGACGGCAAAACTTATACGCCTGTGGAGATTAGTGCATTGATTTTGACGCGGCTAAAAAATTTGGTTGAATCGCAAGGCGGCACGATTGAAGACGTTGTTATAACTGTTCCCGCTTACTTTGGACTTGAGGAACGCTCTGCGACAAAACAGGCGGGTGAACTTGCCGGACTTCACGTTTTGAGCTTGATTAACGAACCGACTGCGGCGGCTTTGAGCTATTGCGCCCGTCAATTTCAAGAGGACAGAACAGTTTTAGTTTACGACTTGGGCGGCGGAACTTTCGACGTAACTGTTTTAAAAATGTCGATGACGCAAAATAATTCTGGGCGCGACGTTCAAAAAATTACGGTGCTTGCCACTGACGGCGACGATAGGCTCGGCGGTAAAGACTGGGACGATAAACTTTATAATCACATTTTGCACGCCTGTTGCGACGATAACGGCTTGACGCCCGAAGAAATCGAAGCTGAAACGCGGCAAGATATTCGCTCCAAAGTCGAGGAGGCTAAACGTAAACTTAGCAAGAAACAATCCGCAAAAGTTCGTATCGACGTTAACGGCTCGCGCACCGAAGTTGTTATCAAGCGCACGGATTTTGAGCAGATGACTTCAGACCTCGTTGCAAAGACAATGGGCTATATTGATAAAACGTTGGATAAAGTTCCCGCTGAGGCGATTGATACCGTTCTTTTAGTTGGCGGCTCAACTTATATGCCGATGATAATTAATGCAGTTGAGGAAAAATTTCCCGGCAAAGTTCAACAACACGACCCTGACCAAGCAGTTGCAAAGGGCGCGGCGATTTACGCAAGCATGTTGGTTGAGGAAGTCGGCTCGTTGTCCGCGCAGGGCGATGAAACTTCCGGCGGCGAAGTTGCTCAAGCTGAACAACTTACCTCGAAATTTACCGTTGAAGATCAAACGCCGCGTTCGTTCGGTCCTGGTGTCGTCGACATGAACGGCGCAAAGCATAAATACGTTTTGGAGAATTTTATAAAAATCGGCGAGAAAATGCCTGCCGTGTTCACGAAAACTTATTATCCGCTCGAAGACAATCAAGAACTCGTTCGCCTGCGCGCCTTTGAAAATATGTCAACCGACGACACATTAATTCCCTGCGTCGACGAGGACGGCAACCCGCAAGCCACCGACCCCGCGCACAACGTTAAACTTTTGGGCGAACTTATCGTTAACTTACCGCCCAATACCAGCCGTGACACGCCGATTAAAGTTACGTTTAAAGTTGATGCGTCGGGCGTACACGTCGAGGCGGTTAACACCAAAACTAATGAGACTTTTGAAACTTTCCTGCGCACCGAAAGCGATATTGACGTTGAGGGCAGTGCCGTTCACCAACTTAGAATTTCCGCTGACTAATTTGGAGGCGCGGCGATGAAATATTTTTTCTCGGAGATTAACGAAATTACTTTAACTTTCAGCGACATACAAGCCACCCGCGACGGCATGGAGTTTATAAAAATTTATTTTGAGTGCCCCAACGAAAACGGCTTTAACTTTTTGGAATCTACTTTGCCGACGCTTAACGTTAAAAATTCTTACGGTTTCAGCAAAGATGAGACTGCGCGGCTTTTGGATTATGCGCGGACGAATTCTTTTCTGATTTGGGAAATTGCTCGTGAGGAGGCAGGAAAAATTGCCGCAAGTGTGTAGATTGCTCGGTTATCTGATTTTCTTTTGGTCGAACGAAAATAACGAACCGATTCATGTTCACGTTTGCAAGAGCAAGCCTTCCGCTGACGCAACCAAAATTTGGATAGAGGACGTGCCGCGCTTGGAGCATAACAAAAGCCAAATTCCTGCCAAAGATTTAAACCGAATTATGCAATGGCTCGCGGCAAATAAAAATTTTGTCGTAGATAAATGGATTGAACATTTCAAATAAGCGGCAGCATTGTCGACGATAGGAAGGAGTTTTTATCATGAAACGAATTAAAAATACACGGCGCAAACCTTTACCCGAACCAAAGCTTATCAAAGAGCCGATAACTTTTTCGCCGCTTGAGTGGGATTATTTCGTTGAAGAAGTTAAAATGCGCGGCATTGATAAGTTCGACCATTGAATTAACAACGCAAAATTTCTCGCTAAACTTGACCATTCTGCCGCCTCTGAATATTGTGTTGTCGCTACAATGGATGAATTAAATGCAATGGCTAACGGCGCAACGATTGAGGAACTCGGAGGCATTGTCAATGAGTAAAATTTCTTTCGAGGACGACGGCTGGCTCCATTATTATCTTTATTGACAAATGCAAGACCGTAAAACTTTGCGCCGAATCAATCAACTTTTGCAAAGCATAGAACGCGACGGCGCGTTAAACGGTATCGGCAAGCCCAAAAAACTTAAACATCAAGATGCCTATTCTCGACGCATTGACGACGCTAACCGACTTATTTATAAAGTTGACGGCGACGAGACGATTGTTTTATCTTGCAAGAAATCATTACGAGGACAAATAATTTATGATTAAGCTTTACGATACGAGCGGCAACGGTTATATCGTGGTCGAAGTTAGCGAATTTTATTGCAATGATTATCACGCGTACTTCGCCAAAACCGGCAAGGATACTTATCTGCGCGACTTCGCCGAGCTGTTTTATACCGTTCAAGATATGCAAAAAGGAAGTCAACCAACCGACGACGGCAATTTACTTTTGACGCCGGAAGAAAAAGACGAACTGATTGCGAAAAATCCCGCCGCTGAAAAATGGATTCGTCCGTTTTTGGGCGCAAAGGAATTTATTCAAAATATCCCGCGCTATTGTCTGTGGCTTGAGGATTGTCCGCCAAATGAATTGCGCAAAATGCCGCTCGTATATCAGCGCGTGGAAAAAGTTCGCGAATTCCGTTTGGCAAGCAAAAAAGCCGCAACTCGTCGCGACTCCGCTACGTCCTGGCTTTTTCAAGAACGACGCCAGCCTAAGACCGATTATCTTTTGGTGTCGTGTGTAAGTTCTGAACTCCGCTAATATATTCCGATTGGTTGTATTTCAAGTAACGTTATCTGTAGCGACGCAAATCATATAGTTATGGCGGCTTACGACTTCTCAAAAAACATGACGGAAGCGCAAATGAAAGTTGCCTTCCTAAACATATATCAACGCTTGAAAAATTTTGACGAACTTTATAAATCGATTTGAATTTCGGAGGAGGGTTAAATTTGGCTAAACGAAATATTTTTGAAATGCTCGGTTTGGAATTTGATCCTCCCGACAACGTGAAAAAAATTCGCGCCGCCTATGAGGCTTGGAAAAAACGGTTGACGACTGAGCAAAATACAATGGTTGACCCGACGAGATTAGCGGAAATACGTTCGGAATTGCAAATGGACGATTACATTGCGCTGACGATTGACAACCCGCGATTTCGACAGCAGGCGGCGGAGTCTTTAAAGCGTCAACGTATAGAGGAATTGCGGCTTTATATCGACTTACAGCGAGGCAATACGCAGGGCACGTTGCAAGTTAATCAATCGCAAATTCGGCAGATACGCGACAAGTTGCGACTAAGTCCGGCGACGATTGAGGCGACGTATAAAGAACAGGGCTTTGAGATAAAACCGGCGAAGACCGCGCAGAAAATTTTGGCGACGCTGAATAATTTTTTCCTGAATGATTCGGTAATGGATGAGTTGCGGAAAAATTTTGCGGCTTTCCAACTTGTCCCCGATGAAAAAAATTTCGCGTGGTCTGCAAATGTTCACGACCTCTACGAGCTTGCATTTTATATCGAGAATCAAATTGAGCCGTCGCCAGATTTTTATCGCCGCCACCCGACTGACGACTTGCGAGAAATTTTCCGTGAAGCCGCCAAAAAAGTTTCCGCGCCAATTCCGCAGTGGCAATCGATTAAAGCTCTTATAAATCTTGCGCAGACTCAAGTTTTCAACACCGACGACAGCCGCTTTAAATATGACCACTCGTTGAAGATTGAGACGCTTAACGATTTTTTTGCCAAAATAAAAGCAGCGCCCGATTTGTTTAAGCACGACAATTATTTTGCTGACAACTGTATAAATCGAATTCAGCGCACGTTCCCGAACTTTTTAACATACGAGCAAAGTGCCGCGCTCTACAACAAGGCGGCGGGCTTGCTGAAAAATCCCTACGAATCGACGGGCGACGCGGGCGAAAATTCTTTTTGTGTGACGTGTGCTAACTGTGGAGCCTTTGAAATTTTCCGTACTCGTGAGGAAAGTGAGCGGGCGCATTGCAAAATCTGCGGCGAAAATTTTTTTATCGACTGTCCGAAATGCGGCAAGAAAATTCCTGCTACTGCTGACCGTTGCACCGTTTGCGACTTTTCTATTGTGGAGTTTAAAAAGTTTTCAAATTACATTGGCGAGGCAAATTCAATGCTTGACCTCGTGGAGCAAGCCCGCAATGCCGATGAGGACGTTCACATTGTAATGGCGGAAATTATAAAAATTTTGGCTAAAGCTAAGCTCCTCAAGCCCGAATCCAACGACTTAAAAAAATTGGAATGGCGCATTAATAAAATTGCCGGCGAACTCAAGCGGCGCGAATTATTTGCTTGGGCTGATAAAAAGTTGCCGAGCTTGTCGATTGCGCCCGCCAAAGCCGTCAGCGATTGCATTGAGATTTTGCGCAAGATTAAGGACTACAAGCCCGCACTTGACCGATTGAAATTAATTCCGCCCAAAGCCCCCAGCGCGATTGTCGCCACGCTTAGGGAAAATTATTCGCCCGCCTCAAGTATCGGAAAAATTTCTGTTAAGGCTAAGTCGACAGGCGTTGGCTCCACCGAGTCGAATTTAATCTGCAACATTTCTTGGCAAGTTCCCGCCGATTTGGGCTTGACTTACACGCTGATAAAAAAAGTTGACGGCGTGCCCAAAACTTATCGTGACGGCGAAATTTTGATTGAGAATACCGACCGCCTCGAATTTACGGATTACGACGTTAAACCTGGCGTGCTTTACGGCTACGCGATTTTTTCTGTGCGACTTGGTACAATTTCCGCGCCGACGACTACGACCGCCGCCCATTACAGCGACCTCGACGAGAAAAAATTAATCGCTAAGACGGAGGACGGCGCATGTAAATTTATTTGGCGTTTACCGTCGGAAAATTGTTTAGGCGTGCGGATTTTGCGCAGTGACAGCGCGGGTAAAAGCGTCGTGGTTGCTGACTGTGTGCAATCGCCCTTCGTGGACAACAGCGTTAAAAATCGCAAGCAATATCAATATCGTCTGCAATGCGTCTACTACGCCGCCGAAGATAATATTTCCAACAACGAAAAATATTTTGCCCGTCAAAGCTCCGATGAAATTTTGCGCGGCGTGTGGAAGATTGAACGAACTTATAAATACAGTCACGGCTTGACAGTTAGCTTGACGCCCGAAAAGCCGCCTAAACCTGTTGATAATTTGATTTGCACTGTAAGGAGTGGGCGAGCGGCATTTCATTGGAAATCGACGGGCGATTTTACCATTTGGTTTAAAGAAGTTGTCAAAGAGTCCGCGCAGATTGATAACAAAGTTTTTGCGTTGGATAAAGTCGACGAAATTTTAGGTAGTGGCGTTGTCTACAAAAAGGCGGAGAGTTCTGACGAGACTTGCGAATTTGCTTTAAGCGGCGATAATGTTAAAATTGCCGTCATCAGTGCAACGCGGGAATTTGGACTTATAAACGAAATTATAACTTGCGCGAATGTCGAGCCGTGCGAGATTGACGCTAACAAAACGCAGATTGACGCGGGCGGCTTGAAACTCGTCTTAAAGAGCGTTCCGGAAAATCTTTACATGATTCATTACAAAATTAACACGAGCGACGCCGATGAACTTTACGCGACGATTGAGACGGCTAAGGCGCGGCAGATGAATAGAATTTACGCGGCGAAATATGCGCAGGATACTTTTATTTTGCAGACGCATTTGCCGCCCAAAGAAATTTTTATTACGGTTATAGGCGAGTATAAATTTAGTGATGGAACGTCGGCTTATTGTGCGCCGAGCACTTTGACTTTGAACAATCGCCCGAAGGAAATTATTTCGTATCGGCTGGAGTGGGGAACGAGCGGACTTTTTAAGAAAGAAATTCACGCTAAGGATTGCAAGCTGATAATCGAGAGCAACGCCAAATCTACGCCGAAAATGTCGTTGGTATGTCGAAGTGATGGGCGCATGAATATTGAGGAGGGCGATTCGACGACGCGCATATTAGGCACGGTTCGCGCATATCCTGAAGGCTACAGCGGCGGGCGGCTTGAAACTAATCTGCCCAATGAAATTTGGAAAGAAGTTTCGTCGGGAACCGTCGTCAAGCTCCTCACTTCCAAAGAGGATGAAAAGCGTTTTGAGCTTAAAGCGTCGCGCCCTGATAGTCTTATTGTTCCGAAGAAGTAGGTAATTAGGTTAAGAGGTTATTAGAACTAATTCCCTAATTACCTCTTAACCTATTTCCCTAAAAATCGACCGAAGGGAGATTTTTCAATGTTTAGCAAGTCGGCGGCAATTTGTCCGCACTGTCTAAGGGAATTAAAATTGAGCGGCATGAAATTTTACTGTGTCCCCGACGAAGACAATCGCCACGAAGTTAAGCTGTCGTTCACCGATAAATTTAGAGGGCGGCTCCCCGTCTGCAAAAGAAAATTCTGCAGGAATCACGGCTTGACGATTCGCGAGGCAGCTTGCAAGCATTGTGGAGAACCGCTCCCGCCGCAACTTTTATTCCACGATAAATATTTAAGTTTCTGCGCGGTCGGCGTGTCTGGTGCGGGCAAGTCAAGCTACATGACGACGCTTTTACACGAGCTAAAATATTCGGGGTTGCCGTGGATTTTGCAAGCAATGGACGTGGATACGACACGGCGGGCACAACTCAACGAACAATACGTTTACGAGGAACGGCATTGCTTGAGAGGAACGGAGGCGGGCGTTTCACCTAAGCCACAACTTTGGACGATTATGGACAATTCAGTTAAGGGCGAAAAAATTCCAACATACGCGCTAACAATTTACGACGGCGCGGGCGAAGATTGCGAACGCATTGATTATACGCCGCTGGACGCAAAGATAAGCCGTTACTTGTCAGGCGCAAGAATGTTGTTGATAATGTTCGACCCGTTGTTATTGTCAAGCGTGCGCGTGGAGCTTTCCAGAGAAACTTTGAACTCCTCAATGGCGACCGAACGTCAAACGAGTGCGCCGGGAAATATGGTTAACATGGTGAATTCGTTGGCAAATTATATCCGCCGCAACTGCAACATTCCGCCTGGCAAAAAGATTGACCGCCGCGCCGCCGTCGTCTTAACCAAACTTGACGCATTAACCGAAATGCTTAACGGTTTTTCTTCCGGCTCAACGATTCTTAAAGAAAGTCCTCACGTACAAAATCGCGGCTTCGTCGAATCTGATAGCGTAATGGTTGACTTGGAAATACGCGATTGGCTAACACGGCAGGGCGAAACGGCTTTTCTCGGCGCGATTGATGCAAATTTTAAAGACGTGCGAGTTTTCGGAGTGTCAAGTTTTGGACGTCCGCCTGATTCTCGTAAACGTCTTGCCAAAATTCGACCGCACAGAGTTTTAGATCCGTTAATGTGGATGCTTGCCAGCGAAGGCATTATCCCGACGATTTAAGGAGTGATTCCTTTGAAAAAATTTTTAGCTGTATTCTTTGCAATAATTTTGTTGACGACGACCGCTCAAGCCGCTGAACCCGTGCGCATTGCCCGTTTGCCAATAATTTTTCAACGCGCAATCCCCGACAATGATACTTGCGCCGAACTCGAAACTATTCTTTCTCGCGCAGTTCACATTCCGCTAAACGGAACTTTACAGCTCGTTGAATATTTGCCGCCAAAAAATTCTGCGAAAGTTTTAGGCGACATGTGGCAAGATATGCGCACCAAAAATAAAAAGGCGAAACTCCAAGACGCAATGCGCCCGCTCGCCCAAAAACTTAACGCAGATATTATTGTTTGCCCCGTTCTAAATCAGTACAGCCAATACGTCGCAATTTCTTCTAGTTGGAGTGGCGAAAATTATATGGTAAGCAATGTTCGCTTTGAATTGATTGTTTACGACCGCCGCACCGACGAATTGATTGACAAAAAAGCCTCACAGATTTACAACGATTCATACAGCCTGCGCGGCACGGCGTCTTTCCTGTCAAAAATTTGTTTAGATAGAGTTATTGAGAGTACTAAATTACGTCAACGCATAATTGCCATAAGGTAGAAATTTTAATGCAGATATTTATCCAACAATGCCTCGTAGTCGGGTATTGGCAACGGGCGCGAGAAAAAATAACCTTGAATTGCCACGTCGCCCAAGCTAGACACGTAATCCATTTGCGCTTTAGTTTCCACGCCTTCAATTACAATGCTCATGCCCAATTCCTCTGCCAATTCGACGATAAATTTTAAGATTATCGCCACGCGCTTAGATTTTTCCAATTCGCGGATAAATGCCATGTCGACTTTGAGAGTATCAAGCGGCATGTCTTTTAGCATGTTCAGCGACGAATAGCCCGACCCAAAGTCATCCATTAAAATCGAAAATCCTAATTCTCGGAACGTAGAAATCATATCGAGGAGTTGGAGCTGATTATCGGTGTACGCGCTTTCTGTTACTTCCAATTTTAACATCCACGGTTCCAAGTCGTATTTTTCCAGCAACGTTGCGAGGAAGTCAGGCAAGTCTAAGCTGTAGAAATTTAGCCGCGATAAGTTAACGGAAATGGGAACGACCTCTTTACCTTCGTCGAGGCGTTTACGTTGAAGTCTACACGCTTCCTCCCAAACAAAGCGGTCAAGGCGCACGATAAAGCCATTGCGTTCAAAGACGGGAATAAATTTGCCGGGAGAAACCATGCCGTGTATCGGATGAAACCAACGGACAAGAGCTTCTGCACTGGCGACGGTATTTTTATGCGGGTCGTAAATCGGCTGAAGATAAATCGTAAACTGATTCTCCAAAAGGGCGGCTTCCATGTTGCCGGTTATAAGTTGTTCTTCAATCATTTGCTCGCGCATTTTTGCATCGTAGTAAGCGTAGCGCGTAACATAATTTCCTTTGATTCGCCGAAGTGCCATACCTGCGCGGTCGCACATTTGGTCAATCGGCAACTTAATACTTTCAACGGGATAAATACCCGCAAAAAATAAAATGTTGTGGCTAATGTGGAGAGATTGAATTCGAGTATCGAGGTCTTTAATAATTTGCTCAATTTTAAGTTCATCACTCGGCACGCACAAAATAAAATGGTCAGCTTCAGCGCGACAACTTATGGAAGTTCGCGGATTTAATGTTGCCTTAAAATAATCTGCCGCCGCCCGCAAAATCAAATTACCTGTGTCGACGTGGAATAAATCATTAATTATTTTAAAGCAACTTATATCCATGCAGACGATACTATATTTAACGTCGTAACGGGCACCCAAAAGTAATGTCGCTTCCCGATAAAAAGCCTCGCGATTATAAAGCCCCGTCAATGAATCAAACTTGCTGCCGATTATCGGCAAAACTCCTTCTGCTCGCAATGCAATCGCTCCCCTCGCCTTTTAAAATTTTTTTCAACTATTCAACGTGAAAAAATAAATCCCTGCTGAAATATGCGGGGATTTTAGCTTTTAAGCTCCGACTAATCAACGGGCTTTCGACTTTAAGCAGGAAAAATTTTTCATTGCCCGAATCAAAGCAAACAAAGGAGGCTAAATAAATGGCAACAATTATAACTAAAGACGGAAGTTTAGCGGAAGTCGAAGGCGCGGAAGCTTTGCACGCACTAAGACACACCGCCTCGCATATCATGGCGCAAGCGATAAAACATCTCTACGGCGGCGCAGACGGTAAAGGCGTTCAACTGGCTATTGGTCCGGCGATTGATACCGGTTTTTACTACGACATTGACACCGAGAAAAAAATTACCGACGAAGACCTCGCCGACATCGAACGCGAAATGAAAAATATCGTCAAGCAAAATCTCAAGCTGGAACGTTCGACACTTTCACGAGCCGACGCGCTGAAAAAATTTGGCGACGAGGGCGAAATTTATAAAGTTGAACTGATAGAGGCTCTGCCCGAAGACGCGGAAATTTCTCTGTTCACACAGGGCGATTTTACTGACTTGTGCGCAGGTCCTCACGTTCAATCGACGGGCAAAGTTAAGGCGTTTAAGTTAATGTCGATTGCGGGCGCGTATTGGCGCGGCGACGAACATAATAAAATGCTCCAGCGCATTTACGGCACGGCGTTTGAAACTAAAGACGAGCTAAAAGATTATCTGCACATGCTGGAGGAGGCGGCGCGTCGTGACCACCGTAAACTTGGCAAGGAATTAGATTTATTCAGCTTGCATGACGAAGGTCCCGGCTTCCCGTTTTTCCACCCCAACGGCATGATTATTCAAAATGAGCTGTTAAATTATTGGCGCGAAGTTCATCGCCGTTACGGTTATCAAGAAATTAAGACGCCGATAATTTTAAATCGCAAGCTCTGGGAAACTTCTGGGCACTGGGATCATTACAAAGAAAATATGTACTTCACTAAGATTGACGAGGAAGATTATGCCGTTAAGCCCATGAATTGTCCTGGTAGTATGTTGGTTTACAATACGCACGTGCATAGCTATCGCGACTTGCCGTTGAAGTTGGCGGAATTGGGATTAGTTCACCGACACGAGAAAAGCGGCGTTTTGCACGGCTTGTTTAGGGTTCGCAACTTTACTCAGGACGACGCACATATTTACATGACGCCCGCGCAGGTTGAGCCGGAAATCCAAAAGACGATTGACTTATTCGACGAGGTTTATAAAACTTTTGGATTGACTTACAAAGCTGAACTGTCGACGCGCCCCGAAAATTCAATGGGTGACGACGCAACTTGGGAATTGGCGACTAATGCCTTGCAAAAAGCTTTGGAACATCGCGGGCTTGATTATGTCGTTAACGAGGGCGACGGCGCGTTTTATGGTCCGAAGATTGACTTTCACTTGAAAGATTCAATCGGTAGAACGTGGCAATGCGGAACGATTCAGCTTGACATGCTCTTGCCCGAAAAGTTCGACTTAAATTATATCGGCGAGGACGGAGAAAAACATCGTCCGATTATGGTTCACCGCGTTGTTTACGGCAGTATTGAGCGGTTCATTGGCATTCTTATCGAAAATTATGCGGGCGCGTTCCCTGTGTGGTTGGCTCCCGTTCAGATAAAACTTTTGCCGATAACCGACAATCATCTTGCCTACGCTAAAGAACTTGCCGATAAATTTTTCGCGCTCAAGTTCCGCGCAGAAATCGACGACCGCAACGAGAAAATCAATAAAAAAATTCGCGACAGCCAAGTCCGTAAAATTCCATACACGATTGTTATCGGCGACAAGGAAGTTGAGACGGGCATTTTGCCGATTAGAAAATACAGCGCAAAAGATAACGTTTCAATGAGCGTCGACGAATTTATTGCTTACGTTCAAAATAAAATTTCCACACGCGACCAAAACTTTTAAAATAATTTTAGACAACAAAAAAGCGACGGGATAATTTCTCGCCGCTTAATTTTTTTACTCAACTTCGGTACCCTCAACGGCTCCTTCCCAATCGATAATGCCGCCCATTTCGTAGACTTGCCTATAACCTTTCTCGACGAGAAGTTTTGCCGTTTGCCGTGCACGATTGCCATCACCGCAGTAACAGATAATAGGCGCGTTTTTGTTGGGAATTTTAGAAAAATCTTCCGCCATAACAGCTTCCTTTGGTACAAAAACGGCTCCGACAATGTGTCTAGCTTCGTAATCTTTTGGGAAACGACAATCTATCAAAACCGCTTCTGAATTAGTTTCTAAAATTTCTTGCGCCTCGTCGTGAGTTATGTGTTTATAAATTTCTGCTCCGACGACGGGACCTTTCCAATCAGCAATGCCTCCGAATTCGTAAACATTTTTATAACCTTTATCAGCAAGAAGTTGCGCTGAATCTTGAGCACGACGACCCGTCCAACAGTAAACTAAAATCGTTTGGTTCTTGTCGGGTATGGACGCAAAATTTCCGTTGCGCAACTCTTCAAGCGGCAGGGAAATCGCGTTGGGAATGTGTTTCTTTTCGTACTCTTCAGGCGTGCGCACGTCGAGGACAATTACGTTGGGATTATCGGCTATAATTTTTGTTGCCTCGTCATGTGTAATAGATTTGTAAATAATTTTTTCACCGCAACCTGTACACAACGCAACGATTAAAACAATCAGCAATGCTAAAAACTTTTTCATTTCAACACCTCCGTTAAAGTTTCAATCATTTTTTCTATATCGAGCGGCTTAGCAATGTGGCTATTCATGCCCGCATCTTTTGCCGTTTGAATGTCCTCAGTGAATGCGTTCGCCGTCATTGCAATAATTGGTATCTGCGCAAGTTTTGGATTAGGAAGTTCGCGGATTTTTTTAGTCGCCTCGTAGCCGTTCATAACCGGCATTTGAACATCCATTAAAATTGCGTCGTATTCGCCGGGCTTGCTTGCCGCAACTTTATCGACAGCAATCTTGCCATTTTCCGCCGTGTCCAAGCCGAATCCAAATTCCGTAAGAATAAGCGACGCAATTTCGCGGTTAACTTCGTTATCCTCAACCAACAGTAATTTAATCTTGCTGAAGTCAAGCTCGCCTTTCTCGTCGGCAATTTGTTCGACTTCTTCCTCGTCGGGGTCGTCGATAATCGGGAAGTCAACGCGAACAATAAATTCCGTGCCCTTGCCGAGTTCGGTTTCAACGTCAATCGTGCCGCCCATTAGCTCAACGATACTTTTAGTAATGCTCATGCCTAAGCCCGTGCCTTGAATGTTGCTAACTGTGCGGTCGCGTTCATAGGCGGCGAAAACTTTTTTGGCGAATTCGGGCGTCATGCCCATACCCGTATCTTTAACGCGCAATTCATAAGAGCCTTTCTCATCGTTGCCGCCGACTTGACGGAGTGTAACTGTAACGGAGCCGCCTTCAGGCGTAAATTTGAACGCATTACTGATAAGATTCAACAAGACACGATTAAGGCGCGGCGTGTCGCACATTACAGTTTTATTCATGACGTGTTCGATATTAACTGCGAACGTCAAGCCCTTGTTAGCCATTTGCGTCGCGAATAAATCTTTAACTTCGTTCAAAGCTTTAACGATATTCGATTTTTGCGGGGCAAGTTCCATTTTGCCGCTTTCAATCCGGCTCATGTCAAGAATATCATTAATCAGCGATAAAAGATGATTATTCGACGCCTCGATTTTGTCTAAGTAATCTTTCATGCGCGGCGGAAGTCCTGGTTCTTTTTTAATTAAGTTCGTGTAGCCGATAATGGCGTTCATGGGCGTGCGTATATCGTGGCTCATATTCGACAGGAAAGTTGACTTCGCCTTATTACTGCGCTCCGCTTGAACTTTTTCGCGCTCCATATTTTTTTCGCGTGTCATCATCATATTGTAAATATTGAACATGATAAACAGCGCGATTGTAATTAAGCCCATTTGCATTAAGTTATGGCGCGTCAAAGAGTCGCTGACAAATTCCATTTGATTTTGCAGATAAAATTCCGAATCAGCTTTCTCGCGATTGCTGGGCGGTATACCGTGTTCGTTAAGTTCTTCGGTGTAATATTCTCTCAAGTTGCCTAAAACCGTCTGCGCGGCGTCGCTGGTTGCCTCGCGAACCCAAAGCATTGATGTAAAGAAAATCAAAAACAGCAACGCTATCCAAGAAATTGTCGACTTGCCAAAACGCCGATCCGTGTCGCGTTGAAAAATATAGCGGAAGAATACAAAGCCGAGAATGCTCCACAAAATCAAAATCAAATAACTTTCTGTCGTCATTGCGGCAACAGTCCAAACATTCGGCACCATAAAATACAGGAAGAAAATCATTGACACGACGACGCCGATTAGCCCTGTGATTTGCGGTAGACTTTTGCCAACTTGCCGCGCAGTGATAATCGTTACGAGCGAGGTGTAAGTATAATCGATTGTCGCGCCGATTGTGTTAACGTCGATAATCCACGCAATCGCGGTGCGTCCGAGAAACGGTATCGGCAAAGACAGGAGCATTATAAATAAAACTGCGTTCATAGGCGTGCGATGTTCGTTGAGCTTACCGAACCACGCAGGCAGTAAATCATCACGAGTAAGCGCGAAAATCAATCGACTAGCCGCAATGTAGTTGCCAACCAAACCGGTAATGACGCCGCCCATAACAGCCATAATCAAAATTATTAAGCCCGTATCGCCCATGAGTTCGTGGATTGCGTGTATAGTTGGCATACCGGCATATCCTTCGAGATTGTCCAAGTCGGCAAGATATTCAGACCAGTTAGAATAGCCTGCCGGTATATCAGAAATCGCCAATATCGCGAGGAAAGTGTAAGCAAGAGCCGCCGCCACGACCGCGCAGATTAAAATCGCAAAAGTTTTCTTAACTGAGAACTTAAAACCTTCCGCCGATTGTGAAACCGATTCAAAACCAGCAAATGCCCACGGAGCCAAAACAACAATTCCAAAAATCGCCGCGAATGAACTTGTATTATCGGGCTGGAAGGCGGGCGCAATGTCAAAAGGATTTATTCCGCTTGAAACGACCGCGCCCATAGAAATTAATACGCCGCCGAGCAAAATTATCGCCGCAATCGTCTGAACCCACGCCGCTAACTTGCCGCCGTGCATACAGAGCGCACCACAAATCCACAGCGCACCCAAACTTAGCAAAGCCTCGCCGAACCAAACATCAAAGCCCGCGATTGTATAATGGAAACCAAATTGAAAAGTATCGCCCAAAAATTTTCTAAAAATAATGGGGAGCGCAGTTGCATTCGCCCAAGTAATAGCTATGTAAACTAGAATTAAAAACCACGAGCTTAAAAAGCCGTGATCATAACCCAGAACTTTTTTAGCGTAAGAATAAGTACCGCCGGCGTCGGGATATTTATTCATCATGAAATGGTAATTGTAGCCGATAATCAGCATGATGACGCCGCCAATAATCATACCTAGCGCAGTTCCGAGAGGACCGGCAATCGGCAAAAAAGTCGTGCCAGGCATTACGAATGCGCCCCAACCAACCGCGCAACCAAAGGACAATGCCCAAACGTTCAGCGGCGATAAATAAGGTTTAAGTTTTGTATTTTCTGCAGTATCCATATAAAGGGCACCGCTCTCCTTTAAATAATGTTGTTGCAATTATACACTAAAGAAAGTTAAAGTAAAGCCAGCTAAAATTGCAGTTAACGGAAAAATTTTCGGCTTGAATATTTTGGCGCAAATGTGTTATTATTCGCAACAAGGAGGTCGATTTAAATGGTAAAATACGAAGTAAAGATGACAAGTATTGGCAAGGACGCTCCTGCGTACCTTTCGAGCAACAGCAGTTTCATTCTGCTTAACGAAAAAATTCGTCCGGCGTTGGCGGATATGGTCGTTGAGCACACGGTCGGCGAGGTTGCAGCAGATATAGTCGCGGGCGACAAGCTCAAAGTCGGCAAAAGCGAATTCGATGTCGTAAAAGTCGGTGACGCGGTCAATAAAAATCTGCGCGAAGAGGGGCATTGCACGATTGTCGTCAACGGCGAGGCAACTATGCCCGGTCAAATCGCTGTACAAGGTGTTCGTCCGCCGCGTCTGCGTTTCAGCAACATTATTCAATTCTATACTGAGGAATAATTTTTTACTTTTGCAAGAAAAAAGCTCCTTCCGTATTTCGGTGGGAGCTTTAGTTTTATTCGTCCAAAGCCTATAGTCCTTTATCGCTAAATCTGATATAATAATTGAAAATTTTTTCGAGGTGAATTTAATGAGAGCAACTCAACTTTACGCACCAACATTACGCGAATCGCCCGCCGAAGCGGAACTTATCAGCCATAAACTTATGTATCGCGCAGGATTGATTCGCAAGGCGGCAGGCGGATTGTATTCTTATCTGCCGTTAGGCTGGCGCACGATGAAAAAAATTATGCAAATCATTCGCGAGGAAATGGACGCAAAGGGGGGACAAGAAATCATGATGCCAATCGTCCAGCCGGCGGAAATGTGGAAGGAATCAGGGCGTTGGGCGGTTTACGGCGATGAAATGATGCGTCTAAAGGACAGACATGGCAGAGAATTCGCGCTTGGTCCCACGCACGAGGAAATGATAACAACTTTGATTCGTGACGAGGTTCGCTCTTATAAGCAACTGCCCGTCATGCTTTATCAAATTCAAAATAAATATCGTGATGAAATTCGACCGCGCTTTGGGCTAATGCGGAGCCGCGAATTTGTCATGAAGGATTTATATTCGTTCGACAGAGACGTTGACGGCATGAATATTTCCTACGACAAAATGTACGACGCTTACAGCCGGATTTTTACTCGTTGTGGTTTGAAATTTCGTGCAGTTGAGGCGGATAACGGTGCAATCGGTGGAGGACATTCTCACGAGTTTACAGTTTTAGCTCCAAGCGGCGAATCAAGCATTTCCTACTGCGAAAATTGTGATTACGCTGCCAGCGACGAGAAAACCGAATTAAAAATTATTCAAGCTACTCCAGAGGAACCTAAGCCACTGGAGAAAGTCAAAACTCCCAACTGTCACACTATTGAACTTGTCAAAAACTTTTTGAACGTACCGATTGAAAAGACGATTAAAGCGGTTGCGTTTATGGACGATGACGAACGATTGATTTTGGCGTTTGTGCGCGGTGACCACGAAGTCAACGAGATAAAAGTTATAAATGCGGTTGAGGGCGCGAATCATCTTTACATGGCGGGCGACAAATTGATTGAGGCGGCTGGTGGTTGCGCGGGATTTATGAGCCCGATAGGCTTAAACGACAAGGCGATAATTGTTGTTGACCAAAGTGTAATGCTGATGTCGAATGCCGTTGCCGGTGCTAACGAAGTTGATACGCATTTTATCAACGTGACGCCGCGCAGAGACTTTGACGCGGAAAAAATTATCGTGGCAGATATTCGCATGGTGCAAGAGGGCGACCCGTGTCCTCATTGCGGCGCACCCTTAAGCATGACACGCGGAATTGAAGTTGGACAAGTCTTTACGCTCGGAAAAAAATATTCAGAGGCTTTGCACGCGACTTTCCTCGACGAAAACGGATCTACGAAACCTTTTGAAATGGGTTGCTACGGAATAGGCGTTGGTCGGACGATGGCGGCGGCGATTGAGCAGAATAACGACGCTGACGGAATTATTTGGACGCGGGCGATTGCGCCATTTGAAGTTGTCGTCGTACCAGTCAACGCAAAAGACGATAAACAACTTGCCCTTGCTGAAGAAATTTATAATGAACTTAAAGCGGCGGGCGTAGATGTTTTGCTTGACGACAGAAAAGAACGCGCTGGCGTCAAGTTTAAAGATTGCGATTTGATAGGTTATCCGTTGCGTGTGACGATTAGCCCGAAAACTTTAGACAGTGGCAATGTCGAAGTAAAAGTTCGTCGGAGCGGGGAATTTATTAACTTTACTCGCGGCGAATGCGTCGGAAAAATTTTGGAGCTCTTGGAGACGTTATAAATAGAAATTAGGAACCGGGTACTTGCGACTTTAAATTGGTGCACGGTTCCTAAAAGTTTTTTTCGAGCGGAAGGATTCAAAACAGTGGAAGATTTAATTTCAAAATGGGGACTGACAGGGATTTGTATAATCTTCATGGTTGCATGGTCTTTTGGGCGGGACTTTCCAGAATTTAAACGTTCAGTTAAAGAAAATCCCTTCGGCGACTACCAACAGCCAAACACGGCATCGATTCTTGGTGTATTGGGTACTTTTATAGGAATTGCGGTGGGTCTTTACAATTTTAATCCTGCACCAGAGGCAATGCACGATAGCGTTATAAAACTTTTGGGCGGAATGACTACAGCCTTTGTCACTTCGATTTTGGGTATGGGAATTTCTCTTTACTTTAAAAATTATCAAGCAAACGCGCAGAAAAAATTTTCTAGAAATAATTTTGTCAAGCCTGAATCAACTATCGCCGACTTAATTTAATATCTGCAACAAGCCGACACAGAAAAGTCCGAACTGTTAAAAAAGTTGACGATTTCTCTTGTCGGCGACGGCGATTCAACTGTTATAGGGCAAATGAAGATAATTAAATCCGATATTCGCGACGAGTTTAGGCAAGTAGAAAAAATTTTGCAAGATAATAACGAAAATGTCATCCGCGAGCTTAGAGATTTTGGAAAAACTCTTGCTGAAAGTAATTCAAAGGCTTTTATCGAGGCATTAAACGAAACGATGAAAGATTTCAATCAAAAACTTACGGAATAGTTCGGCGAGAACTTTAAACAGCTGAATATTGCCGTCGGGCGTCTTTTAGTTTGGCAAGAAAATTATAAGGTGACGATTGAACGCATTACGAAAAATTTGCAAGTGACTATTGAAGGAATTGACGCTGTAAAAAATTCTGTTGTAAAAATTGAAGAATCTGCCGCATCGATTACGAAAAGTAGCGAACAAATTTTAAATCTTATCGTTACTGCCAACATGTACGAGCAAAAACTCCGCCAAGTTTTAAGCGACATTCAATCTATCAGCGAAAATACCGCAGACTCAGTAGAAAATTTAACAACGAATATGTATAACGCTATAGATAATGCAAATTACATGACACAAAAGATTTCTGCGACTACAAACACGGCTTTGAATAAAATTTCAGATACAACCAATCAAACAATAACCTCAATGCAAAAAATGTCTCAAGAAATTCGCAACGAATCGTTTAAGGTAACGTCCGAAACCGTCTTAAAAATGGAAAAGATGATGGAGGCGAACGATAAGAACTTCAGAGAGTCACTCGAAACGCTCGGAAAGGCAATGTTGCAGATTTCAAAAAAATTCGCAGAAGATTACACACCTTTGGCGAACAGATTAAGAGAAATTGTTCAGATAGCGGAACAAGTCAGACCTTCGGGAAGAGGAGGTCGTTTGTTTTGAAAAACCGCGCTGATCATTGGATGTCAATTTCGGATATTATGTCCGGGCTCATGATTGTTTTTATGTTTATCGCCGTCGCATTCATGATGCAGGTATAAAATGAACAGCGGCAGAAAAACGAAATGATTTATAACTACGCCGTCATCAAACACAAAATTTATTCGTCATTGCTTGAAGAATTTAAGAACGATTTGCCGAAATGGAATGCGGAACTTGACGAAAAAACTTTGACGGTAAGATTTAAAGAGCCGGACGTGTTATTCGGCGTTGGTTCAGATTTTTTGACTCAAAAATTTCAAGAAATATTGAATGATTTTCTTCCGCGATATATTGCAGTAATTTCTCAAGACGAATACAAAGATTATATCGAAGAAATACAAATCGAAGGGCATACAGATCCGTTTTGGGCAGGAGCTGTGACACGTCAACAAGAATATCTTAACAATATGGAACTTTCGCAATCGAGAACGCGAGCCGTTTTGGTTTACGCGATAAATATGCCCGCCTTACAAGAAAATCTGGAATGGATTATCCGCCGAATTACTGCCAACGGCTTATCCTCAAGTCAACCCGTGATTTTCGACGGAAAAATTGATGCAAAACTTTCAAGACGAGTGGATTTCAGAATCCGCACGAAAGCCGATGAAAAAATGAATGAACTTGCAGAAGGAATTACTCACAATGGAGAAAATTGACTTTTTAAACTGCGACGAATTCAAACTGATTAAAAAGCTCATGGGAATTTCTGATAAAGACAAAACGAATTTCACCATAGATATACGTGCAGATGATCCGAATCTTGAAATATCGTCAGAGGGAATTACTTACAAAGGGAACAGAGTAATTTTGTATATTCGCGACCAAGTCCAATACGGCGATAAAATTAACGAGTATAAATTTCATGTAATTGATTGTGCAACGTTAAAAAATATGCGAAAACATAATCGTTACGGTAAATATGTTGTTTCGACTTCGACAACCGGAATATTCAAGGTGAATCGCATTATAAATAATCGTTCAGCAGAAAGTGAAGAAAAATTGCACGTTTGCAAGCATTGTTTGCGAAAATTGAATCAGCAAGGATATAATTTTATCTACGAGAATTTTTCTATCGAAGAATTTTTCAAGGTTATGAATGAAGATAACAGCATAAATTTTTTGTATTTGCCTGATGAAAATGATTTAACAGCTCCGACAAATATTTATCCAGATAATTGGAAAGAAATATCCCGCCGTTTGAAGGAAAAATACAATTACACTTGCCAAGAATGTCACAGAAATTTTTCTAATTGTAAATCGCAGTTACAAGTTCACCATAAAAACGAACTTAAATGGGACTGTAGCGAATCGAATTTGGAAGTTGTATGTATTGATTGCCATCAAGCAAAGCACAATCACAAAATAACGAGGAAGTGAAACTATGAAAATTGCATTGACGATTGCGGGTTCTGATTCTTCGGGCGGCGCGGGCATTCAAGCGGATTTGAAAACTTTTTTAGCTAATGGTGTTTACGGCATGAGCGCGATAACGGCTTTGACGGCGCAAAATACTTGTGGCGTGCGTTCTGTGCTGAATTCTACACCGGAATTTTTATGCGACCAACTTGACGCGATTTTTGAGGACATTTTTCCCGACGCAGTTAAAATCGGAATGGTGTCTTCAGCAAAGTTGATTGAAATTATCGCGGCTAAGTTAAAATTCCGCAAAGCTAAAAATATCGTCGTTGACCCCGTAATGATTGCGACTTCTGGCGCGAAATTGATTGACGAAGACGCTGTTAAAACTCTCAAGAAAAAACTTTTTCCGCTCGCAAAAATTTTGACGCCGAACTTGCCCGAACTCGAAAAAATTTCCGACGAAAAAATTTCTTCGCCGCGTGATATGGAATTTGCCGCGCAGAAAATTTTTGAGCAATACGGCTGTGCAGTTTTGGCTAAAGGCGGACATGGTAAAAACGACGCTAACGATTATCTCTTCGACGGCGCGGGCAAATGGTTTTACGGGCGGCGAATTGATACGCAAAACACACACGGCACGGGTTGTACGTTAAGTTCCGCGATTGCCGCCAATTTAGCCAAAGATTACGACTTGAAAAATTCTGTTGGGCGTGCGAAAAGTTATTTGACGGGCGCATTGTCGACGGGCTTAAATTTGGGCGCGGGCAGTGGACCTTTGAATCACGGCTTTAACCTGCGCGGCTCGGATTTTAATGATTAAGGAGACGATTAACTTGCCAAAGATAGCTTATGTTCAAATGAAAGTTTCAGCGGGACACCCTGACGTTAACACGAAAAAAATTTTGCGATTTATTGACGAGGCACGAACTCAAGGTGCAGACGTTGTAATTTTCCCTGAATTAGCTGTATCTGGACAAATGCTAGGTGACACGGGTTTGGCAATACCTTTCGTGCGCGACTGTGAAAATTGCAGTGCAGAGATTATGGCGGCAAGTAAAAATATCACCGTTATTTTCGGCAGTATCATGGAGAGCCGTTCAGAACGATTCAAAGTGATTGAAACCGCCGCCAATAAAAGGTGGATTGATGACCCTGTGGTTATAGATTTTTCCAAATTCCATGAGCAGTCACGTATCGTGTCGACTAGAGGTATATCAACGCCTTTTAAAATTACTTTCCAACGCAAAAAATATCGCGGAGCATACATCTTTGACGCACGAGAAAATTTTGTCGACAGCAGAGGATTAGATTTCTGTATACGCTTTTCGTCCGAGCCGTTCAATATCAATAAAAAAATTTCTGGAGACAAAATTAACTGTCCGATGATTAAAGTCGGCGGTATTGGCATTCAAAACACGGGCAAGACGGTCTTTACTTTCGACGGGTCAAGCGCGGTTTTCAATTCACGCGGCGAAATTGTTCAACTTGCCGAGCCGTTTGAGGAAAGTTTGAATTTTATTGAGCTTGACGAGATTGACAAAATGACCGTGCTTGAATTGCCCGAAGTCAGCGAGGCGGAAAAAATTTATCGTGCAATAAGTTACGGCGTGAAAAGTTTCCTTGAGCAAATTGGCATGAAAAAAGTTGTTATCGGCGTTTCGGGCGGGATTGATTCTGCTGTTGCCGCCGCGCTTTATACCAAAGTTCTTGGCGCGGAAAATATTGTTTTAGTCAATATGCCCAGCGTTTTTAATTCGGAGACGACAAAGGGACTTAGCGAGCAACTTGCCAAAAATTTGGGATGTAAATATTACGTCGTGCCGATTCAAGAATCGGTTGATTGGACGGTTAAGCAGTTGACGGAGCGCGGAATAGAAGTTTCGAGTTTTGTTAAGGAAAATATTCAGGCTCGCGACCGCAGTTCGAGGATATTGGCGGCGATAGCGGCGAGTTTGGGCGGCGGCTTTACTTGCAATGCTAATAAGGCAGAATCAACTGTTGGTTATGCGACTTTGTACGGTGACGAGGCTGGATTTTTATCTGCGTTGGCGGATTTATGGAAATATCAAGTCTATGATTTAGCTCGTTACATGAATGAGAAAATTTTTAAGCGTGAAGTTATTCCACAGGGCATAATCGACATTGTTCCTAGTGCAGAACTTTCGACCGCGCAAAATGTCGAAGAGGGTAAAGGCGACCCGCTTAAGTATCCGTATCATGATTATTTGTTCCGTGCCTTCGTTGAATATAATCTGTCGCCTGAATCAATTCTTAGGTACTACAAAGACGGCGAACTTGAGAAAGAAATCGGTTGCGAGGCTAAGCTTGTCGAAAAATATTTCCCAACCGCGCAGGACTTCATCGCCGATTTGGAGCGTTGGTGGAAACAATTTACGGGTATGGGTGTCGCCAAAAGAATTCAATCGCCTCCAATTTTAGCCGTTACAGATATGCCTTTCGGAGCACGTGTAGAATCTCAAAATGGCGTACATTTTACGAAGAATTATTTAGAGCTTAGAGACAAATTGCTTGCTCGTTAATAAAAAATGGCAACGAAAAATCCCCCGCGTTTTGCAGGGGATTTTTTAATTTATGACTTTAATTTTTTGCTTTAATATAATTGATTAGTCCACCCGCGTTAGCAATTTCTTGTACGAAACCGGGCAGAGGGTGTGCGTGGAAAATATCTCCTGTCGTAAGATTTTCAATCGTGCCAGTGTCAGTGTCGATTTTTAAAACATCGTTAGCAGAAATTTTTTCCACAGCATCGCCAATCTCAAGGAGCGGCAAGCCGATATTTATTCCGTTGCGATAAAAAATTCTTGCGAAACTAGCCGCAATGATGCCTGGAACGCCCGATGCTTTGATTGCAATGGGAGCATGTTCGCGACTTGAGCCACAACCGAAATTTTTACCGCCAACCATAATGTCGCCAGCCTTAACGTTCGCGGCAAAAGTTTGGTCAATGTCAACCATGCAATGTTTAGCTAATTCGGCAGGGTCGAACGTGTTAAGATAGCGCGCAGGAATTATAACGTCGGTGTCAACATTGTCGCCATAACGCCAGACTTTACCTTCAATTTTCATAGCCAATCACCTCTTCGGGAGTAGCAATCTTGCCTAAGACAGCAGACGCTGCCGCAATAAAGGGGCTAGCTAGATAAACTTCGCTGTCAACGTGTCCCATGCGTCCTCTGAAGTTGCGATTAGTTGTTGAAACGCACCTTTCGCCCGCGCTCAAAATACCCATATAACCGCCAAGACACGGTCCACAAGTCGGACAACTTACGACACAACCCGCGTCGATAAAAATATCAATCCAATGGCAACGAATCGCCTCTTTATAAATCTCTTGACTACCAGGAATAATTATGCAACGAACGTCATCATGAACTTTACGCCCGCGCAGAATCCCCGCCGCAATGCCGAGATCTTCAAGGCGACCATTGGTGCAGGAGCCGATAACAACTTGATTAATTTTAATATCGCCAAGTTGGTCGACAGGCTTGACGTTATCGGGCAAATGCGGCAAGGCAACAACAGGTTTTAATTCGCTTAAGTTAATTTCAACGGTCGAGCAATAATTAGCATCTTTGTCGGGGTTGAAGTGCTCAAAAGGTTTTTTCACGCGGCGCGCAACGTAGAGTTGAGCAACTTTATCAAAGGGGAAAAGAGCGGCTTTTGCGCCGGCTTCAATGGCCATATTGGAAATGGTCAAGCGGTCGGTCATAGAAAGTTGAGCGACAGCCTCGCCCGTGAATTCGAGAGCTTTATAAAGAGCACCGTCCACACCGATATTGCCAATCAACGTGAGGATAATGTCTTTACCGCAGATATTTTTAGGTTTCTTGCCTGTTAAGTGGACATTGATAGATTCGGGGACTTTAAACCACGCCTTACCAGTAGCAAGGCCGACAGCTAAATCGGTAGTGCCAACGCCGGTAGCAAAAGCATTGAGGGCACCATAAGTGCAAGTATGCGAATCAGCACCGATAATCAACATGCCAGGGGCAACAATGCCGAATTCTGGTAGGATAACGTGTTCAATGCCAACGCGGCCTTGTTCGTAGTAGTGAGTGATATTATTTTTACGGGCGAAGGAGCGCATAATTTGGGCGAGGTCAGCCGATTTAATATCCTTAGCAGGTTGAAAGTGGTCGGGAATCAAGGCAATTTTTTCTGCATTAAAAACAGGACGGCCGATTTTTTCAAACTCTTTAATAGCGGGCGGACCAGTAACATCATTAGCCATAACTAAATCTAAGTCGCAAATGACGAGTTGGCCCGCCTCTACCGCCTCAAGTCCTGCATGGTGAGCGAGAATTTTTTCAGCAATAGTGAGTGGCATGAGAAAAACCTCGTTATTTATTTTGAAGCCAACTCATCATGGCGCGCAATTTAGCTCCGACTTGTTCGATTTGATGATCGGCGTGAATTCTGCGTTGCGCGAGGAAATTGGCACGACGAGCGGCACGGTTTTCGAGTAACCAAGATTTAGCAAAAGAGCCGTCTTGAATATCATTAAGAGCTTTAAGCATAGCTTGTTTAACGGCGGGAGTGATGATTTTAGGACCAGTAGAGTAATCACCGAATTCAGCGGTGTCGGAAATGGAATAACGCATTTTAGAGAAGCCGCCCTCATAGAAGAGGTCGACGATAAGTTTCATTTCGTGGAAGGTTTCAAAGTAGGCGATTTCGGGCTGATAACCGGCGTTGACTAAAGTTTCAAAACCGGCTTGAATAAGGTGAGTAACGCCGCCGCAAAGAACGCATTGTTCGCCGAAGAGGTCAGTTTCGGTTTCTTCTTGGAAAGTAGTTTGGATGATACCAGCGCGAGTACCACCTATGCCGCGAGCATAAGCCAGAGTGATATTGAAGCAATTACCGGAGAAATCTTGATGGACGGCGAAGACGTCAGGAACGCCTGCGCCTTCGGTGAAGATACGACGGACGAGATGACCCGGTCCTTTAGGAGCGACTAAGAAGACATCGACGTTAGTGGGAGGAATAATTTGGTTGAAGTGAATATTAAAGCCGTGAGCGAAGGCCAAAGCGGAGCCGGGCTTGAGGTTGGGAGCGATTTGAGATTCGTAAACGTCGGCTTGTTTTTCGTCAGGGATAAGAATCATGGTAATGTCAGCTTGGCGGACGGCGTCGGGCACTTGCATGACGGTTAAGCCAGCGTCTTTGGCTTTTTGAATAGATTTGGAGCCGGGATAAAGCCCGACAACAACATTGACGCCCGAATCGTGCAGATTGAGAGCGTGAGCGTGGCCTTGAGAGCCAAAGCCGATAATGGCGACGGTTTTACCGTTAAGAACGGAAAAATCAACGTCTTGGTCGTAGAAAATTTTAGCCATAATAGATACCTCGCTAAAGCAAATTTTTATGAACAAAAGGTGGATTTTGGTTAAAGGAAAGTGGTTCGTCGCGGTTGAGAGCGATTTGGCCGGATTGAATAAGTTCGATAATGCCGAAATGTTGAAGTGCATTTTGAGCGGCGGAAATTTTATCAATAGAGCCGGTGAATTCAAGGATAATGGAGTCAGGGCGAAGGTCTAAAACGTTAGCGTGGAAAGCGTAAGCGATATTAAGAATGGAATCGCGGTTAGAATCGGTAGCGTGGATTTTGAAAAGAGCAATGCCGCGAGTTACGGAATTATGAGGGTCGAGTCGCTCAACTGCCAGAACGACGGGGGATTTTTTAATTTGGGAAATGATTTGGTCAGCGCGATTTTCGTCGGCGAAAAGAATGATAGTAATACGGGAGATGAGTGGGTTATGAGTGGTGCCGACGGCCAGAGAATGGATATTAAAATTGCGTCTGGAGAAGAGAGAAGCGATACGGATTAAGACGCCGGGTTCGTTAATAACTAAGATAGAAAAAAGTTGAAGCATGCTAGAAACCTCGAATATAATTATTGAGAAGGAATTCTATGTTAAGGGAAAAAATCCTGCAAAGGCAAAAAAAAAAAATTAGGGCAAAAGACGCGAGGCGGCAAGGGAAATTTGTTGATAGATAACGTGCTTGGGACCGAAATTGCGAATGGCGACGTGGGATTTTCTAATAAGGCGTTTAGTGGATAATTGGGACTGAATACGGCGCAAGGCTTGAGGGTAAGAGAGGCGGTCGCGAGCCATAAGGCGTTGAATTTGTACGAAATAAGGAATGTAGACGCACCAAATTTGGTCGAAAAGAGATTGCCAACCGGCGTCGAAGAGGAGTGGAACTTCGAGTACGACGAAAGGAACGGAATTATTTTGACAGTCGAGGAGGAAATTACGGGCTTTGTCAAGTAAAATGGGATGAGCGACGCTGTTAATCCAGAGTCGTTCATTTTTATTAGCGAAAATAATATCGGCGACTTTGCGGCGGTCGAGTTGAGCGTCTTGGGAGAGAATTTTTTCGCCGAAATGGTGCAGATAAAGATTGTAAAGGATATTGCCGGGTTCTAAAAGTTTATGAGTAACGGAGTCGATGTCTAAAGTTTTGGCGTTAAAAAATTTGCGAAGGAAAAAGGCGACGGAGGATTTACCAGAGGCAATAGAGCCGGTCAAAGCGAGAATAATCATAGTCCGAATCTCCGCAAGATGTCTAATTGAGTTTGTTCCATGATAATGCGTTCGTCGTCGTAGAAGTGGTCGTAGCCTAGTAAATGCAAAAGCCCGTGAGTTTCTAAAAATAAAAGTTCGCGTTGCAAGGAATGATTATACGAGGTGGCCTGAACGGCGGCGTGGTCGTAAGAGATAACAATTTGGCCTAAGATGACAGGCAGACCGTCAGGAGCGATAATATCGGATTCGGCGAAGGCGAAGGATAAAACGTCGGTAGGGGCGTCGATGTGGCGATATTGGCGGTTAAGGTCGTGAATAGTATTATCGTCGCAAATGGTAATGGAAACTTCGCAATCGTCCATGTCATAAAGTTCAGCGACGATATTGGCTAGGCGCACCATGTCATTTAGGATAGACACTGGCACGGGCAGCGTGGGCGGGTCGAGGTTAATTTGAGTGTCGAACATGAGAAAATCTCCTTTCAGTCGATTTTAGGTTAATAGGTTGTTAGGTTAAGAGGGAAATAGGTTAATAGGTTATTAGCACTAATTCCCTAATCCCCTAATTCCCTAATAACCTAAGAATCGTAAGCAGAAATAATTTTGGCAACTAAATCGTGGCGGACAACATCGTTGGCGCTGAGGAAAGAAAAACCAATGCCGGAAATATCTTTAAGAACGTCTAAAGCGTGAGCAAGACCGCTCGTTCCTGGCAAGTCAATTTGAGTTAAATCGCCAGTAATAACCATGCGGGAATTGAAACCTAAACGAGTTAAAAACATTTTCATCTGCGCGGGCGTGGAATTTTGAGCCTCGTCGAGAATGATGAAGGCATCGTTTAAAGTACGGCCGCGCATGAAGGCAAGCGGGGCGATTTCAATTAAATTCTTAGCGCAAAGTTTATGGTAGCCGTCTTGGGACCAAATATCTTTCAAAGCGTCGACAAGAGGGCGAATATAGGGGTCCACTTTGTCGGAAATGTCGCCAGGCAAAAATCCTAAACGTTCGCCAGCTTCGACGGCAGGGCGCGTTAAGATAATTTTACGAACTTTTTTGCCGCGAAGGAAAGCACAAGCCAAAGCAATGGCGAGAAAAGTTTTACCAGTACCAGCGGCTCCGACGCCGAAAGTAATAATATTTTTCTGCATAGTTTGAACGTAGGAGGCTTGGCCAGCGGTTTTTGGCGCAATATGCACGCCACTTGAAGTTACGATTAAAGTATCCATATCATTTTAAGACGGCAATAATAAGCCCGCCGACGGTAACCATAATAGCACCGACTCCGATTAAAGTTTGAACAAAATTATTGTGTAGCTGTTGCATAAATTCTTTCTGATTGTCATTAATTTTTTTGTCTAAGGCGTCAATTTTATCGTCAACTTTTTTATTGAGTTCGCGAATATCCTGCCGCTGTTGATTGGCTTCGTTTATCAGCGCATCAACCTTTGCCATAACGGTATCAATTCGGGCGTTCTGCGCGGCGATTTGCATTTGCACTGCGTTGTTAATGTTTTCCTGCTCAGTCATGACAATCACCCCTAACATTTATTCTACGCAAAAAAAAAGATTCCCCTACGCGGGGAAAAATTTTCTAAGCAAAAAAAAAGTTCCGCGCAATGGCGGATAAGGAAAGGATTTTTCAACTCCTTTCAAGTTGATTATAAGAAAGTCTTGGTTTATGAAGTAAAATTTTGTCCTCAAGGCGTTCGATACGCTTTTCTAATTTGTCAACGGTGTTAGCAATGCGCTCCAAACTCGGATTAATGCGGGTCAAGACGTAAAAGGCAACAGCCGTCGGGAACGCCACGTCAGAACACATTCGCACAAAAAATTCTTCCGACATGTAAATCACTTCCCCATAATAAGTTACAAGCAAAAATCGTCTTCTTGAGAGATTGCACTGGATTTTTAGGTTATTAGGTTGTTAGGTTGTTAGGTTATTAGGGAATTAGGTTAATAGGTTAATATTACTAATTCCCTAATCCCCTAATCCCCTATTAACCTATATCGAGCTTGGTAGTAGTCTGATTAACCAGACGCGCATTCTTGAGGCCTTTGGAATTAGCACCGGTTTTGTCGCCGAGCAAAATATTATGCTCCTTGACGTAAGAGCCGATTTGAGCCGCCGTCGCACCTAAATTAATGCTGGTTTTTGGCTCATCGATAGAAACGGTGCGCGTGTCCCCGTCGCTGAAAGAAAATTCCAGTTGCAGCGCGCTGGTGCTTTTTACAGTGTCAGCCATTTTTTATCCCTCCTCAAAGGTGCTAATTTCGTGCACAGCGGCGGCAAAATTATCCGTTTGAGCCGCGTAAACGACGATGAGCATGTCCTCTTCGGGCGCAGTTTGCATTTGGAACGTATAAACAGTTTCGCCGTCCACGACTGCGCTTGTCGGGTTTGTTAGTATTTCAGCCGGCGAACCATTGGGCGGAGCAGATACACCCTTAAGTTCACCGTCGCCGTTGTAGGCAACTTTAAGGGTGTTGTCGCCCATAATAGCTTGTTTGGTGGCAATAGTTGGAACGGCCTTTTTTACAACGCCTTGTTCGAGGTCGCAGTTAGTTTTGTCAATGCGAATAGTTTCTTGGTAAGAGTGCTTCTGCGCGGCAGTAATCATTTGTCCGAGCGCGGCAAGTTCTTCGTTTGTGCTCTTGGGGTTTACGCACGTCATCGCTTTTTGCACACTTTTTCCAAACCCATCAGTAGAGTTAATAATAATGGAAGTGCTAGCCATTGATTAACCCTCCTCTCCGATGTCGAGTTCGATAATTTCCTTTTCGACAATGGTAACAGAATTAATATGATTGAACGCGCCAATGGATTCAGCGGCGTCGTAATCATCTGCGCGGAACATGGCAGAAAGTCCCTCGTCGGTGCCGGCAGCCAGAGACGCATTAATCGCCTTGACGCCAGAGCGGATTGCCTCTTTACCTGAGGCAATGGAATCGGCTACGTTGTTAATGGTGTATTGGCGAGTGAAATCTGTATTAGCATAGCCCAAATCGAGCTTAATATTATTGGCCATCGTCAATCACTCCTTTTTTCAGCTCAACGCTCATATCCAGATCAGCTACGATAGCTTTGCCGCCCAGAGAGAGAATTTTGTTGACTTGCGCGGGGTAGACTGCCGGATTTGTTTCGTCCGGCGTGACGCCCGGCACGCTAAGGAAGTTGCCCTCCACGCTTTTGGCGCGAAGGGTTGCTACGCTTTTGTTTTGGAATACCAAAGCCATATAAATTCCTCCTTAAAATGTATTTCCCAGTGCAATCTCTTAAGAAGACGTTAAATGCCATAAAATCATCTCTTTGCATTAAAAAAACCCGTCGCAACGGGCTTTGTTGTCAATTTATACGCTTGACAGGCGTTTATCTTTATGATATATTTTTATTAATAAATTTCAAAATTCGGGTGAAAAGCCTACAGGCCCTTCAGTGGCCATAATACCACGTAAAAAGTTTTCTGTCAAATTTTAAGGAGGGAATAGTGATGAAAAATTTAACGCCGTTGGAATACGCCGGTCAAAGAGTGCTGTTAAGCCGGCAAGTGGCCGAAGTATTCGGAGTAATGTACGCGAAAGTTAAAAAGACGTTCCAAAGTCACCGCGCCAAATTCGTGGCAGGCGTGCATTTCTACTTGCTCGAAGGCCAAGAGCTTAAGGAATTCCGCACCGAGCATTTGAATCAATTTAAACGCATGAGAATGGCGCAAATGATTTACTTGTGGACGGCCTCTGGCGTGGCCCTTTTGAGCAAACGTTTCGAGGGCGGCGAAAAAATTTATGCCGAATTGGCACGCGAATATTTCAAAGTCGAGGACGCCGAAGTGCCGCAAATCGTGACGATTCAAGGCGTGCGCGGTTATATCGACGCTAAAGGCGTTGTGTGGCTTAACGCCGAAGACGTCGCACGCGGTTTGGGTTTTACTCAAATTAAAAATGGCGTGGAGTATGTCATGTGGTGGCGTGTCGAAAATTATCTCAAGGAATTTGGGTTTTCCGCAGATGTGCGGAATGGATTTATCCCCGAAAATCTTTTTTACCTTTTGGCGATGAAAGCCAACAACGAGACCGCAAAAAAATTCCAGAGTGAAATCGTAACCAAATTTGTCGAGGCTAACAAAAAAAGTCGCCCGCGCGTCGAGCCGCTGACGATTGAAAATGTGCATTGCTATATCGACGCTAAAGGCGTTGCATGGCTCAATGTTGAAGACGTAGCACGCGGGCTTGGTTTTGTTAAAGTAGAAGAAAAAGTTTCGCCCACAGGTGGTCGAAAAACTTACGAGACTATTCGTTGGGAGCGGGTCAAGGGTTATTTGAAAGAATTCGGCTACAAACCCGTCGCAGGAAGTTGCGATGAAATTAACGGCAGGGATTACATTCCTGAAAACATGTTTTATCGGTTGGCGATGAAAGCGTCCAATGCGGCGGCGCAAAAGTTTCAAGCTAAAGTTGCCGATGAAATTCTGCCGGAACTGCGCAAGAAAGGTTATTACTCTGTCAACAACGAGCCGACTGAGGAGCCTAAAAAGAAACGCAAGCCGCGTTCGGAATATGCCAGCGTTTACGGCATGAAGATGAGCAATAACTTAGTTAAGATTGGCCACTCCGACGACGTGGAAGGTAGAATACCGGAAGTGGAACGCGAAAGCGGCTGGCAAGTTAAAGATGAATATCATACGCCGCGCATGGAACGCCCCCGCGCCATAAAAGAAGAATTTCGTCTGCACAAAAAGTATTCGCATGTCAAAGTTCAAGGGGAATATTTTAATGCGCCCTTCGACGACGTAAAAGGCGACATTGACGAAATAACTTTGACGCTCGAAGAAGAAATTGTAATTGGCGTCAGCGATAACGATAAAAAACTTTTAGTGGAAATGTGCCATATCAATTCGCCCCTCCAAGAAAAATTAATCAAGGAGACGGCGAATCTTTTATTTGGCGAAAAAATTTTCGTGTAGGAATATTTTTACTAGGGTTTATCCGCCTCCCATTTTGCCAGCACTGCTTGAATTATGCGAATCATGCTGTCGTTTACCATTTGCAAAGCGGGATTTGAACTTTGCGCGCCCTCTTGCATGTCGCGCAACGACCGCCGCAATTCCATTTCTTCCGCATACGTCAACAAAAGCGGCTTGCCCTGTTCTATTGCCTCTTTGTATTTAACCATTGGATACGTCGGGACTTTCACGTCCGCCGCTGGTTTGCGTTTCCTGGCCATATTTCGCTTTATCGACAACTTCTGACAACTCCTTCACAGCGTCAATTAGGTCACAAACGAAAATTTTTCCAATCATGCTTGTTCAGGTTGAATATTATCATATTTGACAGTCCCAAGCAAGCTCGGACGCCACTTTTTTAAATATTTTTTTTCGGCGGCGGCGCGGGTTCGGAAATAATGCGTGCTGCTCAAGTTGTGCTCTGCCATTATCTTGACGTTAGGCCAGCACAGCACGTAGTAGCTTATCAAGATTATTTCCTCTAGCTCGGTTAGCCCTGCGCGGCAGATTTTCCCTTCCAAAATTGAGGCGGACTCGTCGCGCACTTTGATTAGCTTTGCCAGTTGGTTTTTCGTCTCGACCAGTTTTAACGCTAGAGCTTCAACTACAGAATGTTGAGATTTATGCGGCGCCGTGCCAAGTTGCGGGCGAAAGGTGCGAACTGACGATCTAATTTCGATTAATTTTGTGTGCACAGCTTCGATTTCTTGCGTTAACATTCGCACGCGGCTTAATGCCCTTTTTGCTTTTAAAGTTAAGTTTTCCATTTGAATTTGTTGCCGGACCTCTAAACCGTCTTTTTGAGCTTAAAGCGCACGTCTGTTTCGCCAGTATAACCGAATTCGCTAATTGATTTTATGCGGCTCATTATCTGGCCGGCCTTGATGCGGTTGACTTTTTTCAGTTCCTCGTGCAGTTCTTCCGGGCTAAAGTTGCTCGTTATCACCAACTGCTTATGATTGGCGTAGCGTTCGTTTATCAGCTCAAAGAGTTGCTCCATTTTCCATTCCGTCGCACGTTCCGCCCCGACGTCATCTAGGATTAACACGTCGCATTTTCTAAGCCGCTTTAAGACGTCTTCGGGGTTGCGATTCGGGTTGTCGAACGTTTCTTTCAACTCCCCTAACAGTTTTGCTACCGTCCCGAATTCTACGCTTTTGCCTTTGACCATACACTCTTTGGCAATCAGCGACGCTAAAAGCGTTTTGCCAGAACCGAACGTACCGTACAGGTACAAATTCGTAACGCCGTCTTGGACCGCTTGTTTGGCCAATTCCCATGCTCCGGCGGCGTATTGGGCGTCTGATTGTGTGTCGTGCAAGGCGCCGCTTACGTCGAAGTCAGAAAAAACCTTGCCGCGAAATTCTACCGGCAATTTTGACTCTGCGCGCCGCCGCCTTTCCACTTTGCACACGCACCAACTAATGTTTACTTCGCCTTCAATCATTTGCGCAACCGGTTCCCAATACTTATTGCTTTTTTTGGCGCACGTTTCCCCGGAGCATTTTTGGCAATAGCTCAAGTTTTCTTCCACTTCTATTAAGGCGCGGATGGAGCTTTTGTCACTTTCTACGTCGAGATTTAAATCTGGGTAACGCGCGACAATTTCGGCAAATTTTTTTTGCTCTTTGGCTTCCAGCGTTTTATAATACGCCACGAGTTGTTCGTTTGAATACTTTTGGCGCAAAGGCTTCAGTGCCGGAGTGCTGTATTTGCGCTCTAGTCTTGCCTCTTCGCGCTCTTTTGGCCTAACCACTATTTGATTGCCTTGCGCGTCTACTATCGGCTTGCCTTGCTCGTCTACCAATTTTTCGGCCTCTTCTAGTTCTTCTGCCTCAACCGCTTTTCCGTAAATGTCAACTACTTCCATTTTCAATCGCTCCTTTTATCTTCGCTTCAATTTCTGCCGACATACTTTCCCAAGAGTTTACTACGGGTATTTTCAGCCTCACTTTTGCTTTGGGCACTTCGAGGGGCACTTCAACTGCTTTGGGCACTTCTCGGGGCACTTCAAGGGGCACTTCGACCGCTTTAGGCTTTACCTTTTGGGGCGCTTTCTTTACTGCACCCACGCGATACACTTTGCGTTTCGTGTCTTTGCGCTTGAGTTGGCTCAGCACGAAGTTGAAATTTATCCCTCTATGCCCGTAGGCGTCGGGACTGTTGCGCTCTTTGGCGTTTGTTATCGCTCGCGACAGCTCCTCGACTGTACACGCACCTTTTTTCACCATTTCGCGCAACTTGCTTTCCTGCTCGTAGTACAGATTCGGCATTTGCGGATCCTCTCGCCAAGCCTCTAGCAGCTCTTCCATTTTATCTTCTAGCGGATTTTCCCTCGTCAAAATAGTCAAATTGTCAACTCGCGGCGGCGGCGGCGGCGGTGGTTCTTTAGTCTTATGCGCGCGCGTTAATAGGATTTCTTCTCTTTGCACCGACGTTTGGACCGATTTTTGCCCCGACTTTTCGCCCGATACTTGCCCGCGCGTGTAGAATAATATTTCGTACCGCGTCCCGGCCCTAGGATTGCTGCTTTGCGTTTCGTATGCTATTAACCCTGCCTTCTCCAATTCCACTTTCGTTCGCGTTATCGTCTCTCTACTCTTGATATTCGTCCGCTCCATTAAGTCCCTATCACTTACCATTAAAAAGCCACTGTTGCCTATTTGATTATTCATGTGGTACAAATGCAGGAGCACCAACTGCGCACTCGCATTTACTCGCCACAGTTGCCCATACACATATTTCAAGCCATCGTAATAACTTGACATTTCTTTTCCCTCCATTTATTTATTCTTTGCTTTACGAAGGAGCGTTTTTGTTGATGAATGAAAAATTTTTTGGTGAGGAGTTTCGCATTAAACTAACTGATTTAATAAATACAGGCAAGCCACCGCTTGAAATTGTTTTGGAGCTCGCTAAAGCAATCGGCCAAGTGTCTGGCGAGGATTCATATTATCAGACTACACGCGAGCAAATTTTTGCTGTTTATGGACTTGCTCTCCATGATAAATTTATTTTAGAGCATGAACTTTTTAACGTTAAAGCTCGACTTGATAAACTTTATTTGGCTTATGAAAATCCTGAATTTACCGATGAAGAACATACACGAATTGGCTACGCGATTCAACGTCACAAAAAAGAACTTGACCGCCTGCAACGCCTGCTCACCTAATCTAAATTTACAACGCGCAGAATATCTGATATAATTTTTATCTAAACTAAAATTGCAAAGGAGAGCAACTATGGATAAAAAAGAAGCGTTAGCGGCGGCATTGAAGAAAATCGAAAAGGATTTCGGAAAAGGCTCAATCATGCGACTCGGCGACGATACAACTCGCAAAGACGTTAAATTCGTGTCAACGGGAATTATGCCGCTGGATATTGCGCTCGGAATAGGAGGACTTCCTCGCGGTAGGATAACGGAAATTTACGGTCCTGAATCCGGCGGCAAGACAACCGTAGCTTTGCACATGGTAGCTGAAATTCAACGTCAAGGCGGCACGGCTGCTTTTATCGATGCAGAACACGCCCTTGATCCGGTTTATGCAAAGCGGCTCGGTGTCGACGTAGATAATCTTTTGCTTGCCCAACCCGACACCGGCGAACAGGGGCTTGATATTGCTGAAGCACTAATTCGTTCTTCTGCAATCGACATTGTAGTTATTGATTCGGTTGCCGCGCTAGTTCCAAAATCCGAAATTGAAGGCGAAATGGGCGACGCTACTATTGGACTTCATGCGCGAATGATGAGCAAGGCAATGCGTAAAATGGCGGGCGTTATCAGCAAGACAGATACAATCGCGGTTTTCATTAATCAAATTCGTGAAAAGGTCGGCATACCATTCGGCAATCCTGAAGTAACGACGGGTGGTCGCGCTCTGAAATTTTATTCGTCTGTTCGTTTGGAAATTCGCAGAGGCGAGCCGATTAAACAAGGTTCGGAAATTATTGGCAATCGCGTTAAGATAAAAGTTGCTAAAAATAAAGTTGCTCCGCCGTTCCGCACAGCCGAATTTGATTTGGTTTACGGTGAGGGATATTATCATCTCGGCAGTATTATTGATATGGGTGTCGCCTTAGAAATTCTCAAAAAGGCTGGTGCATATATCTCTTATAATACTTTGCGGCTCGGTCAAGGTAAAGAAAATGTAAAAAACTTCTTGATCGAACATCCCGACGTTACGGCAGAAATTGAAACTAAAATTCGTGAGACAATGGCGCAGTCGCTTAAATCTGTTGAAACGACAGATGACGAGGATTTTAACGATGAGGCGGACAACTTCAGAGATGAGGACTAAGCAAAAAAAATCCGCGCTTGAGAAGGCGACGGATTTATTATCTCGTCAAGAACAAAGCTCGGCTATCTTGCGTAGAAAATTATTGGCTCGGAAATATGACGCGGCGGAAATCGACGAGGCACTTGCCAAACTCAAAAAATATAATTATTTGGACGACGAGGAAACTTGTCAGCGGCAATTTGAAAGTTTTTATTCGGAGGGCAGGTTAAGTGTTCGGCAAATTATTATCAAGCTAATTCAGCGCGGTTTTGATAAAGATTTTATCGAGCAGCTTATTCCCGACGATTCGGACGAACATGAACGGCTTGTAGCAGGAAAATGGTTAGAAAAAAAATTTACTCGCGGCGAAAATTTTGACAGGGCTAAGGCGTGGCAATTTCTAGCGACACGAGGCTTTAACGGAGAAATTATTTCGTCGGCTATCGAAGATTTTCAGCAGGAATAAAAATCTTAAGCTCGTCAAAAGCGGCGAGCTTTTTTTTCATGCCAAATTCAAATTTGAAAACCATTATCAAAAATCTTGACAAGTAGATAATTAAAGTTTATGATTACGGCGACTTAAGAGAATTTGAGAAATAAAATCATTTGAGGAAACACGGCCACTCAAGTTGATAAGCTTCCCAAAAAAATCAAAAGTCACAGGAAAATTTTTAACAGCAGATGTATTGGAGGTCTTCAACATGAAGAAAACGGTAGCAACAGCATTAGCGGCGGCGTTTGTAATGGGCGCAAGTGCAACGACATTCGCGGCGGCAAATCCTTTTAGCGACGTTCCGGCGGGGCATTGGGCTTATCAGTCCGTTGCCAAACTCGCGGCTGAAGGCGTTATCGAAGGTTACGGCGACGGCACCTATCGCGGTGACAGAAATATCACCCGTTACGAAATGGCGCAGATGGTTGCTAAGGCTATGGCGAAAAATCCTTCCGGCGCGACTAAAGCTGAACTCGACAGACTCGCGGCTGAATTCCGTGATGAACTCGACGCTTTGGGCGTTCGCGTTGCTGAACTCGAAAAATACGCCGACAAAGTTACTTGGCACGGCAAGATTGAGTACACCTACGAACAAACTAAAACCGACCCCGAAAATACTGGCAAGAAAGAAAAAGATACTGCCAACGGCTTTATCTTCCGTCTCGAACCAAAAGCTGAAGTCAACGACCACTGGACAGTTAACGCCCGCATTGACGCATATGCTGACATGAAAAAAGACGAGACAACCAATTTTGAACTCAAGCGCGCATGGGCTGAGGGCGACTACGACAAGTTAAATCTTAAAGTTGGTAAGTTTGAATTCTATCCCGAAGGCGAAGCCGGTCTTATGTGGGATACGGAAATTTCCGGCGGCTCCTTGACTTTCGGCAGTAAATGGAAATTCAACGTTACGGGCGGTCGCGTGGAAAGTGACGTTATTGGCGGCGGCATTTATGGCGAAAACGAAACCGAAGACGATCCCGCAACGGTTGTAGGCTTGAGAGTCGATTACAATCAGGGCGATAAAGGTTTATTCGGCGGCGCAGGCTACTATTACGTTAAAGACGACGACCTCGCCTGGAGCAGAAATAATTATTTGAGAAGAGGCGTTGCTGACAGCATTGATTTTGATAACGAACACAGCCGCAAAGCTTATGCTAAGGCTAGTATTTGGACAGTCAATCTCGGCTATCAGTTCACTGACCTTTTGTCGGTTCAGGGTGTATACGCTCAAAATACCAAAGCTGATTTCGAGGATAAAGCTTGGCAAGCTGAACTTTGCTATGGTAACTACGACGACGCCTCCGAAAAAGGACAGTGGAACGTTTACGCCGGCTACCGCAAACACGGCACCAACGTTTCATTCGCGCCCACTGAAGAAGATGCCCTGCGCGGCACTCGCGGTTTTGTTATCGGCGCGTCTTGGGCACCGTT
Organism: uncultured Selenomonadales bacterium; assembly: GCA_946408355.1. Taxonomy (GTDB): domain Bacteria; phylum Bacillota; class Negativicutes; order Selenomonadales; family Selenomonadaceae; genus Quinella. The sequence goes on from CAMJRX010000003.1 coordinate 62,275, forward strand.
TAAAAATATCGGCGTCATCGCAAAATATTTCGACGGCAAATATATTTCCGACGGTATCTATCGTAGCGGACACGGCAAAGCTCGTCATATCTTCGGTCGTGTCGAGTTCTTCTTCTAAAATTCAAATCCGAGCAATCATAAGCTCCCGAATAATCGGGGGCTTTTTTCGTTTTCAGATTCATATCAAGAAAAAATCCCGCGTCTGTGCTATCTTTAAAATGTGTTTACTCAAGCTGAATAAAACATGAACAAAAATTTTAAATTATAACATGAAAAGAATATGAAATCAAAGACAAAATTTTTTTAGAACGTATTGACAAGCGGAATAATCTGTATTATCATTGCGGCGACTTAAGGGACAAGTCAAAGAAGTAAAGAAGATTTGAGGAAACACGGCCACTCAAGTTAGAACAACTTCTGAGACAAGTCGCAAAAGTCAGCCGAATTATTTTCTAGAGCGACATCTTTAAGGAGGATGTTCAAAATGAAGAAGACAGTAGCAACAGCGGTAGCGGCGGCAGTAGTAGTCGGCGCAAGCGCAACCACATTCGCAGCAGCGAATCCGTTCAGCGATGTTCCTGCGGGTCACTGGGCTTATCAGTCCGTTGCAAAACTCGCGGCACAGGGCGTTATCGAAGGTTATGGCGACGGCACATATCGCGGCGACCGTAACATCACCCGTTACGAAATGGCGCAGATGATTGCTAAAGCTATGGCGAAGAATCCTTCCGGCGCGGCTAAAGCTGACCTCGACAGACTCGCGGCTGAATTCCGTGATGAGTTGGACGCTCTCGGCGTTCGCGTTGCTGAACTCGAAAAGTATGCTGACAAAGTTGTCTGGCAGGGCAAAATCGAGTACACCTACAAGAACCACAAAACCGACGACGTTTGGTCTGATCAACGTAGAGGTCATCATAGCACCAGCGAGCACACTCGCGTTAAGCAGGACGACTGGATTTTCCGTTTTGAGCCTATCGCTTACGTCAATGACCACTGGACACTCCGCGCTCGTATTGACGCACACGTCGACTTGAGCCGTGATACCAACACCGACTTCGAACTGGTTCGTGGTTGGGCACAAGGTGATTACGACAACTTCCAAATCAAAGTCGGTCGTCAACCCCTCTACACCAATGAAGACGGTATCCTCTGGGATACTGAGTACACCGGCGGTGAGATTACCTTCGGCAAACTCGCAAACGGCTTGAGAGCTACCATCTACGGTGGTCGTCTTAAAGCAGGTAAAGTCGGCGGCTCCATTCGCAACTCCGGTTCTTGGAACGGACGTCAAGACGGCGTCAGTGCCCATGACAGATGGGCAGCGGCATCAGGTGTACTTGGCAACGATAGCGAGAGCCAGATAGGCGTACGCAATGATCCTAGCAGTTTCGTTGCTATCAACGTTCAATACGATCCGGGTGCAAAAGGTATCTTCGGCGGCTTAGGTTACTATTACCTCAAAGATGACGATTTCAAATACTTCAATAGTGTTATCGATGGCGAAAGATACCCCAACTACTTCTACAGCAAAGACGGCAAAACCGACAAAGCTCAAATCGCGTCAGCCAATATCGGTTGGCGTCTCGGCAAAGCGCAAGTCTGGGGCGCATACGCTAAGAACTCCAAAGCCGACTACGAGAACAAATCTTGGCAAGCACTCGTTCGCTACGGCGACCTCTACGGCGGCGGCAATCAGAATACCAAGAAGGGTCAATGGGCTGTCTGGGCAGGTTACAAATATCTCGGCTCCAATGCCTCTTTCAACGCTATTCAATGGGATGATGCTTATGCCGGCACCAAAGGTTTCGTAGCAGGCGCATCTTGGGCTCCGATGGATAGAATCGTCCTTATCGGTAAGTACTTCAAGGGCAAATACATTGAAGGTCCTGGCGATGCAGAACGTCTCTTCGGTCGTGTCGAGTTCTTCTTCTAAGCCGACATGTCGCACCCCATAGGGGGTACGTGTATTGAAACAAACAACCGGGACAATTTCATAACGTAAATTACAGGAGCCTCCGAATTAATCGGGGGTTCCTTTGATTTCCCGCTTGCAAAATTTTTATCGACGTGATAAACATTCTAAATGTGTTTAAAGAAATTTAACACGTGCCAACATATTCGCCAAAAGAAAACCCACGAAGGCGATCGGGGATTTTCGCTCTTTTTGTAGATTAACGATAACCACGTGTTCTTGGTCACTTACGGCGGTCGAGCCACTTGCAGATGAGTTTTGAATTAAGGCAAAAGATAACGGGGCTCCGCGAAATCGGAGGCTCCTTTGTTTTTGCAGGAAAATCGCCGGCTATTGTAGAAATTTGTTAAACACGTAACAAAGTCAACAAAAGAGGTGAGGCACTTGAACAAACAAAAAGAAATGACTGCTACAGAAGTTTTAAAAAAATACGACAAAGAATCAAACACAATGGAATATACCGGCGTAATGGCAAAAATAATTTCCGCGCTGGCGATAAGTTTTTCCGTATTTCAAATTTACACGGCAAGTTTCGGACTCCTCGACGCGCAAATACAACGAGCAATTCATTTGGGATTTGGACTGTGTTTATCATTTCTGCTTTACCCAACGAAAAAATCTTGGCGGCGCGATAAACTTCACCCGCTTGACGCAATACTTGCAATTTTGGGCGCGGCGGCTCCTGCCTATATCGTCATAAATTATAAAGAACTTATTTTGCGGGCGGCGTTGCCCACTTCGACGGACGTTTTAATCGGCGCGTTGGGAATAATTTTAGTAATCGAGGCGGCGCGACGGGTTGTCGGCATTCCAATGGTTTGTGTCGTTTTATTTTTTATAACTTATGCGTTCGCCGGTCCGTACATGCCGGGACTTTTGGCGCACAGAGGATTGACGATTGATTATTTTGTCAGCCACGTTTACTTTACGACGGAGGGAATTTTCGGAATCCCGTTAGGCGTGTCGTCGACGTTTATATTTTTATTTATCTTATTCGGCGCGTATCTTGAGGGCACGGGATTAGGAAAATTTTTTATCGACGTTGCAAACTCAATCGCAGGTTGGGCGAGCGGCGGTCCTGCTAAGGTTGCAGTTTTATCAAGTGGGTTAATGGGCACTGTCAGCGGCTCATCAGTTGCAAATGTCGTAGGTACCGGCTCATTAACAATTCCGATGATGAAAAAATTAGGCTATCACAAAGATTTTGCTGGAGCAGTCGAGGCGGCGGCGTCAACAGGCGGGCAATTAATGCCTCCTGTCATGGGCGCGGCGGCGTTTTTAATGGCGGAATTTGTCGGCGTCCCTTATGTCGAAATCGTCAAGGCTGCAGTAATTCCTGCGGCGTTGTATTTTATCGGCGTGTGGCTCGGCGTACACTTCGAGGCTAAAAGAAATAATTTGCAAGGACTTCCTCGCTCTGAACTACCTAAGCTCGGCGAACTTTTAAAAACTCGTGGACATTTGGCAATCCCGCTGATTGTAATCGTCTATTTATTGGTTAGCGGATATACGCCAATGCGGGCGGCACTCGTCGCGATAATTTTATCAATCGTCGTGTCCTCAATAAAAAAAGGAACGCGCATGTCACCTGCCGCAATCGTAAAAGGTTTGGAGACGGGCGCAAGAAATGTTTTGGGCGTATTGGTTGCCTGCGCGGCGGCGGGAATTATAATCGGCGTCGTGACGAAAACAGGCGTAGGCTTAAAATTAGCGTCGGCATTGCTTGATTTATCAGGCGGATTAGTTTTGCCCAGCATGTTTTTGACAATGATAACGGCAATACTTTTGGGCATGGGCGTCCCGACAACGGCGAATTACGTTATAACCTCGACGATAGCCGCGCCCGCACTAATTCAAATGGGCGTACCAATGTTAGCGGCGCACATGTTTGTATTTTACTTTGGAATAATCGCTGACGTGACACCACCGGTAGCACTCGCGGCTTATGCGGGTTCGGGCATATCAGGCGGCAACGCTCTAAGGACGGGAATCAATGCGTCAAAGCTGGCAATCGCGGCGTTCATAATTCCCTATATGTTTGTCCTAAGTCCAGAACTTTTATTGCTCGACGGTGTGACTTTGCATTTAGGTTTATCGTTGTTGACGGCACTAATCGGAATGGTCGCGTTGAGTTCGTCGCTAATTGGTTATCTTGCCGCGCCGCTGAAAACTTTGGAACGTGTGATTTTGGGCGCGGGCGGTCTTATGATGATTAAACCCGGACTTGTCACTGACATTGCGGGCATTGCAATTTTTGCGGCAATTTTATTTTGGCAATTAAAACAAAGCAGGAAGTTATTGTAAACCGCTTTATATGCCGCCGTTTTTACAACTTTGTTCTTGCGTCAACTTTACACGCCGCAATCGTGATGATTAGCAGTTAAACAAAAAAATCCCGCCATATTGACGGGATTAAATTTTTATTGCAAATTATTTATTTTCGTCGAGAAGCTGTAATAGTTCATCGTAGTCTTTTTTGAGTTGAACATAGTCCTCAGCGATTTTTAGTGCCGCCAAAACTGCAATGCGACTGCCCGCAAAAGTTCGCGTGCTTTGTGAAATTGACTTCATCGTCGAATCGACCATGCGCACAAGTTTTGCCAAGCCGTCGGGGTCTTCGGTGCGCAAGCGATAAACTTCGCCGAAAATCTCAACTTCAACGCGCCGCATTTCGCCGGCAGGTTTATCGTCCTTCAACGCCATAATCTCAACTCCTCAATGTTGCGCCGAAGTCTTTTTCCACAGCCGCCAAAATATTTTTGAATGCCTCGTCAGCCTCTTCATCGGTGAGCGTGCGTTCATTGGAGCGGAACTCTAGCGCGAACGCCAAAGATTTTTTATCGGCAGGAATGCGCTCGCCCGTGTAAACGTCAAACAACGTCACGCCCTTGAAAAATTTTCCGCCACTCTTTACGATAATTTTTTCAACGTCGCCCGCCGCCGTGTCGTGTTCAACCAGAATTGCCAAATCGCGGCTGATTGACGGATATTTAGGTAAACTTTCCAAGCTGAACTTTTTAGCGGCAAATTTTTGTAAGGTCTCAACGTCTGCCTCGAACACGTAAATTTTTTTCTTAATGCCTAAAGCCTCTGCAACCGCGGGGTGCACTTCGCCGACCATAACTAAAATGTCGCGTCCTTTCTTGAAAACAGCTGTTTTGCCGGGGTGTAAGGCGTAATGTTCGCCCGCTTCGACGAAATAATTATTAATCGACAAGCCCGCTAAAAATTCCTCGACAATTCCCTTTGCGTCGTAGAAATCAATCTGCGCGGGATTTTGCGACCAACCTTTTGGTTCGCGACGTCCCATTAAAAGCCCAACAACTTGTTGCTTTTCAAGCGGCAATTCCGTTACGGGTAAATTTTTCGGGATAAATACCGGTGCGACATCAAATAAGCGAACGTCCTCATTTTTGCGGCTGAAATTTCTTGCGGCGTTCTCAAATATCGACGCCAATAAAGTTGTCCTCAAAAGCGGTGCCTCGTCCGTCAGCGGATTCATAATCGGAACGGCGCGGCGCAATTCACTATCAGCAGGAATGCGCATTTTATCAAACATTGCCTCGCTTGTAAACGCAAAAGAAAGTTCCTCGCACATGCCCAATCCTGACAAAATATTTTTAATCTTGTCAATGAAATTCTGCGTCGCCGATTGCCGCCCTTGCTGATTGCCTTTTGGGAGCGTCGACGGAATGTTATCAAAGCCGTAAATCCTCGCGACTTCCTCCGACAAATCATCGGGCAGTTTAACATCATTGCGCCAATCGGGAACTGTCGCCTCGTAAGCGGAAGAAATTTTTATCTCGACACTCTTAGCAATGCCGCCAAAAGTTTCGCTAATATTTTTCATGAAACCTTCGACACCCGAATTTTTTATTACTTCATCTTGAGCTTTTGCGTCGGTATTTTTAAACAACTCGCCTATACTCGCTCCGAAATTTTTCATAAAGCTTTCGACGTTAGATTTTTTACCAATTTCACGCGCTGCCTTACCAATATTTTTTGTAGCCGTAGCAAATTTATCAACAACATCATCAGTCAATTCGTCGACGACGCCGAGCGGTTCAATTTTAAATCCCAACGCCTCAAGCACGTCAATAATTTCCTTGTCGCTATAGTTCGTGCCGAGCCGTTGATTAATCTGCGCGGGCGTGAATTTAATTTTAATTTCGGGCTTTGGATTCGGGTAAACGTCGACGACGCCCTTGCAAACACTGCACGCGCCCATTTCCTGTAAAAGTTGCGCAACCCTGTCCAAAGCGACGACAGTGCCGTTAATGTTCGTGCCGCGCTCAAATCTGCCGCTCGCCTCAGAGTGAATACCTACAGCGCGACTTGTACGACGAATCGACGCCGAATTAAAACTTGCTGCCTCAAGGATAACAGTTTTAGTTGCCTCAGTAATCTCGCTTTCAAAGCCGCCCATAATGCCTGCAAGACCCGCTGCTTTTTCCGCGTCGGCAATTACGAGTTCGCCGCCCTTAGCAAGCCTGTTGGTGTCGTCAAGCGTATGAAGTGGTTCGCCTTCAACAGCACGCCGCGCAGTCAGTTGGTGCCACGTAACTTTATCGTAGTCGTAAGCGTGGAGCGGTTGCCCCATTTCCAACATTACAAAATTTGTCACGTCAACAACATTGTTAATCGCACGCATACCCGCGCCCTCAAGACGTTTAACCATCCAATCTGGCGACGGCGCAAGCTTAACATTAGTCAGCACACGCGAAGAAAATCTGCCGCAAAGGTCAGGCGCGTCAATCCCGATTTTAACTAAATCTTCTGCGTTGCGTTCGTCGTCCTCGTCAAATTTAATTTCGGGGAAGCGCGGAGTTTTTTTGGTAAGAACAGCCAGCTCGCGAACCAAACCAATCACGCTAAAGCAATCGCCGCGATTAGCCGTCAGCTCAAATTCCAAAATATCGTCGTCAAGCCCTAAAACTTCAGCGGCGGGCACTCCAACGGGCGTATCTTCCGGCAAAATATAAATGCCGCTTGAATCGCCCTCGATATTCAATTCGTCAGCAGAACACAACATGCCATTTGACGCGACGCCGCGCATTTTGCCTTTAGAAATTTTCTTGCCGCAAGGTAAATTCGCTCCAACTAACGCGACGGGAACAATTTGCCCCTCTGCGACATTGCTCGCGCCCGTGATAATTTGCACGAGATTTTCCTCGCCGATATTCATTTGGCAAATTAACAAGTGGTCGCTGTCAGGGTGAGCTTTAAGTTCTTCAATCCGTCCAGTTACGACTTTTTCCAGACCTTCGCTCGCATGAATCACATTTTCGACGGGAATACCCGCAAGCGTAAATTTTTCCGCCAGCTCGTCAGCCGTCAAGTCTATATCAATATAATCTTTCAGCCATTTGGTAGAAACTTGCACAAAATCACCGCCTCAAAATTGCTTAAGAAATCTAACGTCGTTATCGTAAAGCAAGCGCATATCGTCAAGCCCGTAAGTCAACATTGCAATGCGTTCAATGCCCATGCCGAACGCAAAGCCGCTAACTTTATCGGGGTCGTAGCCGCTCATCTTCAAAACGTCGGGATGAACCATGCCCGCGCCTAAAATTTCAAGCCAGCCCGTACCTTGACAAACACGACAACCCGCGCCGTGACACATGACGCACGAAACATCAACTTCCGCGCTCGGCTCCGTGAACGGGAAGAAACTCGGACGCAAACGGATTTTAGTTTTCTCGCCAAAAATTTTCTTAGAGAAATCCTCAAGCGTGCCTTTCAAGTCGGCAAAAGAAATCCCCTTGTCGATAACCAAACCTTCAACCTGCGTGAACATCGGCGAATGCGACGCATCATAATCATCGCGGCGATAAACTCTACCAGGCGCAATCATTCTTATCGGCTCGTTGTCTTTATGACGCTCCATAGTCCGCGCTTGCACCGGTGAAGTTTGCGTTCTAAGCAAAATATCTTCGGTAATGTAAAACGAATCTTGCATATCGCGGGCGGGGTGGTCTTTGGGCAAATTCAACGCCTCAAAGTTATAATAATCCGTCTCGACTTCGGGACCTTCCTCGACGCTGTAGCCCATGCTCACGAAAATTTCTTTTACGCGGTTAAGCGTCAACGTCAGCGGGTGAAAATGCCCTTCGTGGACGCGGCGACCGGGTAAAGTCACGTCAATTTTCTCCGACGCCAATTTTGCTTGAAGTTCAGACGCTTTAAGCTCGGAATTTTTTTCCGCGATTAAAGTTTCAAGCTCCGAACGCGCCTCGTTGACGATTTTGCCGACAATAGGACGTTCCTCAGCAGAAAGTTTACTCATGCCGCGCAACAGGCCGGTAAGCTCGCCTTTCTTGCCCAAAAACTTTACGCGCACTTCGTCGAGTTCTTTAAGCGTCGCAGAATTTTTTATCGCGTCGCCCGCTCGTTCGCGCAAATCTTTTATCTGTTGTTCCATTAATAAGCCTCCTTTATAATGCTTAAGCTAACATACGCAGAAAAATATTGCAAGCCTCGCTAAAGAAAAAAGCCCCGAACATAGTCGAGGCGGTTTGTGTCAAGTTATTTCAAGCGTCATCTTTGATGTAAGGACACGGAACTATTGTTATTAGCGGGACTTTCAGTTCGCGTGCCGTATTTGTTTTCGGACGCGGCGGGATTTCATTGGCAGGCGGCTCTTTTATCATTGGAATTTGATTTGCACCGCAAACCGTGTCGAGTTGTACGTTGGTAAGGAATTCGTTCGTCATTTCAATCGCCTCCAAAAGTTTTTCTAAAGCTTATATGTTGCCGAAACGAATTCATTACACGGCGAAGTTACCAATTTTCAAAACGGCGATTTTTATTTAAGCCGCGCATAAGTTCCATATCTTCAGGCGTCAATCGGAAGTCAAAAATATTAAAATTCTCCGCGATGTGATTTTTATTCGACGAACCTGGAATTACGACATAGCCAGCTTGAAATTGCCAACGCAAAATAATCTGCGCGGGCGTCTTAGAATATTTTTTAGCGAGACTTTGAATCGTCGCGTCGTTGAAAATTTTCTGCGTGTTGCCTCTGCCGCCAAATGGATACCAGCTTTCTATAACCGTGCCAAATTTTTTTACGTAAGTTTGAAGCTCTTCATTCTGATAGTAAGGGTGATTTTCGTTTTGAATCACGGCTGGGACAATCGTCGCGATATTTTTTATCCTGTCGAAGTCTCGCGGCGTGTAGTAATTGGAAATGCCGATTGAACGGATTTTTCCCGCCTTAACCCCGCGCTCCAACGCCCGATAAACTTCCTCGTCGTTGTAGCCTGGCTGGTGAATCAACATCAAGTCGATATAATCCAAATTCAAACTTTTTAGGGAATTATCAATCGCGGTGTCGGGGGAATTGTAATCGCCGGGCATAATCTTTGATGTGATAAAAATTTCCTCGCGGCTTGCAATGCCGTCGTCAATCGCCCGCCGAATTCCTCTACCAACGCCGACTTCGTTACCGTAATATCTTGCCGTGTCAATCAATCGATAGCCAACCTTTAGCGCGTAGTAAACGCAATCTTCCGCCGTGTCGTCGTCAAGCGTCCACGTGCCTAAACCCAAACGCGGCATATTAAATCCGCTGTTCAATGCAACGCTTTCGCTGAAAAAACTTGTGCTCATTTCTTGAGTAGCCTCCTTTGTAATTTTTTCTTCGGCTGAATTTTGCGCACCGCACGCGCTGAAAATATTCACAAACGCTACGCAAATTATCAGCATAAAAATTTTTCTCATAACGCACCTCCCGCAACAAAATAAACCATAAACTAGCCTTTAAGTCAAACAAAAATTTTTTGCAAAAGTCTTTGTCAAACATGAAATAAACATGATATAATCGGTAGCAAAAAGGAGGCGAAAAAATTTGCTGGAACTTTTAAAAAAAGCATTTGACAAATTCGACACATTGATTATATTAGCGGCGATATTCTTGTTTATTCATTTCGATTACAGCAACCTCTCGTTGCTCGACAAAATTTATATCGCGTCGTTCGCATTTTGGACGGTGACGAAACTCATTCGGCTTTACATTCTCTACAATAAAGACAAGAAAGGATGATTCAATGAAAAAAATTTTAATGGCGACACTTTTGCTTATGGCGTTTATACTCGGCGGCTGTGGTGGACAAGCTAAAGAGGAGCCTAAGCAAGAAACTCAAGCTGAAGTAAAAGACGACGCTCAAGCCGCACCCGCGCAGGACGTCAAAGGCAACTTGAAAATTTCTATGCTAAACGTCGGGCAGGGCGACGCGATTTTAATTCAAACCGGCAAGCAAACTGTTTTAATCGATACGAGCGACACCGACGAACGAGACCTCTTAATTAAAGAACTCGAAAGATTGTCCGTTACGAAGATTGATAAGTTGATTTTGACGCACCCGCATGCCGACCATATCGGTAGCGCAAAAGCTTTAATCAATCCGAGCAAAAAGGAACTCAACGCGAATCCTTACCTCGAAAAAATTTCCGTCGCTGAAGTTTACGACAACGGCATTGCCTCGACTTCGCCGTTGTATAAAAGTTACATGAAGGCTATCGACACGAAGGGTATTACTCACACTGCGCTAAAAGCTGGCGACACTCTCGACTTTGGAAACTCCGTTAAGTTTAATGTCCTCTACCCGACGCCAGAACTTGTCGCGGCAGTTAACGACGAAAAACAAAAATCCGACCCGAACAATGAATCCATCGTCGGCAAACTCACTTACAAAAAATTTTCTATGATGTTCACTGGCGACGCCGAAAAGGAAGCTGAATCGGCTATCTTAGCAAAAAATAAGGCTAAGGCTTTAAAATGTGACGTACTCAAGTCGGGACATCACGGAAGTTATACCGCGTCGACTAAAGATTTTGTCGCGGCAGTCAATCCCAGTTACGTTTTAATTTCGTGTGGACCGGAGGAAGAACGCCGCAATACTTATGGGCATCCGCACCTTGAGCCGCTCAAAAATTATCTTGAGCAAGGCATTGACAAGAAAAATATTCTTTGCACGCGCTGGAACGGAACAATTACAGTTACAAGCGACGGCAAAAGTTTTTCCGTTCAATCCGAAGACAACGAGGATTGGGTTAACAAGTGGATAACCAAAAAACAGAAGGATAAAAAGAAGTAACGAAAGGATATGTTATGAAAAAAATTTTTTTAGCTGTACTCTTGCTGGCGACGTTTGTTTTCAGCGGTTGCGATACTAAAGCCGCTGTTAAAGACTATTCAGCAAATCACTTGTCTGACGTTAAAGGCAATCTGCAAATCTCTATGCTAAACGTCGGGCACGGCGACGCGATTTTAATTCGTACAAGTGAACAGACTATTTTAATCGATACGGGACATGACAAAGAACGCCCGCGCTTTATTAGCGAACTTGAAAAATTATCCGTCACGAAAATTGACAAGCTGATTTTAACTCACCCGCACGGCGACCATATCGGCAACGCGAAAATTTTAATCAATCCGAGTGATAAAGAACTCGCCGAAAATCCCTACCTTGAAAAAATTTCTGTTGGTACGGTTTACGATAACGGCGTAGTGTCAAGTTCGCCTTACTATTTAAATTACATGAGGGCAATCGCGGCTAAAGATAGTGTAACTCGTCAAAAATTAAAAGCCGGCGACGTTTTGGATTTCGGCGACAATGTTAAATTCAAGGTTCTCTTTCCAACTGATGAATTTGTTAAGACAGTTAATGGCGGGAACGTAGACAAAAAAGATAAAGAGTACAACGTAAACAACGGCAGTATAGTCGGCAAGCTCACTTACGTAAGATTTTCTATGATGCTTACCGGCGATTGCGAAAAAAAATCCGAAGCGAAAATTTTAGCGAACAATGCCGCAGAGGATTTAAAATGCAACGTTCTCAAATCGGGACATCATGGTATTGCCTCCGCGTCAGGTAAAAAATTTATCGCGGCAGTTGATCCTAGTTATGTTTTAATCAGCGCGGGCAATAAAGAAAAAAATAATATGGCTTATGGTCAGCCGAATCGTCCACCGCTCGAAAATTATTTGGCGCAAGGCATTGACAAGAAAAATATTCTCTGCACACGTTGGAACGGTACAATCACCATAACTAGCGACGGCAAAAATTTTTCCGTTAAGCCTGAAAATAATGAGGATTGGATCGATACGTGGCTCGCCAGAAAAAAAGAGATGGAAGCGAAATTGGAAGCGGAGAAAAATAAAAAGGGGTGATTAATCATGAATGACGCAAAGGAAATTAGCGCGTACCTTGACCGAATCGAAGAGCTTGAGGACGGTTCAGCGACGGCCGTTTTCTTGCTTGAAGAGGACGAGGACGAGTTTCGCGAATTCGTTTTGCCTGCAGATTTTTTGCCGGAAGGCGCGGGCGAAGGCGAATATCTCACAATTAAAATTTCTCGCAACGCTGACAAGACAGCTGAGGCACTCAACGAGGCACGCGAACTTTTGAAAAACACTTGAGTATGAGAAATGAGGAATGAGGAGTTAATTTGCTGAAAAAATTTCTAACGTGTTTCAATCTGCTGATTGTCCTGATTTTATCGGCGACGGCTTACGCTAAACCCGCCGAACTCACGGGGATAAATGCCTACGAACTGGACAAAGAAACTGTGCGGATTGAAATTTCTTATCGCGGCGGACGGCTCGACAACAGCGATATTTCTTCCAATTTTTCGTTGGATAGCATGCGTATCGAAATTGATAACGCCTTGCCCGGCAGAGTTAGCCGCGTTTCGGGCATGAAAATTCAGCCCGCCGCAAAAAATCTTATTGAAAAAATTCTCGTCAACGAAACTAAAAAAGAATTTACAAGTATCCAAATTAATTTCAAGCCGATAATGGAAAGCGGCGACGCAACGATTAATCTTGAGCCTGCCAATCGCGCTGAAAAAAAAGATGCCCAAATTATTATCGACGTAAAAAAATTTGCCGCGCAGAACGATTTGTATCAATATAATGGCGGCGAAAAAATTATCGTGATTGATCCTGGTCATGGAGGCTCTGACGCGGGCGCAATCGGTCCTACTGGCGTTACGGAAAAATCTGTTTCGTTGGCAGTCTCACTCAAGGCGCAGAAACTTTTAGCGGATTCGGGCTATCAAGTTGTTATGACGCGCACGACTGATATTGACGTTGCCGCACCAGGCGTATCAGACGCTACAGAACTTCAAGCGCGTGTCAATAAGGCTCCGCCCAATGCCGCACTTTTTATCAGCGTCCACTGCAACGCCTTTTCAAACGGTAAAGCAAACGGCATGGAAACTTATCACGCGCCGACCGCCGTTAAAGGTGCTCGCCTCGCCCGACTGTTAAACGAGGAACTTGAGCGGCTCGGCGGTTTGAACAATCGCGGCGTCAAGGCGGCAAGATTTTATGTCATGACGCATTCGCAATGTCCCGCCTCGCTGATTGAGCTGGGCTTTATCACAAATCCACGCGAAGAAAAATTATTGGCAAGCGACGATTATCAACAGAAGCTTGCGCAGGCAATTACAAATGCCGTCAATCGCTATTTCAATCAAGGAGGATTTGATTAATCGTGAAGAAAATTTTAGTGCCGGCAATGCTCGCGCTCCTTCTGTTTACAGCGGGTTGCGATAAACCTCCGACTGAAGAACCGCCAGCTAAACCAACTGAAACGCCCGCGCAGACAAAACCCGACGTTAAACCCGAAACTAAACCAGAACAAAAAACCGCACCTGACAAGCCAGTTAGAACTACGGAAAATCAGCCCGCTAAAAATGAGCAGACGGAACAATCAATGAACATAAAAGTTTATTATCCCGACGATTCGGGCATGAAACTCGTCGAAGTCGAACGCAAAATAATTGTTGATGATTCGGTTGATAAATACACCGCCGCCGTTGAAACTTTAATGGAGGAACCTGCCGAAGAAAACTTGACGCGAATTTTCCCAAAGAATGCGGCGATTAGAAGTGTCACAGTTAGAGACGGGCTTGCGACGGTTGACTTTGACGGAAGTATTTTAAAGGGCTTTGTTGGCGGCTCGACGGGCGAGGAATTTCTAATCGGCTCGATTGTCGACACGCTGACTAATTTTCCTGAAGTCAAGCGCGTGAAATTTTTAGTAGACGGCAAAGAAATTGAAACTCTTTCTGGGCATATGGATTTGAGCACGCCGCTAGAACGCATGAACACTTTAACTAAATAAAATTTTTAAAAAGGGCTCGTTAAAGCGGGTCTTTTTTGTTGCAAATGTTGCGTAAATCGCCATAAAGTTGTACAATTCAGCTGTAAAAGTTTTAAAAAGTGGAGGATTTACATATGCACAGCTTTGAATATTTTTGCCCGACGGAAATAATTTTCGGGGTTGGCGCGGAAAATCACGTCGCAGAAAAAATTCGCAAATATGGCGGCTCCAAAGTTATGATTCTTTACGGCGGCGGCAGTGCGATTAAGAGCGGGCTTATTGATAAAGTTAAAAATTTGCTTATCGATTTTGAGTTAAAAATTTTGGGCGGCGTCAAACCGAATCCGCGCTTGAGTTTTGCTCGTCAAGCTATTCAAGAGGCAATTGACGCTAAAATAAATTTCGTGTTGGCTGTCGGCGGCGGCAGTGTTATCGACACGGCTAAGGCAGTCGCACTTGGCGCGGCTAATCCCGACGTTGACATTTGGGAGCATTGGACTAAGAAAGTTAATCTCGAAAAATCTTTACCAGTCGGAGCAATCTTGACGATAGCGGCGGCAGGCTCTGAAACTTCTGACTCTGCTGTTTTGACGAATGAAGATACTGGCAAGAAAATGGGAACAATTACGCCGCGTCCGGTATTTGCGATTATGAATCCCGAATTCGCGTTGACGGTTCCGCATTACCCGTTGATTTGCGGAATTGCCGATATTATCATGCACACCCTTGAAAGATATTTTAGCAAGATTGATGGCAATGAATTTACGGATATGGTTGCTGAGTCGCTGATTAAAAATGTTATGGCGCAATCGAAAGCACTTCTTAAAAATCCTCAAGACTTGCACGCCATGAGCGAAATAATGTGGTGCGGTTCGGTGTCGCATACGGGTTTTACGGGGCTTGGACGCGACAGAGATTTTTCCGCGCATAAATTAGGGCACGAACTTAGCGGGCGTTATGACGTGGCGCACGGCGCGAGCTTGACTGCAGTTTGGGCGGCATGGGCGAGGACCGTTTACACTGTTAAGCCTGAACGCTTTGCAAACTTTGCAGAAAAAATTTTCGGAATAACGGACGGAACGATTGACGAATGCGCCCGCGCAGGTATCGACGCTATGGAAAATTATTTCCGTGAACTGGGCATGCCAACGAATTTTTCCGAACTGGGAATAGGTATTCAAAGCGACGACGAATTAAAATTTTTAGCAGATATGGTTACTTCAAATGGCACGCAAAAAGTTGCGACATTTCAACCTCTCGACCGCGATTTAGTTTTGAAAATTTATCATAGGGCGAATCACTGATAGCTATAAAAAATTTTAAAAAAAACTTGCGCCAAAAATAAAATTTTGTGCTATAATCCCTTGCATATGCGCGAAAGGGGGGAAAATTTTTAAATGAAACTGACCTCAATGCTAGTTAGGTGGAATCCGCTAAAATATCTGGGGATTATGGCAGGTTGCTTGATTGCCGCCGCGTCAATTAATACGTTCGTAGTGCCGAGTAGCCTGTTAACGGGCGGCGTAACGGGCATTGCGATTATTTTTTATTTTTTGGCGGGCTTGCCAATCGGCGCACAGACGCTGGCTTATAATGTGCCGCTATTAATCGCGTCGTATAAACTTCTCGGCAGAAAATATACAATCGACGTGGTTATCGGGACGTTAATGTTTTCATTCGCGCTGGACGCTACGAAATTTTTAGCGGCGTATACTCCCACACAAGATTTAATGCTTGCCTCGATTTACGGCGGAATTTTTAACGGCATAGGTTACGGGATTGTTTTCCGCATGAACGGCTCGACGGGCGGTTTCGACATACTCGGCGCGATTTTTAAAAAATATTACTCAATGGACATTGGCTCGGTTATTTTCGGCTTTAACTGCTTAATCGTAATGGTGGCTGGCGGGCTGTTTAATGTAAGTTCCGCGCTGTTTACGCTAATTTGTATGTATGTTACCTCGCAGATGACTAACAAAGTTATTGACGGTATAAATCAGCGCAAAGCGATTCTGATTATTTCCGACCACGCAAAGGACATTGCCGACGGAATTATTGCCGACATTGGGCGCGGCGTAACTTTTCTCAACGGCGAGGGCGCATATACCGGAGCACCAAAAAAGCTTGTTATGGTCGTCGTTAGCATGACGCAAATCGCTAAGATAAAAATTGTCGTCAATACTGTTGATAAAAATGCATTTATGTTAATATTATCTGCAAGCGAAGTTATGGGGCGCGGATTCACTCGTCCCAATCGCCAAAACGTTAAGTACCGCACCGACCAAAAAATTAATCCGGAAATTGAACAAAAAATCCAAGACGCTTTAGCTAATCGCGGCGATGATTGAATTAAAGGTCGTCAACATTGACGAAAAAATAAAAGTACACGTTACGGGAGGCGATTAAAAAATTTTCTTTTAACACACTTATAGATTAGGGGCGACCGGCTTACAAAAAAATCTACTGTCGGTCGAGGGAGGAAAAAGAGTTCTATGGACATTAATTACTTGTTGAACAGCGGTTTCATGATTCGCGACGGAAAAACTCTGCTGGTATTTGACGATTACGAGGATCCGGAGGGAATCGTCGACGCCGCCTATGATAAAGGGGACTTTGACAGGCTGTATATTTTTGTTACACACGCGCACTTTGACCACTTCAGCACGCACATTCGGGCTTATGCGCAGAATACCACGCGCTACATTTTCGGCAACGACATAAAGCATACCAAGCGCGTTAAAATCTTCCCGAAAGAAAAAATTATTTACATGAAACGCTACACGGAATGGACAGACGGCGCGATTAAAGTTCGTGCGTATGATTCAACTGATGTCGGGATTTCTTTCTGGGTTGAGACGCCTTCCGGCAAGAAAATTTTCCATGCGGGCGATTTTAACTGGTGGCATTGGGAAGACGATACACCAGAAAATATAGAATTGGCTGAGAAAGTTTTTAAGCGGCAAATGAAACGGCTTGACGGCATGGAGGCTGACATTGCGTTTTTCCCCATTGACGGGAGGTTAGGCTCTTCGCAAGAAATGGGCGCAACTGAATTTGCCTTACGGACTAGATTAAAAAGTTTCGTAGCAATGCACCGCGTTGATTATCCGCGCTGGAAACCGTCGCAAAAATTTTTGTTGATGGCGAGAACACCCGCGATTTGGTCGCCAACGACGCCTGGCGAACACCGCGCCTTTGACGGAGAAAAATTCCTGGAGGACTAATTAAATATGGCTGATAAAAAAATCATGCTGACTCAAGACGGCTATAACAAGCTGGTTGAGAAGTTGGACTATTTAAAGAGTGTGGGACGCATTGAAGTTTCCGAGCGTCTCAAGGCGGCAATAGCTTTGGGTGACCTTAGCGAGAATTCCGAATATGACGACGCCAAAAACGAGCAAGGTCGCCTTGAAAGCGAAATCAGCGAACTGGAAGCTAAACTTCGCAATAGCGAAATTATTCATTCGGCAGCTCCTACGGGCAAAGTCACGATTGGCAGTACAGTAACTGTGCGCGACGTAGAACTTGACGCGATGGAAACTTATATGATAGTCGGCTCAACGGAGGCTGATCCCGATAATAATAAAATTTCGGACGAATCACCGCTTGGAGCTGCCCTTCTCGAAAAAGGCGCGGGCGTAAAGGTTCAAGTTCATGCTCCGGCGGGCATCCTTGAGTTTGAGATTTTGGACGTTAAGTGAGGTTTTCTCATGAATGTTTTACTAATCGGCGGCGGCGGTCGCGAACACGCGCTTGCATGGAAAATTTCGCAAAGTCCGTTGCTTGAAAAGTTTTTCGCTATACCCGGCAGCCCCGGCGTTGCTAACTTTGCCGAATGTGTCGAAAATATTTCAATCGAAGACAATGCCGCGCTCGTAAATTTTGCAAAAGCCAATGCGATTGATTTGGTTGTTATCGGTCCTGAAGCTCCGCTGGTAAATGGTTTAGCTGACAAACTCGACGCGGCGGGCATTAAAGCTTTTGGTCCGAAAAAAATTGCCGCACAGATTGAAGGCTCGAAAATTTTTGCTAAGCAACTCATGAAGAAATACGGCATACCGACTGCTGATTTTGAAGTTTTCGACAATCCCGACGCCGCGAAGATTTTTATTCAAGAAAAAAATATTTTCCCAATAGTTATCAAAGCTGACGGATTGGCGGCGGGTAAGGGCGTTATCGTTGCGCAAAATTTGGACGAGGCATTGAGCGCAGTCGACGAGATGAAAACTTTTGGCGCGGCTGGCAATAAAATCGTCGTGGAAGAATTTATGGACGGCGAGGAAGCCTCTGTTCTTGCGTTGACGGACGGGGAAAAAATTTTACCGTTGATTGCCGCGCAGGATCACAAAAGAGTTTTTGACGGCGACAAAGGCTTAAATACCGGCGGCATGGGAGCTTATGCGCCCGCACCTGTCGTTGACGAAAATATTGCCGCGCAGGTTGAAGAAAAAATTCTTAAGCCGACAATCGCCGCTCTCAAGGCAGAGGGAATTATTTATCGCGGTTGCCTCTACGCGGGATTGATGATTGTCAACGGCGAGCCTAAAGTTGTAGAGTTTAATTGCCGATTCGGCGACCCTGAAACGCAAGTTGTTTTGCCGCTTATGGAAAGCGATTTGTTGGAGCTTATGGACGCCTGCGCGGCGGGCAATTTGGCTGATAAAAAAATTTCGTGGAGCAATCAAAGTGCAGTCTGCGTAATTATGGCGAGCGGCGGTTATCCGAAGGCTTACAAAAAAAATTTGCCGATTGACGGCATTGTAAAGGCTAAAGCTTTAGGCGCAATGATTTTCCACGCGGGCACGAAAATTTTAAACGATGAACTTGTCACAAATGGCGGGCGCGTTCTGGGCGTTACGATTACGGCACCAACTTTGCGCGAGGCTGTCGACAAAGTTTATCGTTGCGTCGAAGTTATTCATTTTGATGACGTTCACTATCGCCGAGACATTGCGTCGCGTGCATTAAAATAATTTCATAACGAAAACAAAACGAGCCGTTCGATTTGAGCGGCTCTAAATTTTTATGCAAGCAAGCGCATATCTCTAGCTTGTTCGCGCAGATGAGCAATTCTGTCGTCGGTGTCGGGGTGCGTCGAAAATAAATTCTTCAATGCCTTTTTGGAATTCTCCAACGGATTGATTATAAACATGTGAGCAGTTGCCGTTCCCGCTTTATCCATTGGTGCATAGTGTTGTGCGTGATATTCAATTTTCTCTAAAGCATTGGCAAGATAAATCGGATTGCCGCAAATTTCGCCGCCAGTTTTATCTGCGTCATATTCCCTCGAACGCGACACGGCAAGTTGAATCAGCGTGGCGGCAATCGGCGCAAGAATTATCGTCGCGAGTAATCCGACAATCCCGCCGTTATCATCGTCATCAGAGCGTGTGCCGAAAATCGCGCCCCATTGAACAATATCTGCAACCATAGAAATGACGCCCGCCATAGACGCTGCGATTGTCCCGATTAAAATATCTCTGTGCTTGACGTGCGCCAATTCATGACCGAGCACGCCGGAAATTTCGTTGTAGTCAAGAGCTTTCATCAAACCTGTCGTAACTGCAACCGCCGCATTGTCGGGATTTCTGCCTGTCGCGAAGGCATTCGGAGCGTCGCTATCAATTATGTAGACGCGAGGCATTGGCAACTTTGCATTTTGCGCAAGTTTTTCAACAATGCCGTAGAGTTGCGGCGCGTCTTTATCGGAAACTTCGCGGGCATCGTAACTTTTTAAAACAATCGAATCGCTGAACCAATAGCTGAAAAAATTCATGCCGATTGCTATAACTAACATAATCATCGCGCCCATCGAATCACCAATCGCGCCGCCTATCGCCACCATTAAACCAGTTAGCAAAGCCATTAACACAAATGTTTTGAAAATGTTCAAGCTAAAACCTCCTTTTGCGCAAATTATAAAGGCCTTCACGCTTTTCGGCAAGACTTTTGCTAATATTCGGCGCGACAAATTAATTTAATCCCACTCGCGCCTTAATAAAATCCTTTGCCGCCGCATGAATGACCACTTGCTCAATAAAATCGCTCAAATATTCGTCGAAAATGCCTTCGCGCTCGCAAAGCTCCGTTAATCGTTGAAAATTTTCCTCCACGTCAATTTTATACTCGATTCTGTGCAAAATTCTTGATAAATCTGCGCGGACTTCGGGCGTAAACAATTCTTTCAACGCGGCAACTTCAGCAGTACACTTGCAAGCCTTCACCAACCAAATTTTTGTCGTCAAGTCGTCGTTATAATTGTCAAAACCGAAATTTTCCCACTCCGTAGCAGAAATATCTTCACGCTTGCCGGGCAAAAAATGTATTTCTTTATAAATCGCCTCGTCTAAAAGTTTTACCACGTCAGCCTTAGCCCAAAGTCGTTGCTCGTTATTAAAAAATCTTCCGCGTCGTAAATTTTCTAGCACTTTAACAAACCGCACATTATAAAATTCCGTCAACAATGCGCCTGAATCTTTTAACAGATGATTGAACGCCATTAACATAGCATAAAAATTTTCTCCGACAGTCAAAATATCTTTCGCAATTATTAATTCAAACATTTTCGGCGCGGTCGGTAATTCTCCGATTAAATCGGCTCTGTATTCGTCGCAGAGTTTTTTTATTTCCGTCGACGATTCTTTTTTTAATAATGCTATCTGCGCGGCGGGCAAAATTTCTCTCAAGTTCGATAAAAATTCTTCGCCTTCAATTAATAAGACTGTCACTGGCAAAAAATTAGGCGACACGAACTGCAACAGCCCGCGCCGCTCAAAATTATTAATCATATTAACAGCTCCAAACGTTTATAAAAATCTTCGACAAAAGTTTTCGTGTCAGTTAGTTTATCAGCGGAAATTTTTTCTGTCAACGCCGCCAATTTCGCCCGATTCGTCGCAAGTTCAACGGCTTTTTTTATGTAAGTATCAAAATTATAAACAATCAGCCCGTCGACGCCCGAAATTTTTAAAATATCTGCGCCCGTTCGTGTATGCGGCAATTCTCCACACAAATTTAAAACCGGAACGCCCATATACAACGCCAAAGCCGTCATCATGCCGCCCGGATAAGGGAACGTGTCCAAAATTAAATCAATCTCGCTGTAATCCGTAAAGAAATTATTTTCGCCACGTCGAACTTCCGCACGTTCAATCCCAAAACTTTTCAGCCGCTCAATAAGCTCAACTTGTCGACTTTTAAGCGGCGTCGTGTCTCTGAAAATAATTTTCGCGTCGGGTAAGGCGTCCAAAATATTTTTTACGGCGTTAAGATAATCGTCGCTAAGTTTCATAAAGTTATTCAAACTACCGAACGTAAAATTTTTGTGCGGAAATGCTCGGCGGGAATTTTTTTCGCGAATCATTCGGGCATTCGGGCGAAAGGCAAACGCATTTTTTAGTTGCAAAATCTTTTCGGTAAAAATTTCGTCGTGAACAGTTAAAAATTCGTCGCCGATAAAGTAATCAATAAAATCTGCGCCCGTCGAATCAAAATAGCCTATGCCCGTCATTTGAAACCGCGCAGGTTTGTACGCCGCAATTTGTAAAGTTGAGCCGCCCTCCGTGTGTCCGCCCAAGTCTATCAAAATATCTGTTCCCGCGTCACGAATTTTTTCAGCCGCCTCCGCAAAACTTATTTCCGCTATCTCAAAATATCCGTCAACATTGCGCCTAATTTTTTTAGTAAAATAATCTTCTTCCTTAGACAAACTCCACGCCGTCACAGAAAATTTTTCGCGGTCATAATCCGTTAATAACGCCTCGTAAAATCTCGCCGCTGATGAGTCGCAAAAATTCGGCGATATGAACGCTACGGATATTTTCTCGGACGTTTTTTCTACCGGCGGTAAAATTTCTGCCTCGCGATAAAGTGAATTGTAAATTTCAAGCTCGTGAATCAAAGTTGGCGCGTTGAGTTGTGGCAAATAATGCAATGCGAACAAATAATTCGAGAAATGCGCCCGTTGACTGCGTAAAAATTTATCTGTCATCGCCGCGTTGAAATATGCCTGCGCGGCTCCCTCTGCGTTGCACAAATCGTGGAAACATGCCCCGATTAATTCATGTACGCGCCATTCCTCCGCCGTCTGTAAAAGTTTTTTCAATCGCTCCAATGCCTCGCGGGGTTTGCCTGCCTCCAAAAGTTTTTTCGCATTTTCCATATTATCAGCCTCCGACGTCAATTTTACCATTACGACCGCCAAAATACAAAAAACCCTCCGACACTCGCCGAAGGGCTTTTTTTACTGCCGTGACGATTTTTTTACCAATTCCAATCAGATTCTTTCAGTTGCCTGCCGACATAGTTCATTGCGTACTGCCGAGCCTGTTCCTGCGTGAGTGATTGATCGGTACCCATAATCTTATATTTATTGCCTATAAAACCGGAATTCAAGTGTGCTTCAATACCGACATGCGACCACGCGTTTTCTATTTCCCCAATATAACATCCGTTTGACCAATACATTTTCCATGAACCGTAACGGTCGCATTGACCGGGTTTGCCTGCCAAAAGTACATTCAGAAAGCGGCTGTCATCCGCCATTTGCCATGCTTTTCCGCCAGCTACGTTGTCGAGTTCGTCGTCAGTGAGCATTTCGTCCGCGATTTTTTCCTTTGTATCCATGTTATCAACCTCCAAATTGTTTTCTGTAGCTTATACGTTTGATTTCCCATTTCGTTACATAGTTTAGCTAAAAATTTTTCCGCTGTCAAAAATTTCTCAACGTGAAAAATCCGCTATTACGGATTTTTGTCCCGTATTTGGGATTTTTACACCACTTTTAAGCCCCTAAATCAGAGGCTTTTTATTAAATCGCGCCATAACGCCATTTAGCTAACTTGAAAAATCCGCTATTACGGATTTTCCACTTTGAACAAAAAAATCGCCCTCAAAACCGTTTTTAGACGTTCAAAACGATTTCAGAGCCTCAAAATCATTTTCAAAGCCCAAAATTAAACTTCAAAGCAAGTTTCAAACTTCCAAATCAACTTCAAACCGCAAAATCAAACTTCAAAGTAAGTTTCAAACTTCCAAATCAACTTCAAACCGCAAAATCAAACTTCAAAACCGTTTTCAAACTTCCAAATCCATTTCAAAGCCCCAAAATTATTTTCAAGCCATGAAATCGTCTTCAAAATGCCTTCGGAACGTAAAATTTCGTTTCAAAAAATTTTTTCGAGGCTCGCGTCTATATTTTCGCGTTCAAGACAAAAAAATTTCTCTCAAGCACTCGCATGAGAGATTTTTACTTACTAATTTAATTTTTAATGCTTGCGACGCTCAACTTCCTCTAAAATTCCAGCTAACATGTCCTCGCGCCACTCCAACCAGTCCTCTAAATAGAACGGAACGCCCATTTCTTCTGCTAAAGGCGCAAGAATATTCTCCGCGTAGCTGTAACGGTCGTATTTCGAGTACGGATTGCCTTTCGCTTTCAACTTCGCCAAAAATTTCTCTTCTTGCCCGATTCTGTCGATGAATTTTTCTACATTTTCTACTGACATTAGAATCCCTCCACTATTAAATCTCGGTTCGCAACGTCGCTAATCAGTTCAAACGTCAACTGCCGCAATTTTTTGTTCGCCGAAGTCAATTTTACTCGCACGTTGTCCCCGATATGATAACTTTTGCCCGTCCGCGTGCCTATCAAAGCAAATTCCTGCTCAACGAACGCATAATAATCGCCTTTCAAGTCCGCCGCCCGAACTAATCCGTCGACGCCGTTGTCCAACTCCACGAAAAATCCAAAATTCGTCACAGATTCTATCACGCCGTCGAAATTTTGCCCAACGAACCGTTCCATGTACTCAACTGCTTTTAAATCCAATGCCTCGCGCTCAATTTCTATTGCTCGCCGCTCCCGTTCCGAACTTTGACGCGATATTTCGTCCATATTTTTTATTAAAGTTCCTCTTAATGCCCTGTGAACGATTAAATCTGGGTAACGTCTTATCGGCGAAGTAAAATGCGTATAAAATTTCGCCGCCAATCCGAAGTGTCCTAAATTTTCCGGCGAATATCGCGCTTGTTGCATTGTCCGCAGGGCATAACTCGTTATAACTTTTTCTGCGGGCAAATTTTTTACCTTAGATAAAACTTTTTGGAATTCTGATGGCTCTTTACCCTTATTTATATGTAAACTGAAGTGTGCAAGCAGTTGATTTAGCGTCAAAACTTTATCAGACGACGGCAATTCGTGCACGCGATATAAACTCGGAATTTTATTGCGGATTGTATGTTCGGCGACCGTTTCATTTGCCAAAAGCATGCACTCTTCGATAATTGATTCGCCGATTGTTTGAATTCTTTTAGTTATTTCGAGTGGTTTACCTGCCGCGTTCAAAATAATTTTCATTTCGGGCAAGTCGAAGTCAATCGCGCCGCGTTCAGAGCGAATTTTTTTCCTCAAGCCGTGAATTTTTTTCAATGCATTAAGATTTTCTGCGCAATCGGAAAGATTTTTATCGCCGTCGAGAAATTTATTGACTTGCGTGTAACTTAATCGCTTAAAAACGTGAATCACCGTCGGAAAAATTTTATAATCGAC
The DNA here is from genome assembly GCA_946408355.1 of uncultured Selenomonadales bacterium. Lineage (GTDB taxonomy): Bacteria > Bacillota > Negativicutes > Selenomonadales > Selenomonadaceae > Quinella. Next base: position 86,909 of record CAMJRX010000003.1, read on the forward strand.
GACGCGCCCCGCAGAATTAATTTTCATCTCGCAAGCCATAGCTAAACGGTCAACGCCGTCATTTAAACTGCAAATTCCGTTAGAAAGTTCGGTTGGGAGCATTGGAACAACCCTATCAACGGGATAAATACTCGTGCCGCGCTCAAAAGCCTCGCGGTCAAGGGCAGTTTTCGGTTTTACGTAGTGACTGACGTCCGCAATATAAACGCCTAAAAAAAATTCGCCGTCGCGTTCTTCGGCGTAAACTCCGTCGTCCAAATCTTTAGCGTCTTCGCCGTCGATAGTGACGATTTTTAAATTTCGGCGGTCTATTCGCTTAGAAATTTCAAATTCACTCGGCTCCAGTTCGATTCGCGACGCTTCGGCTTGCACATCTGGCGGAAAATCTTCGTCGATGCCGTGACTACGTAAAATTCCGCGAATTTCGACGCCTGGCGCATTTTCTTTACCTAAAACTTCTA